>CAYMRQ010000191.1:0-9380 GCA_964392845.1 uncultured Rhizobium sp.
GCCACGACGCTCGGGGCGCGCGGCCTGATTCCGACCCGGCACCGCCTCTCAGCCGGCGTCGCCGGCAGCTATTCGGCGCCCCCGGCCAACCGCATCGTCTGCGGCGCCGATCTCGTGCTGTTTGTCGGCTGCGACACCGGCGACCAGGTGACGTTGAACTGGCGGGTCCCGCCGATCGACACGAAGATCGTGCAGATCGAGGCCGACCCCTTGGAAATCGGGCGCAGCTATCCGAACACGACCGGCCTGGTCGGCGACCCGAAGGCGACCCTGGCGCGGCTCAACCAGATCGTCGGCCGTCCGGCGCGCGATCCCGGCTTCGCCGACGAGGCGGCGCGGATCGTCGCCGATTGGCGCGCCAGCATGGCGCCGCTCGTTGAAAAGAACACCGCGCCGATCAGCGTCGAGCGGCTCTGCGCCGAAGTAACCCGCGCCCTGCCGGCGGACGGCATCCTCGTCGCCGATACCGGCTATTCCGGGATCTGGACCGGCACGATGATCGATTTGAACGGTGCCGGACAAACCTATCAGCGCGCGGCGGGGTCGCTCGGCTGGGCCTTCCCCGCCTCGCTCGGCGCGACATGCGCGGCGGGGCAACGCAAGGTGGTCTGCTTCACCGGCGATGGCGGCTTCTACTACCATCTCGCCGAACTGGAGACGGCGCGCCGCTGCAACATCCCGGTCACGGTCATCGTCAACAACAATTCCGGGTTTGGCCAGAACCTGACCGGGGTCCACCGGATCTCGGGCAACCGGCCGGGCAGGGGCGAGGAGCTGATCCGCTTCGGGCCGACCGATTTTACCGCGGTCGCGCGGAGTTTCGGCGTCCGCGGCATCCGGGTCGAAGCGCCGCAGGACATCGCGCCGGCGCTGCACCAGGCGCTTGGCTCCGACGAACCGGTCCTCGTCGACGTCGTCACCGATCTTGAGCCGCGCGCTCCCGAGCCCTGGGCGCCCCCACGGGATAGGCCCGTGGGCTGAAGGCCCACGGCGCCGCGCGGTGCCTTGAGGCTACCCCCGCGCCACGGCGCGCGCGAACGTATCAAAATTGGTCCGAGGCTGATCCCGATGATTTTGATGTCTTACATCAGGAAAAGTTGCATAGCCAATATTCTTATTTGCAACGGGTGCAGAGATCGGCGCCTGCGATGATGTGGTGGGTTTGATGAACTTCCGTGAGAAAGCATCGATCAAACGGTTCAATGTTTTCAGTTCGGCCTGATCGGCGTCCAAAATTTGACTCTCTTCTGCATGTCTCCTGAGAGTTTCGCAACGGCGAAGTTTGAGTTCCTGTTTTGCCTGATCGATGTCGGTTTGTTTCAGAAGATCCCACATCAGAACACCTAACCGATTGTCAAGGTTAATAGCCAGCTTGGCCGAGCTCAGTTACGGACGGGTCGCGATGGTGTTGAATATGCTGCTCATACCGGCACCGATCAGCATCCCGGGAAACTCGTGTAATAATTCATCATTCATTCTTGGTTAGTCAATAGAAATAATAGCAAAAAATTAACCGAGGTGCCACATAAAGACAGAATTATTTAGATATTTATGTTAATTCAATATCAAGCGCCCTGGCCTGAAACGCCAGCAAGAAGTTCCTTGTCAAAGCCGCTGTATCTTTCGGGGAATACGGGCGTCCGCCGACAGCGCCGAGCGCAAACCCGGTGAAAGCCGGGATCGGCGGGGATCGCGGCGAGCGACCCGCGCGGTCAACGCCTTGCGTGCTCTGCTCGACGCACCTTGAGCGGGCTACGCGCGCGATCCAGACCGAGCGGCGGGCCGGTGATCTTGCCGTTGGCGAGCAGATAGGTCGCCTTGTTGGTTTCGACGTTGAACTCGGGAAGCCCGCTTCGCGCGCTGAATTGCCGGCGGGCGAGCAGGCGCTCGGCCAATTCGAGATGGTTGCCGATATCGAAGAACTCGACCGCGTTCTCGTGGTATTCGGCAAATTCCAGAAACGTATGGGTGCGCGAGGCGATGATCCGGCAGCCGAGTTCCAGGGCCTGGCTGATCGGTCCCGATGACGATTGCCCGACTTCGAGATAAGGGAAGACGACCGCATCGCAGATCGCCATGCCGCTCAGAAAATCCTGTTCAGCAAGCGCGCCCATGAAGTGGATGCGCGCCGAAAGGTCGCGCGGATGCGCGCCCAACAGCTCGCGCAGGCCCTGGTCGGCGGCAACCACGAGCGGTTGAGCGTCGTTCTGTGCGCCGATCGCACTCATCCGGTCGTACAGCGTTGTATCCATGTAGGCATTCTCGAACAGCGACGAGATGTAGGGGTGTCTCGGCAGGTGAGGCACGATCTCGTGCGGGTGAACGCCGCCGAAAATCAGCAGGTGATGGTTGCCCGGCAGGTAGTTCAGCGCCTGGATGGCCGTTCCGATACCCTTGTATTCGTTGAGAAAGCCAAACACCCCGACCAGCACCGCATCGGATGGCAAATTGTCGAGCATCGCCAGGCGCGGCCGCGAGGCGCGGCTGCGGATGGCATCGACCTCGTCGGCGTCGAGATAGGACAGCGGGTGGTCGAAAACGTGGCTTATGCCATAGAGACACCTTGCGTTGTAGAGATCCCGACGGTTGTGCACGATCGCGCTCACTTGCTTCTTGCGCTGGGTGCGGCGCAGCTGGCGGGCTATTCCGTGCGACAAGAGATGCGTTCGCTGAAAGTCCGCCGGCATGCGCGCGACCGTCTTGAACTTGCCGGTCACCAGCGCCTTCGTAAAGGCCGCAGCGTCGAAGCTCAGCGGCATCAGCAGCGTGTGGAAGGTCACCGACAATCGCGGTGCCGCCGCGATGAGCCAGCAGAACCGGCGATAGATGTCGCTGCCATTGCCGCCCAGCGTGCCATGTTCGAGCTGCAGGTTGACGGCGTCGAACCGCCGGATCGCCCGGCAGATTTCCTTGATGTGCCGGTCTGCGAGCTTGCGGACGCGGCGATGCGGGCTGCGCAGCAGGTACTGGTCGAGATCGAACACGGTGATGTCGAAGGCATCGCTCAGCTGTCGCTGCAACGCAGCGGTGTAGGCGGCGACGCCGCACAGCTTGCTGCCGGTCGAGACGATCGCCAGGCTTTCCTTGCGCGACGGCAGCGTCGCCAGTTGGCCGAAGCCCTCCGGATGGAGCGCGGTGCGGGAGCGGAACGCAGGCATCGCCATGGCGGCTCTCTTTGAAGATGCGTGGGAGGGGGGACGCGCGGCGGTCACGCCAGGTGATCGCGGATGGACTGCACGGTCAGACCCCCGATGCCCCAGACCGCCAGCGCCATCAGCGCAACGGTTCCGAGCGAGCGCCAGCGGCGGGGATAGAGCGCCTCTTCCGGCAGGCCCGGGGGAATGAAACTGGCGATAAAGACGTGCTGCCGATCGGCATTGGCGCGCGCCTGGTCGAGGCTCCGCAACGCGTGTTGATAGGCGGCCTCGGCGAATTTGCGCTCGCTTTCCAGCTGCTCGTAGGAGCCGAGGATACGCGACAGCGTGTCGGTACGCGCGGTGTCCGCATCGGTCATTTCATGCGCCAGCGAGCGCCGCTGGGCGTCGAGCGCGCGGATGCGCGCCTTCAACACTTTGACCGAGGGAGCATCCTCGCGCATATACGCCCTGAGCGTCGACAGCTCGGCGTTCGCCTTGACCAGCTCGTCGCGCAGCCGGGTCGCGAGAACCCCGGTAGCCTCGGCGGTCCTCGCCGGATCGATCAGGCCCTCGCGGTCGCGGAATGCGCGGATATCGTGAAGCACGGATTTGAGCCGATTTTCCGCTCGCCCCAGCTCTGCTTCGGCATGCCGCAGCGTGTCGCGCCGCGCCCGCAATGACAGGTCGTTGACCAGCTTTTCGCAAGCGGCGACGACGGCCTGCGACAAGCGCAGCGCATCGCCCGGCGCGAAGCCGCGAACCCGGACTGTGACGGTTCCGGTCGCCGCATCGTAAGACGGATCGACCTGGCCCTTCCAATAATGCACAAGCTCCTCGATCGAGGCCGGCCGCGGCAGCCGTGCCCACCAATCGGCCTGCGGCGGCGCGAAAAGTCGGCGAAGGTCGAGCGAGCCATCGATCTCATCAACGACCGCCCGGCTGGTCATGTACTGGACGAGGATCTGCGACTCCAGTGCCGCCGGCGACTGGGTCGCGTTGCCGGCGAGCAGTGACAGCGGGTCGAACCGCGGCGGGTCGACGGTGTTGAGCGTGAAGCGGAACTCGGCGATGTATTGGTCGGCAGCGACGGCAAAATAATAGGCAGCCGCCACGGCTATCGGTATCACCACCAGCGCCGCGAAGGACAAGCCGCGCAGTGACGGCCAGGCACGCTCAATGGCCGGCGTTCCGGCGGGGACCAGAGCCAGGCGCGTGAGCCTGGTCAGCGCGTGCCGGCTGTCTGCCGGCCCCGGCGGAGCAGCCCCCGGCGCCGCCGGAACCGAGTGCCCGGCAGCGGGCGAGAGCGGCCGAGCAATGGCCAGCGCGCGGGTCAGCCTCTCGAGTCTCACGCGGATGGCTCCGCAAGCATGCGCCGGTAGCGCTCAAAGGCGCTGGCGATGTCATCGAACAGTTCCAACCGGCCGCCGGCGAGAATGGCGCCGCGATCGCAATATTGGCGGATCGTGTGGCTGTTATGCGTCGCAAGGATGATGTCCGAGCGGCGCAGGCGCTCGCGAAACGCGGCCGCGCAGCGACGGCGGAAGCGTTCGTCGCCGATCTCGGTGACTTCGTCGATCAGGTAGACGTCGAAGTCGATCGCCAGGCAGGTGCCGAAGGCGAGCCGCGCGCGCATCCCGGCCGAATAGGTGTCCACCGGCATGTCGAAATACTCGCCGAGCTCGGCAAATTCTTCGACGAAGCGAATTGTCGCCGCGAGGCCGGCGCCATAGACGCGGGCGACGAACGCAACATTCTCGCGTCCGCATAGGGCGCCGTGGAACGTGCCGCCAAAGCCGAGCGGAAACGACACCCGGGCATAGCGGCTGATTCTGCCGCGATCGGGCATCTCCGAGCCCGCGAGCAGCCGGATCAGGGTCGACTTGCCGGCGCCATTGGCGCCCAGGATCCCGAAATTATGTCCCGACGCAAACTCGACCGTCGCATTGTCCAGCACGATTTTGCGCCCGCCGGCGGTTGGATAAGCCTTGGCGACCCCGTCGAGCGCGATCACAGCGGCACACTCAGCCTGCGGCGCAGCCCGCGTTCGAGCGCGAGCCCGCCGAGCAGCGTCAGGATTGCGAGAATGACCAGGTAGGAGCGGTCAAGCCAATGCGGCTGATAGCTCTCGAAAAACCCGGCGCGGAACCAGTCGATCGCATGCAGGAGCGGGTTCCAGAGGAGGGCATCGCGCGCCCAGTCCGGCATCATTCCGGGCACGTAGAAGATGCCGGAGATGAAATAGAGCGCGCGCGTCACCTGGCCGTAGATCTTGTCCCACGACCGGAAGAACACAGTGACGACGGCATTGACGTAGCCAAAGCCATAGCCGAACGCCGCCGTGACCAAGAGGGCGATCGACGGGTCCCACAGATCGTCGGGCATGGCTGCCAGCCCAACCGCACCGAACCCGACGAGGATGATGACCGCGACAATCACATCGGTCATGATTTCGAGGAGGCCACGCGCCGCAATCACATCGAAGGTCGTGACCGGCGGCAGTTGCAGCACCGGGCCGTTGCCAATGATCGCATGGCTCATGCCGCTGCTGGTGTGAACGAAGATGTGATAGGGAACCAGGCCGGTATAATAGAAGACGAAGAAATGTGTACCGATCGGCGGCTGGCCGTGCATCAGCACGGCGAAGGTCACCGACAAGAGCGTGATGTGCAGGATGGGCTCAATCAGCGCCCAGCCATAGCCGAGCTTGGCATCGGCAAACCGGGTCCGCGTCTCGCGAATGATCAAGGCACCGATGACCCGGCACTGGCTGCGCAGCCGCTCGCGCATTCCGGGCGGCGGACGCCGCAGCCGCTCTCCTCTGCCGGTGCCGTCGTTCAGCACCACATACTCGCCGTCGATCGTGTCCAGCCGGTGCGTCAGCAGGTGCATCACGGCTTCGGCGGAGGTCTGGTCGTCGGGAAAGCGATGCAGCAATTCGCCGCCGACCGCCGTCGCTTCGCTGATCAGCCCGGCGGCGAGATAGAGGCTCATTTGCGCGCGCTTGAGCTCAGGGCTCGCCGGATCGAGCGCCGCCGCGCGGTCGAGCGCCATCGCTGCGCCGGCAAGCTCGCCCAGGCGCCACAGCAAATGCCCGCGATGGAGGTGGAATTCCGCAACATCGGGAGCGCCGGCGAGGGCCCGGTCGACCGCGTCAAGCGCCGCTTCGAAGCGGCCTCGCAGCATCTCCGCAGCGGACAGCACCCGGAGCAGCCGGGGGTCGGCGGCATGGGAAGCGGCGCGGTGCAGAAGTTCGGCCGCCTCGCCGGCCCGGCCGCTTCTCATCAGCAATTCCGCCGCGACGATGGCAATGCGGGTGTCGCCGGGGGTCAGCGCGGCGGCACGCAACGCCAGCGCGACGGCCGCCTGGCTCCGGCCAAGCGCGTGGCAAGCGGCGGACATGTCGCATAAGGCGCTTGTGTTGTCGGGTTCCAGCGCCACGGCGCGCCCAAGATAACCGGCGGCCTCGTCATATCGCCCCGCGGTGAGCAGCAGAGATCCGGCATGGAGCGCGAATTCGAGGTTTTGCGGTGCCAGATCGCTCGCCTTCCTGCCGTCGGCGACCGCCTCGTCAAGCTGTCCGATCGCGGCAAGCGACCCGCTGGCGTGGCGATGACCCTCGATCCAGTCCGGGCAAAGCTCGACAAGACGGCGATAGGTTGAGGCGGCTTCGGCGTGGCACTGGCAATTGCTGAACACCCAGGCGCAGATGCGCAGCATTGCCGCGTCGCTGCCCTCCCACGGCAACGCGCGCCGAACGCATTCGAGCGCGTCATCGCGACGGCCCTCTTGGAACAGCGCTTCCGCCAGACGACAATTCAGTCCGGCATCTGATTGTCCGTTACCGTCGGCTCGCCTGAGATAGGCCAGGCAACTATCCAGCGCCCCAGCGTTTGGCGCGGACCCAAACACCTCGAAATCGATCGATGGTGCGGGAAACGTCATTCAGAACTCAATTATACCGTGCAGTCTGGGGGTTCGGGGAAACCTTTTGGCGAACTGTAACGCGCATCGCCGGCACGCCTCAAGACTGTTGTATCTTTGCGATTTTTTGAGGATGCCCGGCGACGCCTACGCGGTGATCTCGCCGCCGTTACGCACCCTGAGCCCGCCCCACCAAGCTGCGGGCAACACAGCCATCTAGGCGGGCGGCTTTGCCGCGCCTTTCTTGACTCGCCTTGCTGCGGTTTCGTCCCTAAGCTTCGCGCGGCATTCAACCCGAGCATGGCAAAGTGCCCACGGGAACTGACCAGTGCGGCGTGCGGGGAAGACGGAGGAAGACGATGGCGTTCGAGTTCGGCATGTTCCACGAGTTTCAGCGCACCGCCGGGATGACCGACGAGGACGCGTTTTCGATTTCCTTCGAGCAGATCGATGCTGCCGAGCGCTGGGGTCTCGATGCGATGTGGCTGGCCGAGATCCATGTCGCGCCGGAACGCTCGGTGTGTTCCGCCCCGCTGACCCTGGCCAGCGCGATCGCCGCGCGTACCAAGCGGATCAAGATCGGCACCGGCGTCCAGGTCCTGCCGCTGTGCCATCCGCTGCGGCTCGCCGAGGAGGCCGCGACGGTCGATCAGATCAGTCACGGCAGGCTGATTTTCGGGGTCGGGCGCAGCGGGTTTCCGCGCACCTACGAGGCCTATGGCGTGCCCTATGGCGAGAGCCGCGAGCGCTTTGCCGAAACGCTCGAAATCCTGAAGCGGGCGTGGACCGAGGAATCCTTCTCGTACAAAGGCAAATATTACAGCTTCGACAACGTCAAGCTGACGCCGAAGCCCTATCAAAAGCCGTGGCCCGAGATCCGCGTCGCCGTCAACAGCGCCGACACCTTCCCGGCGGTCGCCAAGCTCGGTCATGCGGTGCTGGTCGCGGTGCGCATCGGCACGCTCGAGGAGCTGGAGCCCAACATCACCGCCTACCGCAAGGCCTGGAAGGAAGCCGGCCATCCCGGCGAGGGCAAGGTGTACCTGCGCTCGCCGGTGTACGTCGCCGAGACGGACCAGGCCGCGCGCGAGGAGCCGGAAGAAAGCATCATGTATTTCTACCGCTATCTCGGCGAGCGGCTCGAAGATTCGGCGACCCGCGCCGGGGTGCGCGCGGTCGAGGATCGCGCGGCGCGCGGCCGCCGGCTGCAGACCATCAGTTATCAGGATGCATTGCGCGAAAAGATCATCGTCGGCTCGCCCGAGCGGGTGACCGATCGCCTCTTGGAACTGCGCGACAGGCTCGGTCTCGACGGCATCCTGTGCGAGATGAACTGCGGCACCAAGGTCCCGCATGCAAGGGTGATGAAGTCGCTGCAGCTCTTGTGCGAAAAGGTGATGCCGCGGTTCAATTGACCGGCGGTTCCTCTTCCCACACATATTGCTTCCCGCGAGGAGCCCCCGCCCCAACCCTCTCCCCGCAAGCGCTCCGCACGCGCGGGGGAGGGGAGGGACCCGCGACATCGTCGTCGCCCTGGCGCGCGGCACCGTGCGCACCGCCGCGCTGATCGCGGCGCAGCCCGCTATGGCGCGCCGGGCGATCGAAGCGGCGGTTGCCAAGGCGGCCACCCCTTACCGTCGCGATGACGGCTTTGCCGTGCCGATCGTCGCGATCCTCGGGCACGGCATGAAGCCGCGGGGCATGACCCACCGAGCCGTGACCCACCTCGAATGCGATGTGCTGATCGTCGGCGCCGGCGGCGCCGGGATGTACGCCGCGATCGCCGCGGCGCGGGCCGGGGCCGGGCATGTGCTGCTCGCCGACAAGAGCCTCATTGGCCGCGGCGGCGCCACGGTGATGGCGCAGATGACGGTGGCGGCGGCGCTCGGCGAGGAATGCCCCGACGACTGGACCGCGCATCTGGCAGACACGCTCGCCTCCGGCCGCGGCCTCTGCGACGAGAATCTCGCTGCGCTGTTGTGCCGCGACGCTCCCGCGCGGGTTCGCGAGATGGCGGAATGGCGGGTCGGCTGGGCGCGCCGCGGCGACGGGCATATCGCCCAGGTTACCGCGCCCGGGCACTCGCGGCCGCGCTGCTGCTATGTCGATTTTCTCAATACCGGCCCGGCCGTCGCGGCGACGCTGCGCCGGCAGCTCGGTCATGTCGACGCGATCCGCCGGCTCAGCAACCTCAACGTCACCGATATCGTCACCGCGGGTGGCGCGGCGGTCGGCGCGGTGGCGCTGGATACCGCCGCCGGCGAGCCGGTGACGATCGCCGCCAAGGCGGTGATCATCGCCGCGGGCGGGCTCACCCGGATT
>CAYMRQ010000192.1:0-7141 GCA_964392845.1 uncultured Rhizobium sp.
CATGCCGCGGGCCGTCACGCTGCCAGGCGAAAACCTGAGTCCGACAGGCTGCTAGTAGGGCGGAAAAGCGCAGCGCCTTCCGCCAAATCCGGCGGATTGGCCGGGCAAGTTGCGCCGAGCTGTTTCCACCGTCGCCGGAGCTGTCATGAAATCGGCGGAATGCGCTACGCTTTTCCGCCCTACACGGGGTTCACTCCACCGGCATCGCCTTAATGGTGGATTGTCATTGCGAGGAGCGCAGCGACGACGCAATCTCGCCGGAGAGCCAACCCGGAGGAATGCGATGCCGTTGCGCAGCAAGGTCGTCATCACCTGCGCCGTCACGGGGTCGATCCACACCCCGACGATGAGCCCCTATCTGCCGCTGACCCCGGACGAGGTGGCGCGCGACGCGATCGCCGCGGCCGAGGCCGGCGCCGCGATCCTGCACCTGCACGCGCGCGACCCGAAAGACGGCAGGCCGACCCCCGACCCCAACGTCTTCATGGAATTCCTGCCGCGCATCAAGCAGGCGACCAACGCCGTCATCAACATCACGACCGGCGGCGGTCACGGCATGACCCTCGACGAGCGCCTGGCGGCGCCGCTGCGCGCCAGGCCGGAGATGTGCTCCTTGAACATGGGCTCGATGAATTTCGGGCTCTACCCGATGCTCGAGCGCTACAAGGAGTGGAAGTACGAGTGGGAGCCTCAATTCCTCGAAATGACGCGGGATTTCATTTTTCGCAACACCTTCAAGGATATCGAGCGGTCGCTGAAAGAGCTTGGCGAGGGCTGCGGCACAAAGTTCGAGTTCGAGTGCTACGATGTCGGGCACCTTTACAACCTGGCGCATTTCCTCGACCGCGGTCTCGTTAAGCCGCCCTTGTTCGTGCAGACGATCTTCGGCATTTTGGGCGGCATCGGCGCCGACCCGGAAAACCTCGCCCACATGAAGCGGATCGCCGACAAATTGTTCGGAGACAGCTATGCCTGGTCGATCCTCGCCGCCGGGCGCCACCAGATGCCGCTGATAACGATGGGCGCGATCATGGGCGGCAACGTGCGCGTCGGCCTCGAAGATTCGCTGTGGCTCGGCCGCGGCCAGCTCGCCAAGGGCAATGCCGACCAGGTCAGCCGCATCCGCTCGATCCTCGAAAACCTGTCGCTGGAGATCGCCAGCCCCGACGAAGCCCGCTCATTGCTCGCCCTCAAAGGCGGCGACGACGTCGCGTTCTGAACCGAACAATCCGTTTGTCATCCCGGCGAAGGCCAGGCGAAGGCCGGGACCCACTGATCGGCGCCAGAGACGGTTGAAGAGTGGGTCCCGGCCTTCGCCGGGATGACGATTTTAGTGGAGCAGCAGCGTCACGCCGCCTTGCGCAGGAAGCGGTCGACGCCGTCATCCCCCGTCGCGCGCTCGATCTCGCCCTGGCCGATCAGGTAATGCACATGCGCCAATGCCTCGCCGAGCGCGAAGCCGGTCTGGTGGCGGTCGAGTTGGCGCTTGAAGAGGACCGGCATCAGCTCGGCCGCGCTATGCGGCCGGGCGCAGGCGGCGATCACCTCGGCGCAGCGCGCGCGGTGGTGCGCCGCCAGTTCGTCGATCCGCGTATGGACGCCGCGGAACGGCAGATTGTGCGACGGCAGCACCAATATGTCGGGCGGCAGGGCGCGGCGCAGCTTGTCGAGCGAGGCGAGGTAGCGGGCCAGCGGGTCGCCGTCGGGTTCGTGCGCCTGTACGCTGATATTGGGCGAGATCTTCGGCAAGATCTGGTCGCCGGCGATCAACACGCCGGTCTCGGCGCAATAGAGGCAGGCGTGCTCCGGCGCGTGGCCTTCGCCGATGATGACGCGCCATTCGCGCCCGCCGATCTCGATGACTGTGCCCTCGCCGATCCTGACATAGGCGGGCGGCACCGACGGGACGCCGCGGCGGTAACCGCCCTGGCGCTCGGCGAAGATCGACGCGGCTTCGTCGTCGAGCCCGGCGCGGTGGGCGAAATCGCGCCGCAGCCGGGCCGAATCCTCGTTACCGTCGCGCGACATCATGCGCGCGTGCAGCCATTCCTTCTCGGTGATCCATAAGGGCGCCTGCCAGTGCTCGGTCAGCCAGCCCGCCAGCCCGATATGATCGGGATGATAGTGCGTCACGATGACCCGCCCGATCCGCCGCCCGCCGAGCTCCGCGGCGAAGATCTGCTGCCAGGCTGCCTTGGTTTCCGGCAGCGCAAACCCGGTATCGACCGCGGTCCAACTGGGCCCGTCGTCGAGCAGCCACAGATTGATGTGGTTGAGCGCAAACGGCAGCCTCATGCGCAGCCACAGGATTCCGGGGGCGATCGGGATGACCTCACCGGGCGCCGGCGGCGTCGCGACCGGAAAGTGCAGCAACCCGTCCATCAACAAACCTCGCCCAAACCTTTGGCGCGAATTGACCGGCGACGGTGGACCATGCAGGAATGGCGCGCAAGCACCCAGCCCACCGGCCAATCGCCGGTCAGCCTTGCACTTCCGGCGGGCGTTGATCGGTTCGAGGAGCATGATGCGCGATTTCAATGTACCCGGCCGCTCGGCGGCGATGGCGGCAAACGGCATGGCGGCGACATCGCACCCGCGGGCGACGCTGACAGCGCTCGACATCTTGCGTGCCGGCGGCAACGCGGTCGATGCCGCGATCGCCGCGGTGGCGATGCAATGCGTCGTCGAACCCGAGAGCACGGGGATCGGCGGCGACTGCTTTGTCCTCTATTCGAAAAAGGGGGCGCTGCCGATCGCGCTCAGCGGCGCCGGACGTGCCCCCGCCAAGGCCCATGTCGAATGGTACGCCGAGCGCCAGATCCGCGAGATCGCGGTGCAGACCCCGCACGCGGTAACGGTGCCGGGCGCGATAGACGCGTGGTGCCTGCTCAATCGCGAACACGGCACCAGGCCGCTCGCCGAAGTGCTCGAACCGGCGGCCAAGGCGGCCGAGGAAGGCTATGTCGTGACCCCGCGGGTGGCGCATGACTGGGCCCGCAACGTCGGGAAGTTGCAGGATCCGATCACCGCCAAGATCATGTTGCGCGACGGCAAGCCGCCGCAGGCCGGCGACACGATGCGCAACCCTGCCCTCGCCAGGACCTTGCGCCGGATCGGCCGCGAGGGACGCGAGGCGTTCTACGAAGGCGATGTGGCGCGAGACATCGTCAATCGTCTGAAGGAACTGGGAGGGCTGCACGAGGAGGCGGATTTCGCCGCGCAACGGTCGAGCTGGGTCGAGCCGATCCATGCCTCCTATCGCGGCTACGATGTCTATGAGTGCCCGCCGGCCAATCAGGGGCTGACCGCGCTGATGATTTTGAAGACGCTGGAAGGCTATGCCATGGGCGGCGATTCGTTTAGCGACGCGGATCGGCTGCACCTGATCGCCGAGGCGACCAAGGCCGCCCTCCATTTGCGCGACACCAGGATCGGCGATCCCGACTTCGTGCCGGTCGATGTCGAACTGTACCTGTCCGACGCGTGGGCCGAGCGGACCCGCCGCGACATCCGGCTCGATCGCGCGCTGCCGCCGCGGCATTGGGAGGGGGTCGAGCACAAGGACACGATCTACCTGTGCGTCGTCGATCGCGACGGCAATGCCGTGTCGTTCATCAACTCGCTGTTCTCGGCGTTCGGCACCGGCATCATGGCGCCGGAAAGCGGCGTCATCCTGCACAATCGCGGCAGCGGTTTCCGCACCACCCCCGGCCACCCCAGCGCGATCGCGCCGAAGAAGCGCCCGTTCCACACGCTGATCCCGGGGATGCTGGTCAAGGACGGCCGGTCGGTCATGCCGTTTGGGGTGATGGGCGGGCAGTACCAGGCGGTCGGCCACGCGAGTTTTCTGCACCGGTTGCTCGATATGGGCATGGACCCGCAGCAGGCAGCCGAGGCGCCGCGCGTTTTCGCCTATCAGGGCGCCTTACAGGTCGAGCATTTCGTGCCCGAGCCGGTCCGGGCCGACCTTGCCCGGCGCGGCCACGCGATCCAAATGCTCGAGGTGCCGATCGGTGGTTGCCAGGCGATCTGGATCGATCGCGCGCGCGGCGTCCTGATCGGCGGCTCCGAGCCGCGCAAGGACGGCATGGCGCTGGGGTATTGAGTGCCGAGAATGGTGTTCGAGGCGTTGCCGAGATCGGTTTCGCGGTCCGCGGCGGCGCGACCCGCCTCACGCAGCTTTATCAGCACGATCCGATGCGGGTGTTGTTTCCGGCTCCCGAGGCGGGCGATGCCAGCCTCGCGGTGCTGGTCACCACCTCGGGCGGGCTGGTGGCCGGCGACCGCATCAGGGTCGCGGTTCGTCTCGACCCCGGGGCGGTCGCCCATGTGACCGCCTCGGCCGCGGAAAAGATCTACCGCTCGACCGGCGCGACGACCCGGATCGCGCAGGATCTTTCGGTCGATGAGGGCGCCCGGCTCGAATACCTGCCGCCCGAGACGATCCTCTTCGACGGCGCGCGGCTGCGCCGCCACACCGCAATTGCGCTGGCGCCGGGCGCCGGGTTCCTCGGCGGCGGGATCATCGTGTTCGGCCGGCGCGCGCGCGGCGAGCGCTTCACCCATGGCCTGTTGCACGAAGAGTGGCAGGTGAGCCGCGACGGCGCGCTGGTCTGGGGCGACGCACTGCATCTCGATGGTGCTAACGGGGGCGACATCGCCGCGATCATCGCCGACCCCGCGTGTTTCGATCGCGCGGCAGCCTGTGCCATGCTGATCCTGGCGCCGCCGCGGGGCGATCCGCGCGGGTTTATCGCGGGCGCGCGCGCCGTCCAGCAGCAATCCCCGTCACTTGGCTTGCGCGCCGGCGTCACCGCGATTGGCGGGCTGATCGTCGCGCGCTGGCTGGGCCCCGACCCGCTGGCGCTGCGCCGCGCCTTTGCCGATCTCACTTGTCATTTGCGCGCAGCCGCGATGGGATTGCCGGCGCATCTGCCGCGTCTGTGGCATGTTTGAGGCGCAGCCGGCGCGAGCCGGCAACGGAGGATACGCGCGATGAACCTGACCCCGCGCGAGAAGGACAAGCTGCTCGTCGCGGTCGCGGCGATGGTCGCGGCGCGGCGTCTCGAACGCGGCGTCCGTCTCAACTATCCCGAGGCGGTCGCGCTGATCACCGATCACGTGCTGGAAGGCGCGCGCGACGGGAGAACCGTCGCCGAGCTGATGCGCGACGGCGCCACGGTGCTAAGGCGCGCGCAGGTCATGGAGGGGGTGGCCGAGATGATCCACGACATCCAGGTCGAGGCGACCTTCCCCGACGGCACCAAGCTCGTCACCGTGCATGAGCCGATCCGGTAGGAACAATATCCGGTAATGCTGAGTCACCTCTGCCGTCATTCCCGCGCAGGCGGGAACCCATGTGTGGACGGCGGGGCCGGTCAGGTCTCGTCCGCTATTTGATCTTGCGCCTGTTGATTGACCGCGTCGCGCACCAGGACATATTTGACCTGGGTGATGTTCACATCGCGAAAGTAGTTGACCAGATCGCCCCACGGATCGGTGATCCGGCCGATCCCCGAGATGAAGGCGACGACACCGCCGATTTCCAGCTGCTGCGTATACACCGACCACCCGCCGACCAAGAGTGCGCCGATGATCTGCAGCTGAGTGCTCAGGTTCATCAGGAAGTTCATCGAGAACTTTAGGCGGAAGATTCCCATGTTGAGCTCGAAGACGTGCTGGATGCGCTCGTCGTCGGTGCGGTCGTGCGCGGCGTCGCCGCTTATCCCCTCGATGACGCTGATGCTGAGCTGTCGGATGATCTGGACGCGCGCCCGGGTCCGCCGGTTCATCGCGCCCTGCATCAGCGGAACAAAGATCAGCTGAGGGACGAAGAACACGAACGCCGTGGCCGCCATCCAAACATCGACATGGATCATGTAGGCCAGCACGGCACAGAGGATGCCCCCCTGCAGCAGCGGCTCGGAAACACTTCCTCCGACAAACCCGCCGATCGATTCGACTTCCGCGACGATCATCGAAGCCTGAACCCCTTCCGCTTCCGGCGTTGATGTAGCGGGGGTCGGCGAGCTGACCAGGACATGCACCCGGCGGCGCAAATCACGCGTCGCGCGCTCGCTGACCCAGCTGCGATAGACGTTGAGAACGAGCTTGGTGCCTCCCTGCACCAGAACGGCGCCGGCATAGACGGCGCAAAGGACGATGATCAGCGAAAAGCTCCGGTGCTTGACGAGGTCGTTGACCACCCGGCGCTGCAGTTCGAGCGGCACGATTTCGAGCAGAAACACGACGATGGTCAGCACCACCAGGGACAGCTGGTGCCAACCACTCGCTTGCAGCACAAAGCGATAAACATTGCCGGGGATTTCGGCCGTACTGCTCGCGCCCGCCCGCCTTAGAGCCGGCCCCCTTTCCCGGCTGGTGGTGGTTTGCGCCGCGTCCATCCCGGTGTCGATCCTACCCTGTCGCCGATCGTTTGCCGAGCACCGGGCACCGAATGGCCTGCGCGGTCAATCGCCGTCGAAAATCGCCTCCGGCAACAGCGCCGAGACGACGTAGTTGGGCACGTCGACGACGTTCGAGATGCGCAGATCCACCGCAACCGAGCAGATCACATAAGCCTGTTCGCGGCTGAAGCCGCGTTCCTCTAACAGCTCGATCATGTTGAGGACGGCGTTGCGGCACGCCAGCGTCAGGTTTTCCGCCTCGATCTCGCCGGCGGCGTTGATCGGCATGCCCATGACCCCGAGGAAGCGTTCGGGTGCGGCGAAGCGCGGGTCGGCAAAATAGCTCTCGCGCGAAAACACCGGCGCGGTGAATTTGCGCCGACTGGCGAGGCCCTTATGCACCTTGAAGCGAACGACGGCCGTGGCGCCCATCTCGACCGCGGTCACGCAGACCTCGCCGTCGCCTTGCGCGAAATGCCCGTCCCCAGTCGAGAACAGGCCGCCTTCCGTGAAGACCGGCAGGTAAAGCTTGGCGCCCTTGGTCAGCTGCTTCACATCGAAATTGCCGCCATTCTCGCGCGGCGGAATTGTGCGCAGCCCGGTTAGACCGCAGCGACCGGCCGGCACCGCGCCGGTCAAGTCCGGCGGGAAGGCGAGCCCGCCCCGATCGATCACCCGCTGCTCGCGCGCGGTCCACTCGGTGAGCTTCGCGGGCGAGGGCGCCACCGCCGAGA
>CAYMRQ010000192.1:7151-9371 GCA_964392845.1 uncultured Rhizobium sp.
AATGCGCACGCCCGGGATCTGCGCCGAGGTGGCCCAGCCGTCGCGGAGCTGCCAATGCACCAGGAACGGCTCGGTCATCACATCGCGCAGAAAGCCGAGCCCGGGCACGATCGCGCTGAACGCCGTCGGCTGGGCGACGATGTCGGTGAACTCGATTTCGAGGATGTCGCCGGGCTGCGCGCCCTTGACGAAGACCGGCCCGGTCAGCGGATGCACTGCGCCCGGTTCGATCGAAGCCAGTTCGGCGCTCGCCATATCGGGCTTGATCTGACCATCGAGCGCGTCGCGCGTCTCCAGCGCGATTTCCTCGCCCTCGCCGATCTCGACGACCGGCGCGATTTCCGGGTGATAGCGGTTGTGGCCGAGATGGGCCTCCTCGGCGAGCGGCTTTCCCCGATCGATGCGGATTGCATGCATGGTGCACCTCCCGTGTGGCTCGCGGTCCCGCGGCCCTCAATGCAGCGGCGAACCCGCGATCGTGATGCGATGCAACAGGCGGCGCTCGCCGTGGTAGTCGTTGAGCGCGAAGTGCCAGGTCGAGCGGTTGTCCCACAGCGCCAGCGAGCCCTCGCGCCAATGAAAGCGGCAGGAGAATTCGGGCCGTGTCGCGTGCCGGTAAAGGGTGTCGAGCAGCGGGCGCGACTCCTCATCGGTCCAGCCGTCAAACCGAAGGGTGAAGCCGGGATTGACATAGAGCGCCCGGCGGCCGGTCTCCGGGTGGCGGATGATTACGGGATGAACCGCGTCCTGGGTCGCCAATTCGGGGTTGCCGATGCGGCCGGCGAGATCGCCGCGGCGGGCGTGGGCCTCGGGGCCGAACACGTGGAGGCTCGAATGACAGGCGCGCAGCCCGTCGAGCGTCGCCTTGAGCCCGTCGGAGAGCGCGTCATAAGCGGCGTACATGCTGGCAAACAGCGTGTCGCCGCCGGTCTTTGGCACCTCGCGGGCATAGAGCATCGAGCCGAGCGCCGGCACCTCGTCGTAGCTGTGGTCGGTGTGCCAGCCGCCGCCGATGTTGCGCTGCTGCTCCGGCTCCTTGCGCACCTCGGCGATCATCGGATAGCCGGGCACAGCGGCAAAGAAGCGGTTGATGTCGATCGGAGCAAACCGCTCGGCAAAGGCGACGTGCTGCTCCGGCGAGAGATGCTGGTCGCGGAAAAACACGACGCCATGCTCGCCAAAGGCCCGGCGGATCTCGGCAAAAACCTCGTCGGCCAGCGGCGCTGCCAGATCGACGCCGGCAATCTCGGCGCCGACTTTGCTCGAAATCGGCTCCACCCGGATATGGTGGTAGGTCATGTTCATCCTCCGAAGGCCCCGCCCAGTGCTCGCCGATCAAAATCCTGCCTCGGACGCCCGCGTCGAGCCCGTTGGTGATAGAATACCTATAGCCGTTGGCCCGGCGAAAGACCACCAGGGCCGCCGTCGAACCGGTGCGTAGGGGGATCGTGTGGCCGTGCAACCATGGTGGGCTTGGGCTCTCCAGATCGCAATTTGGCTTGTCGTCTTCAGCGCTGTGATGCAGTGGCTCGCCCGCAGCCGACAGCACCGCGAAGAAACGGCGCTCCGCGCGACAATGCATTTACCGCGAAGCGTTCTTATGATTGGAATCGTTTGCCTATGCTTTTTTACGGCGTTGGCCGTAATGTCTAGCTTCTATCCGGGCATAGACAGCCACGGGAGGCAGATGACCGAACAGAATCCAGCAGTTACATTCGCGTTTCTCGGGTTCACTCTGTTAGGTGCAATAATCATATTCGACTATTTTGTGGAACACCATGTTTTGGGCAATTCAAGACTAACCTATAGCACTCTAACTCGACGCGGTGTTGTTGCCTGGCACGACATCGCCAGCATTAGCTATTCTCCGTCCGCCAAATGGTTTCGCCTGGTAGCCGCAGACGGCCGGGTGATCCGAATTTCCGTCATGCTGACCGGCTTGCAGGATTTTGCCCGGATCGTCCTGCAACAGGTACCGGCAGAGCGGATAGAGCCGTATGCAGGCGCTCTGCTCGCGAATTCCGCGCGAGGCGAGCTGCCGCCTGTTTGGCGCTAAATCTTCCCGATCAATCGAAGGTCAGCACCGTCCTTGCGACCTCGCCGGCTTTCATCACGCGGAAGGCTTCGTTGATGTCGCCGAGATGGCCGCGTTTGGTCACCATGCCGTCGAGGTCGAGGCGGCCCTGGCGGTAGAAATCGAGGTAGAGCGGGATGTCGATG
>CAYMRQ010000193.1:0-9356 GCA_964392845.1 uncultured Rhizobium sp.
TATTTTCAGGATCATAATACATCAAACTCTAGCTGAGTGTCGATGGTAAACAGGACGGCCATTACGGCGAGACCGGCTACCAGAAGAGCCACACCAGCCTTGGCGTCGATCTCGAAAAGATCGCCGCCGGCTCCGGCATCAGGCGCACCCGCACGTGTCGAGCGAATCTGATCTCGCCGACGGCGCACGCCTGTTGCGCGAAGGCAACGGCACCGCCTTCGTCGTGCTCAGGGTCAAGCCCGACGACCCGCCGCCTTACAAGCGCAACCTCGACCCGGCTTCGTGCCGCATCCGCTTCCGCGGCGCGCTGCTCGGGGCGGGGTGACAGAACCCGTCGAATGCCGACGACGCGTCAGGGACAGGCCGCGAGCGGGCGCCCGACCGAGCGCCGGGCGGTGGCTGCATCGCCGCCGCGAGGACCGGCAATGAAATCGTTCTCGCACCAATTGCGCTTGACGCTGCCTCGGGATGGCGAAAGCCGGCGCGGGTTTAGCCGCGCCGGATTTCGACCCAGCGGCGCTGCCTTGCGTCTTAAAGCTGGCTGGCGACGTTGTTGAACGTTGAGGTCAGGTTGGTGCCGACCAGCTGGAATGCGGAGATCGCGGCGACCGCGATCAGGGCGGCGATCAGACCATACTCGATCGCGGTCGCCCCCGCGTCGTCGCGCAGCAGGCGGGTGAGCAATGAATGCCGTTCGAAAAAATCGTGCAGAAAGGCCATCACAAGTCTCCTCGGTTGATTAGGTGGCTCCTAAAAAACTCGATGGCGGTTAAGGTGCGATTAACAGCGCCGGTTGTCGATAAAATTTCACAACCAACGGCCGAACAGGATTCCCCCAATTTCGGCGGGTTCCGGGCAAGAGCAGCACAAATCGGAGCGGCTTACCTACCCTAAAGTGTTAGGCCGTTTACCATTCAAACGCGGATTTCGCATAACCTCGCTTGCCGAAAGTGTCCCGCTGACCCTTTCCGCGTGTTTGGACCCGGGCGAGGCGCGATGAGAGGGCGATTCGGCACCCACATCAGTCGCCGGCCTGCTTCGGTCGGAGAACCAATGCCGGCGCGGCGATGCGGCCGGGGTGCGGCACGGCCAACCCAGGCGATGACGGGGCGCGCGGGCAACGCGGCGCCGCTGCATCGATCGGCTCTTGTTCGGCGGAGCACCGGCGCGATATCAACAGCGCCCCATGCCAATCCTCTTCCTCATCATTTTTATCGACCTGGTCGGGTTCGGGCTGGTCATCCCCTTGCTGCCGTTTTACGCGGAGCGATTCGCCGCCTCGCCGCTGCAAATGACATTGCTCTTCGCCATCTACTCGCTGATGTCGATGATAACGGCGCCGCTCTGGGGACGGCTCAGCGACCGTGTCGGCCGGCGGCCGGTGCTGCTGGCGAGCATGGCGGCGGCGGGACTGGCCTATCTCTGGCTCGCCTTCGCCACCGGGCTGTGGATGCTGTTCGCCGCGCGCGCGTTCGCCGGCGCCTGCGCCGGCAATATCGCCGCGGCGCAGGCCTATATTGCCGACGTGACGCCGCCGGAACGGCGCGCCAAGGGAATGGGCATGATCGGCGCGGCGTTTGGTCTCGGCTTCATCATCGGGCCGGTTTTGGGCGGCGTCATCGCCGGCAACGATCTGGCCACGGCCGATCTGGCAACGCCGGGCCTGATCGCCGCCGGGCTGTCGTTCGCCGCATTCATCGGCGTGATCCTGCTGCTGCCGGAAAGCCTCTCGCCGGGGCGCGCGCCGAGCTCGCGCAGCAGGATCGAGGCGGCACGCGGCATGCTCGCCCAACCCGTGCTGGCGCGGCTGATCGCGGTGTTCTTTCTGGTCATTCTCGCCTTTTCCGGGATGGAGACGACCTTTGCCTGGTGGGCGATCGTGCAATTCGGCTGGGGCCCGCGCCCGATCGGCTTTGTGTTCTTTTATGTCGGATTGCTGTCGGCGCTGATGCAGGGCGTCTTGATCGGGCCGCTGACCAGGCGCTTCGGTGAGGAGCGGCTGATGCTGAGCGGGCTGGTATTGATCGCGCTCGGGCTCCTCGTGCTGCCGTTTGCGCGCGAGCTGGCGCCGCTTGTCGTCGCGCTGACCGCGCTGGCGCTCGGCATGGGCGCGATGCAGCCCTCGCTCAACAGCCTGATCTCGCGCCGCGCCGGGGCGGATGAGCAGGGCGAAATCATGGGGGTCGCTCAGTCGGTCGGCAGCCTGTCGCGGGTGCTGGGGCCGATCATCGCGGGATCGTTATTTACGGAATTCGGCCGCGGCAGCCCGTTCCTCCTGGGGGCGGCGCTGGTCGGGGGAGCGCTGTTGATCGGCTGGCGCCTGCCGCGTACGATAGCTCCCGGCGCGCCGGCGGCGGCCGCGCAACCGCAACCGCCCTTGGGCCCCGCCCAATGAGCCCGCACGGCCCCCGTATGGTCGGCCGGTCGTCGGTTTCCGGCCTGCCCGAACCGGATGAGCGGCTCGGCGAGGGGCTGCGCGCGCTCAAGGGGCTGGGCCCCTATCTGTGGCCGCGCAATGCGTTCGAGTTGCGGGTCCGTGTCGTGCTGGCGCTGGCGCTGCTGGTTGCCGGCAAGCTCGTCAACATCACGATCCCGCTGCTCTACAAAGAGGCCGTCGACGCTCTGACCGTGCCGAGCCCCGGTGCCATAGCCGTGCCGATCGCGGTGATCTTCGCCTATGGCGCCTCCCGGGTCATGTCGCAGGGCTTTAACGAACTGCGCAACGCCGTCTTCGCCAAGGTCGGCCAGCGCGCGGTGCGCCAGATAGCGCTGGCGGCGTTTCGCCACATCCATGCGCTGTCGCTGCGCTTTCATCTGGAGCGGCGCACCGGCGGGCTGGCGCGCGCGGTCGAGCGCGGCACCGCGGGGATCGAGTTTCTCCTGTCGTTCATGCTGTTCAACGTCGTGCCGACGGTGTTCGAGATCATCGTCGTCTGCGCGATCCTGTGGCGGCTCTACAACTGGGCCTTTGCCGTCGTCACGCTGGCGACGATCGTTACTTACATCGCCTTTACCTTCCTGATGACCGACTGGCGCATCCGCTACCGCCGCGAGATGAACACGCGCAACAGCGAAGCCAACACCAAGGGGGTCGACAGCCTCCTGAACTACGAAACCGTCAAATACTTTGCCAACGAGGCGCATGAAGCAGAGCGCTACGACCGCGCGCTCCACGCCTATGAGCGCGCCGCGGTCAAGAGCGAGACGACGCTGGCGCTGCTCAATGTCGGGCAGGGCGCGATCATCGCCTGCGGCCTCATTGGCGTGATGATCATGGCGGCGCAGGGGGTCGCGGCGGGCCGGATGACGGTCGGCGATTTCGTGCTGGTCAACGCCTACCTGCTGCAGCTCTATCAGCCGCTCAACTTCCTCGGCATGGTCTACCGCAACATCAAGCAGTCGCTGACCGATCTCGAGCAGATGATGGCGCTGTTGAAGATCACGCCCGAGATCGAGGACCGGCCGGGCGCGCCGGCGCTTGCCGTCCGCCAGGGCGCGGTCGCCTTCCGCCATGTCGATTTCCGCTACGACGTCAGGCGCGGGATTCTCGGGGATGTCGATTTCGCGGTGCCGCCCGGCGCCACGCTTGCCATTGTCGGGCCGAGCGGCGCCGGCAAATCGACGATCGCGCGCCTGATGTTCCGCTTCTACGATGTCGACGAGGGCGCGATCGAGATCGACGGCCAGGATCTCCGCGACGTGACGCAGGACAGCTTGCGCCGCTCGATCGGCGTCGTGCCGCAGGACACCGTGCTGTTCAACGACACGATTTTCTACAACATTGCCTATGGCCGACCCGGCGCCAGCCGCGAGGAGGTGGAGGCCGCGGCGCGGCGCGCCCACATCCACGATTTCGTCGCCGCGCTGCCCGACGGCTACGAGACCATGGTCGGCGAGCGCGGCCTCAAATTGTCGGGCGGCGAGAAGCAGCGCGTCGCGATCGCCCGGGTCGTGCTCAAGGCGCCGAAGATCCTGATTTTCGACGAGGCCACCTCGGCGCTCGACACCAAGACCGAACGCGAGATCCAGGCGAGCCTCGCCGAGGTTGCGGCCGACCACACGACGCTGGTCATCGCGCACCGCCTGTCGACCGTGGTGGACGCCGATCAGATCCTGGTGCTCGATGGCGGGCGCATCGTCGAGCGCGGGCATCATCGCGAACTGCTCGCCCGCGGCGGCGTCTATGCCGCGATGTGGGCGCGCCAGCAGGAGGCCGCCGAGCGCGAAGCGGCGCTGGCCGCGAATTGACTCTATCGGCTGGATCAGCACCGTGCGTCCTTCGAGACGCCCGCTGCGCGGGCTCCTCAGGATGAGGTCCTTTCTTAATGCCATCAAAGTCTTATCCTCATCCTGAGGAGCGCCCAGCGGGCGCGTCTCGAAGGACGCAGGATGAGATTGCAGCGGGTCGCGCGACGGCTGACGACCTCGCCGCCGCGGTGCGGCGCGGCGACCGGCGCGCGCTCGCCCGCGCCGTCACTCTTGTCGAATCGACCCGCCCCGACCATCGCCGCGCCGCCGAGCAGCTGATCGAGGCGATTCTGCCGGTCGCCGGCGGCGCCACAAGGATCGGCATTTCCGGGCCGCCCGGCGCCGGTAAATCGACCTTCATCGAGCGCTTCGGCCTCGACGGCATCGCGCGCGGGCATCGCATCGCCGTGCTCGCGGTCGATCCCGGATCGAAACGCGGCGGCGGCGCCATTCTCGGCGACAAGACGCGGATGGCCGAGCTGGCGCGTGCGCCGGCGGCCTTTATCCGCCCGTCTTCGGCCGGAAAACAGACCGGCGGCGTCGCGCGGCGTACCCGCGAGGCGATCCTGGTGTGCGAGGCGGCCGGGTTCGACACGGTGCTGGTCGAGACCATCGGCGCCGGGCAGGCGGAAACGGCGGTCGCCGACATGACCGACATGTTCCTGGTAATCCTGCCGCCGGCTGCCGGCGACGAGCTGCAGGGATTGAAGCGCGGCATCATCGAGCTGGCCGATCTGATTTTGATCAACAAAGCCGATGGCGCGCTGATCGATCACGCCAGCCGCGCCGCCGCCGAATATGCCAACGCGCTGCATCTCATTCGTCCCGCCGGGCCGGAATGGCAGGCCGAGGTGCGCGCGGTCTCGGCCTTGACGGGCAGCGGGATCGATGCGGTATGGGACGATGTCGCGCGTTTCCGCGCCGCGCTCCAGGCAACCGGCGCCTGGGAGCGGCGCCGCGCCGAGCAGGCGGGCGCGGCGCTATGGGCCGAGATCGGCGACAGCCTCCTCGAACGCTTCCGTGCCGCACCCGCAATCGCCGCCCGCCTCGCCGAAATCGAGCGCGAGGTGACCGCCGGCACCCGCACCCCGGCCGCCGCCGCCCGCCTCTTGCTCGCCGCGTTTTTGGGCGGCGCCGAAACGGGCTGAAAGTCGGTTGGCATCGTCCGCGCGCCCTCGATATCGCCGCAAGGAATGGCCGCAAGCTCGAACAAGTGCCCCCGAGCTTCATCGACGAGGTCCTGGCCCGAATTGCGACGATCCTCGAATGATACCGTGGCCGCTCGCTTGGCGAGATCGATCCCGAGGTGACCGCCGGCGCACGCACCCCGGCGGCCGCCGCCCGGCAGGTGCTGGCGGCATTCCTCGGCGAACGAGCCTAGGCATGACAAGCAGAAGCGGCGAATGCATTGCCATAAACGCGACGCTAAAATTGCCACAATTGTCGGTGATAATGCGCGCCGACGACAAACCGAGGGCCGCTTCGGAGCGGCAGCAGGGGATGTCCGACACGCAATCGCAAATACAGCAATCTCGCGCGCTGCACCACAGGGCTGCACCAATTAGTAGCGAAAGCCTCGCTGCTGATTCGCTGCTAAATTTCAAGCAGCGAGCGCGAGGCAGCCCCGACCGGCCCGGATTCATCGAGCAAAACCATAGGGTTAGAATCGCCCAATCCGGACGCCTCAACCGGTGCGCGAGAGATTTGCTGCAAATTCCTTGCAGATTTAGCGAAGGGGTAGATTGATGACCCAACTGTTGGTTGAAGCCGCCCGGTTCGGCCGCGGTCCAGCGGTGCCCTTAAGCGGCCGGATACAGCCCCGCCTTGCGCGCCTTTTCGATGACCAGGGCGGTCGCCGTATCGAGATGCGGCGTCGCCACCCCGGCGGCGCGGGCGAAGGCCTGCACGGCGGTGAGGATGCCGTCGATCTCCGGCGGCCGGCCGCGCTCGAAATCCTGCAGCATCGAGGATTTGTGCGGCGAATTGGGCCGCTTGCCGTAGGCGCGTTCGACATCGATATCGGGCATGATCCCGTGCGCGCGCGCGGTGGCGAGACCCTCCGCCATCAGCGCCTTGGCGAGTGCGAGCAGCTCGTCGTGCCGGCCGACCACCCCGATTGGTTCGCCGGTCAGTGCGCAGATCGGGCTGGTGCTGAGGTTGCGCAAGAGCTTGTCCCAGATCTCGACCCGGATCGTCGTGCTGACCGGCGCGGCGACGCCGGCGCGCTCGAAGGCCCCCGAGATAGCCTGGATCCGGCGTGAGATCGTGCCGTCGGGCTCGCCCAGCGTGAAACGGTTGCGCGTCCCCGGCGAGTTGCGGATCACGCCCGGCGCAACGACCTCGTTGGCCGAGTTGATCATGCAGCCGATGACTCGCTCGAGGCCGATTGTGCGCTCCAAGACGCCGCCCGGATCGAGCAGCGACAGATCCGGGCGCGGCACGCCGATCTCGGGGCAGCGATAGAGATACCACCAGGGGATGCCGTTCATCGCGAAGACGATGCTGGTGGCGGGGCCGATCAGCGGCGCGATTGCCGGCGCGGCCGCCGGCAGCACCGACGATTTCAGCGCGACGAAGACGACATCCTGGACCCCGAGGCTTTCCGGCCGGTCGGTGGCACGGATACGGCAAGAATAGCGTTCCGCGCCGATCCACAGCGTGATCCCGCGCTCGGCGATGGCCGCGAACTGGGCGCCGCGCGCCACGGCCGAGACCTCGATCCCCGCCGCATCCGCGCCGACGCCGAGCCGGGCCGCGACATGGCCGCCGACCGCCCCGGCGCCGAAGACTGCTATCTTCATCGCTGGTATCCCCTATCGTCGTCGCCATGATGCAGAGTGTCTTTTCCTGCAGCCTTGGCCAAGCCGCTCGCGCCGCGGCTCTTGTCGCGGCGCTGTGGTCAATGCCCGCCGCGGCGCAGAGCCTGTTCGCGCGGCATGAAGTCACGGTGGAGTTCGCGACGTCGGACGGCAAACCGATCGCCGATGCCGAGGTGCGTGTCTTCGCCCCCGGCCAGTCGAGCCGGCCGGCGCTCGTCGGGCGTACCGACAGCGCGGGCAGGTTCGAGTTCCCCGCCGACATCGACGGATTGTGGAGCGCCGAGGCGCATGCTGCGGGCGAAATCGCACGGGTCACGATCCGGGTCGGCGGCAAGGAGGAGAGCGAGCCATTATCGCCGTTCTGGGTGGTCGGCGGACTCCTCCTGCTGTTGGTCGTCGCCTTTGCCTACCGGGTGGCGCACGCGCGCCGCCGCATCCCGCCTAATCGGCCCGGTTCACCGCCGCGAACGCCCTGAGGTCGGCGAACAGTTCGGGATCGACGATGACCCGCGGCACCTTGTTCTGGCTGCCGAGCCGGCCGCGCCGCCGCATCCACTCGGCAAACCCGCCCTGCCGGAGCACGCCGATCTGCGGTGGCAAGAGGCCGAAGCCGCCGGCGCGGCGGCCGGGGCACGCTCGGCGAGCAGCGCCATCTTCGCGCTCCAATCCGTGAGCCGCGCGATCTCGGGCGGCGGGAACGCAAAACGCCGGGCCCAGGCGGGCAGGCTCGCCGCGGCGATGCCGGTCAAATCGCCGCTCTCGACCCCGGGCGCGCGCTCGGTCAGAGCGGTGCTGCCGCCAAGCAGCAGATGGCGGCCCGCGAAGACATGGCTGTGCGGCCGCTGCCGCAGATGGTGCCCGAGCAGGTCGAGCCCGGCCCGCCGGTTCGAGCGCACGCTCTCCCAGGTGAGCGGAATGAATTTGGTGGCGCCGCTGCTGGTGCCCGACGTCGCGGCGAAAAACGGAACCCGGCCCGGCCAGCTGCAATCAATGAGGTTCGGAAAAGCCGGCTGCCAGTAGGCCGACCAGAAATTCTCGTAGCACCGTAGCGGGACCGCGGCCGAAAAATCGCGTCGATCGCGCAGGCGGGCGAAATCGTGGTCGCGCCCGAAGCGGGTTGCGGCAGCACGCTCGATGAGCCGCTTCAGAATCTGCCGCTGGATCGAGACCGCGTCCTGCCGCGCGAGCCGGCGCGCGCGAAAGCGGGCGTAACAGCGCACCAGCGGTGTCGCGTCGATCATCGCTTCACCGTACGCGTTCGCCGTCCACCGTGCCGAGGCCCATCCAGGTCGGGCGGCTCAGCTCAGGGTCATCAAGGTCCCGATCAGATCGGCGGGCCACGTCAGGCTCGTCGGAGCGCTGGTCAACGCCTCGCCGAACGACGGATCGATTCCGGCCGGCAGATCGAACGCCATGTGGTGGCCGAAATGCGCAAGCACCCCGGCAAGGTAGAGCCCGACCGCCCATTTCAATGGCTGCAAGCGACCGCGCGAACGCGATCGCGCCGCCCCGGTAAAGCGAAAAACGCGACGGCCGGCTTTCGGCAATCCCGGCGGACCGATCATGATCTCACCCAGGCATCAGCAGGGTTGCAATCCAGGATAGGCGCAAAGCCAACGCGTCATCCCCGGCGACGCCCGCTCGCATTTTGACCGAGCAGCGCATCCGATCATAGCGCCCCCGGCGATTGCCGTCACCGCTTTGCGGCATGATGCCCCACTCGCGGCCAGCCGCGGCGACCGGTGCGGGTCTAGTACGGCGGCGGCGGCGCGAAGGAGCCGGGCGGTGGCGCGCCGTAGCCGCCGTAATAGGCCGGCGGCGGGGGGTGATAAGCCTGCGGCGGATAGTAGGGAGGTGGCGGGGTTGTGGCGATGCCGCCAAGCATGCCGGCAGCGCCGCCGATCGCCGCTCCCAGCGCGGCGCCGTGCCCGCCGGCCGCGGCCGCGCCGATTGCGGCGCCGGTACCGGCACCAAGCAGGCCGCCACCAATCGCGCGCTGGGCGGGATCATAGGGGTTGGTACACCCCGCGAGTCCAAGGACCAGCGCCAGGCCTGCCGCGCCGACAATCGTTCGTTTCGTCATGCTCGATGCGCTCCATTGCGTCGCTGCGTCATGGTGATATGCGCGCTCCGGCTCCTGCCTCCCCGCCGAGCGCGCGGATTGCCTTTCGCCTTAGCTGCGCGCGAGGGCCGGGTGCTTCCAGCCGATCCACTCACAGACCGCGCGTCCCATGACGAGGTCGCGGTCATGCCCGGTGAGCCACGGCAGCTCCTCGGTGAACATCGTCA
>CAYMRQ010000194.1:0-9337 GCA_964392845.1 uncultured Rhizobium sp.
AGCGGGTCTTTCATCATCTCGGCGCGGGTGAAGCCGTCGATGAACGCCCGGCGTTCGGCGACCGGCAGCGCGATCGCGCGATTGACCGCGCGGTCGCGGATCACCGCCTTGGGGTCCCTGCCCTCTTTGACCGCTTCGAGATCGTCGAGAAAGCGCCGCCGGATCATGACGATGCCGCGGTCGCTTGGCGCCAGATATTCCCGCGAGCGGTCGGCGATCCGGCCCTGGCCGACCCAGGTGACGAAATCCTGGTTCATCACATGGCTGGTGATCCAGCGGCCGGTCTGCGGATCGGCGATCGGCCCCTGCCAAGTCGGGATGCGGTTCTGCACGTAGGGCTCGCGCTCCCGCGGCACGCGGCTGAAATGCCACATCATGCTCAGCGTGTTCTCGTCATCGACCGGCACCCGAAACTCGACGTGGTTGCCGGTAAACAACCCGCATGGCCACAGGCAGACACGCCCGATCGTCCACAGCCGGTCCTGGTCGCTGGTATCGGTGCGGATGCGCTTGTACTGGAAGCCGTACTCGAATTCGCTGAAATCGACCCTGACGTGGGTTGGCGCATAGGGCCTGGCCGCGCCGGCCAGACGCACGCTCCAATTGGAATGCGTCCACTCGAAATGCACCGGGTCGATCGAGTTCTCCTGGCACTGGAACCAGTTGCACGGGATCTCGGCCTTGACGATCTGGCGGAAACCGTTCGGCCAGGAAAAGAATTCCCAATCCGGCACCAGCGGGATCGGCTGCGGCCCGAGATAGGCCCACAAAAGGCCGCCCAATTCGGCGACCGGATAGGCCTTGATCTGGACCTCATCCCTGAGCTTGGCCTCGGGATGGGCCATATCCTCGTAAGGCTGGGCCAGGCACCGTCCTGCCTCGTCATAAAGCCAGCCATGATAATTGCAGCGCAGCCCGCACTCTTCGACATAGCCATAGCTCAGATCGGCGCGGCGATGCCGGCAATGCCGGTCGAGAAGGCCGTAAGCGCCGCCGAGATCCTTGTAGAGGACGAGATCCTCGCCCATGAGGCGCACCGGCTTCGCGCCGGGAAGGTCGAACTCGCTGGCGCCGGCGATCGGCCACCAATAGCGCCGCAACAGATCGCCCATCGGCGTCCCCGCCCCGGTCGCGCTCAGCAGGTCCCAGCGGCCGTGCGGCTCAAGCTTGCTGTCGTCCGCCATCTTGGCTCCCGTGTCGCTGGTCGCGATTCGCCGCCATATCACCACCAAGCGGGGAAAAATTTGAAGAGCACCGTGCGGCCGCCCGGCGGGATTGCCCGACCGACCCTTCCCGAATCGTCGCTTTTGTCGCGCCCGCCTCCTGTTTCTCCTGTTATTTGCAGTCCCACATCAGACATTGCCACTCGCCCCTCTCCGGCCCTGCCCAATCGCCGCCTTCGCCTCGAGGCACAGAATAAGATATGATTATGGCAATTTTACCGTCGTACTTTGGACAACAGCGATAGGGCGTTTTGGGGTTGATGGTCCGTCAGCGCCTATTACTCGGAGTTTCCTCCCCGCCGGGCAACATCGTAATCGTGCTCGTAATGGCCAGCCCGGTGCTTCCGGCGTGCGAGTTTGAAGCACCACTCGGGGGGCGTAAGCATCCGCCGGCGCGCCTTCTCAAGACGGTCGATCAGTGCCTTGGTTTCGGCTTCGATCTCATTAAAACCCTTCCGCGACGTGATCAGCGCGGCTTGCCGGAACCGATCTCGCAAATTTGTGAATTCACCGGCGAGGGTGGTGTAGTCCTCGATCGCCGCTTCCACCCGCGAAGCCCTGTACGCTGGTGGAATTACCGTTGCGAGGAGTACGAAAACCGCCGCAGAGGTCGGGGAACCCTCGGCTACAATCTTCCAGGTTGCAAGCGCTCCAAAAACCACAGGTGTAATGGCACAAAACGACCGTATCCCGGAAAGGCATCGGAGCCAAATGGTGAATCCTACCGCCGTGTAACTGCAATTTTCAGATTGTCTATTGCACTCGTCGGCGAGTGCTCTCTCGGCATCGCTCATGACACCAGTACAGGAACGGCGCTTCCGAAAATCTCCCGCCATCCTCCACCAGCAAGAGCTTCATAGTTGTCACGTTCGTTGTTGCAGGCGTCGACTGCATGGCGATATGCGGTCTGAGCGCGACTCAACCAGCCCGAGCCCAGTTCTACGATTTCGCTTGTCCCTGGCATAACTAGGTAACCGTTTGCCCGGCTGATCAGGTACTCCAGGAAATCACGAACCATCCAGTCATAATAAAACACATCGTAATGACTGTATGTCCAACGATCAAGATATTCTATTGCCAAACGCTCAAGGTGAAAGGATTTAATCGGAACGTTTTTCTCGCGTTGCCATGATTTAATCATTCGAATCAAAGAGCGAGTATTACCATTCCGTGTCATATCAGAGATATTTAGATCTGTTGCCTCAGCGTGAGCGGTAGAAATCTTGTAGCCGCCCTCATCGTGGGTGTCGCAGACGATGATAGTGCGGCCATCCGCACAAACGAACCCCAGCGAGACCTCGATAGGAATCGTGTTGAAAGGAACGACGACGACCTGACCGTCAGCCCGCATTGTTGTCTGTGGGTAGGTCTGAGCCAGGACACTTCTGACCTCTTGCAGGAGCTGCGACTGGCGGTTGCCGACACGGGCCTGAAACCGCCAGTACACTTTGGCAGGCAGCAGAAAGAGGATATCGATGTCGCGCGACGGCCGGCCTCTTGTGTTCTTCCCCCAGGATCCGATGAGCATGCTGTTTGCGGTTTCGAAGGCGCCGCCGCAGTAGTGCCGATTTAGGCACGCCCTGATGCCGGCTTGCTTTGTTTCACCGTCCTGCCGTTGCCCATCGGTGATGGTTAGGTTAACGAGGAGGCGGGTGAAGCGGCGCCTGACATACCACCAAGCGTGAGGCGGATTTGCCGCGAGGAGCGGCGGCCCGCTGAGGAGACTTGGCGGCGGTGGGGTTAGACAAGCGGCCAGCAAATTGGCAGGAGAGCCGAGCCCACCGAGCCCCGCAAACGCGTTTGACGACGCCGCTGCAAGCCACGGCGGAGTACATGTTGGGGGGCCGAAGACGCTCATCTACCTTATTTGGTGCCAAAGTAGCTGTTGGTCAAGCCTCCACTCGCCCCCGATTCGCTGCTCGCCTTGGCAGCGACGATCACCGCGGGACTGATGGCCGCCCCCGGCGTCACGCCCCCGCGAGGCTGACCGCGACGTAAACCGACGCGATGCCGAGGATCGTCATTGCCGTCGTCCACCCGGTCGGATGATCGTGGTAACTTTCGGGCAACAGGTCGCTCGCCGAGATGTAGATGAAAAACCCGGCAAACAGCGCCAGGCCGTACCCGAGCAATTGCTGCGGAAACTGCAGCACCAGCGTCGACGCGGCGCCGACGACCGGAGCCACGGCAACGATCAAGAGCCAGCCGAAGGCGGCTCGGCTGCCGCCTTGCCCGCGCAGGACGATCCCCACCGTGTTGACCCCATCGGAAAAGCGGTGGGCGAGGACCGCGGCCGACACGATCCATCCCACCGGGGCAGAGACGTCGAAGGCAAGGCCGATGGCGAAGCCGTCGAGAAAGCTGTGCACCGAGAGGCTGGCCGCTCCCAGGGAGCCGCGCTGCCATAGCCGTTCGGTGCGCGGGCCTTTATGACCGTGCGGTGCGACGGTCCGGTCGAGGATCATGTAGACGAGGAACCCTGCCGCGACCACGGCCAGCGCGGAGTCGACCGTGTGCGCCGGCGTCACCAGGGTGATCGATTCGGGTATCAGGTCAAAGAATGCGACGCCGATCACCGCGCCAGCGCTGAACCCGAGGATCAGGTGGAGCCGATCCTGCAGCCGGAGCGCCAGCATGCCGCCGAGCAGCGTCATGAAAAAAGCTGCGATGCTCACCGCCACGCCCATCGATTCGCCTCCCCAACCGGCAATGTGCCGGTGATTTCAGATTCATACCTCAATCGCAAGGAAGCGGGAGAACCCAATAGCCGCTGGCGCGGTCCGCCTTGCCACTGCCGGACCCAAACTGCTAGTGGTACAAATCAGACGCTTGCCACCCATCTCGTCGTCCCGTGGGCCTTCAGCCCACGGACTTGTTCCGTGGGGAAGGCCGGGACCTACTCCGGCCGTGGATACGGCCTTCGCCGGAATGACGGGGTAGGGTGTGTTTCGTTAGGTTGTATCCACTAGCACTAGCCGCTCCGCACTCGCTCGGGATCTCATAGATGGTGGAAGTTGTGGCAGGCCCGGCCATTGCCCGGGATTTACCAGATATCCGTCTGCAGGCGTGGAATCTTTTCATTGTCGGGTTTCTTGTCCTGTTCCTCGAGCTTGCCTGTATTCGTTGGTTTGCTGCGTATGTCGTGTTCCTGCAGTTTTTCACCAATGTGGCTCTGCTGGCGTCATTCCTGGGGATGTCCTGCGGCTGCCTGGCCGCGCGACGGCAGCAGGATTGGCTCGGCTATTTTCCGCTGATCGCGCTCGCCGCCGTCCTGACCGCGCTGGCGACGTTTACCGCCTTTCACGTCTGGAGCGGTCTGGTTGTCGATGTCGGCGGCCAGCGCTCGCCGCAAGAAGTTTTTTTTGGAACTGAATATCGGGATCCCGATATTGCCCAATTCGCCGTGCCGATCGAGGTAGTTGCCGCAATCTTCTTCGTGTTCATCGCCCTGATGTTCGTCGGCCTGGGGCAGGTATTGGGGCGCGCCTTTGACGCCTATCCGAATCGGGTGCTTGGATACACGCTGAACATTGGCGGAAGCCTGGCTGGAATTGTCGCGTTTTCGGCTCTGTCGTTCATCGAGGCGCCGGCGGCGGTATGGTTCCTGATCACCTGTAGCGGCATCGCCTATTTGCAGTATCAGGCCGGGTCTCTTGACAGGTTGAAGGCATTGGCGCTGATCACGCTGGTGGTTGGGCTCAGCATACCCAGCGATTGGCTCCGACGTGACCAACATGCCCGGCACTGGTCTCCATATTATTTGATCGACCATGATATCGGGGCGGGATACCTCGGCGTGAATGGGGTAGCGCACCAGTGGTTGCTCGCCTTTGCCTCCTCCGGTTCCCCGTATTCATTGATACATTTGCTGAACCAGCATAGCGGCGGCACGCCTTTTCAGGACGTGCTGGTTATCGGGGCGGGAACCGGGAACGACCTCGCGCATGCGTTGAAGTTTGGCGCAACACGCGTGGACGCGGTCGAGATCGATCCCGTTATCCAGCGCATCGGTCGCCAGTATCATCCCGACCATCCCTATCAGGACGCTCGCGTCGTCCCGCAGCTCGACGATGGCCGGCATTTCCTGCGCACGACCGGGCAAAAATATGATCTGGTTGCCTATGCCCTCGTCGACTCGCTGATATTGCACAGCGGTTACGCGAATATTCGCCTCGAAAGTTATCTGTTCACCCGCCAGGCTTTTGAGGACGCTCGGCGCGTGCTCAAGCCCGGCGGGATTTTCGTGATGTACAACTTTTTCAGACAGGACTGGATCGTCGAGCGGATCGCGGCAATGGCCGAGGCCGCGTTCGGCTGTCGTCCCACCGTGCTGAGCCTGCCCTATGAGGAACGGGTCAAGGATCTGCCGCTCAACAGCTTCACGATGATTATCGCCGGCTGTAATTCGCGCATCGCCGACGCGTTTGCCAAACACAAGGATTTCTGGCTCGATTCGGTGCCGCCGCGGAATTTGTCGATCGATGGCTTTGCCGTGCGCCCCGAGACGCCTGCGTCGGGCAATGCCGGCAAATTGGAGCGGATCGCGCCCTCGTTGGTGAATTACAGCGGCGATGTGTTGTTCGCGACCGACGATTGGCCGTTTCTTTATCTGCGCGGCCGGTTGATCCCCGATTTCACGTTGCGCTCCATGGCAATCCTCGGCGTGTTGGGGGTCGGCATGGTCTATCTGTTCCTGCCGAAAGGCCGATTGGCGATCAACAGCCGTATGTTCTTTCTCGGTGCGGCTTTTATGTTGCTCGAGACCAAAGCCGTTGTGCAAATGGCGGTTCTGTTCGGCAGCACATGGGTGGTGAACTCGGCGGTGTTTTTCACCATATTGGTCTTGATTTTACTGGCGAACATTTATGTTCTTAAGGTGTCGACAGTCAATCTCCTCTGGCACTATATTGGTCTGGTGGTGATCCTCGCGGCGGGGGCGCTGGTCCCGCTGGAATTGTTTCTGACCGGGGGGGTGCTGTGGCGCTATGGCGCACCCTGCCTGCTGGCGCTCGGCCCGATGTTCTTCGCCGGGGTGATCTTCGCGCGATCATTCCGCGATGCGCCGCAGCCGGACCTCGCTTTTGGCTCGAACATCGCCGGATCGGTCGTCGGCGGCCTCGCCGAATCGCTGTCGATGCTGCTCGGATTCCAGCACTTGCTGCTGGTGGCGCTCTTGTTTTACCTGCTGTCGATCTGGTCGCCGCGGGTTCGGATGGCCGCCGCCGGATCGTAGCCGCTATCGCCCTTTCGGCCGCGCGCCGGCGAAGCGCTCGAGTACGCGGGCGGCGACCCGCGGGCTGACGAAATGGCCGATATCCCCGCCGAGCGCGCCGATCTCCTTGACGAAACGCGACGAGATGAACTGGAACCGGTCCGAGGCCATCAGGAACACGGTCTCGATGTTCGGGTTGAGCCGGGCGTTCATCCCGGTCATCTGAAACTCGTACTCGAAATCCGAGACGGCGCGCAGTCCGCGGATGATGATTGCGGCCCCGACAGCCTCGGCAAAGCTCATCAACAGCGTGTCGAACGGCCGCACCTCGATCCGCCCGGCACCGCCATTCTCGAGATTGGCGACTTCGTCGCGGACGATCTCGACGCGCTCGTCGGTCGAGAACAGCGGCCCCTTCCCGTCATTGCGGGCGACGCCGATGACCAGGTGGTCGACCACATGCAGGGCGCGCCGGATGATGTCGGTATGGCCGTTGGTGATCGGATCGAAGGTGCCGGGATAGATCCCGATGCGCCTGGTCATCTGTCATCCCCCTCGGTTTCATTCGTTTCCGGCTCGTCCGGTGCCGCCGCGGCCGGGCGGTTCGGCTCCTCGGCCGGCTCCTCGGCGTCGCCGCCATTCTCCCCGGGGCCATTCTCCTCGGCGACCCCATTCTCCTCGGCGACTTCCGGCAGCCGCGCCACCGAGACCACCCGTTCATCCTCGCCGAACTTGAAGATCACCACGCCCGCGCCGCCCCGCCGCACGATGCGGATATCATCGACGGGACAGCGGATCACCATACCGGCGTCGGTTACCAGCATGATCTGGTCGTTATGCCCGACCGGGAAAACCGCAACGACGGCGTCGCTCCGGCGGGTCAGGTCCATATTGTTGATGCCCTGTCCGCCGCGGCCGGTGATGCGATAGCCGTAGGCGGAGCTGCGCACGCCGAAGCCCTTTTCGGTGACGCTGAGCACGAACTGCTCGCGCGCCGCGAGATCGGCGAACTGTTCCTCCGAGATCGCCGCCTCACCGGTCTCGGCATCCGTATCGTCGGGCTCGGGCGAATCAAGGGTGCCGTTGGCTTCGCTTTCCTCGCCATTCTGGCGGCGACGCTCGTTGGCGAGCTTCAGATAGGCGTTGCGGGTCTCCGGACCGACCTCCTCATGCCGCAGGATCGACATCGAGATGACTTTGTCATTTCGCAGCAGGCGGATGCCGCGGACGCCGACCGAGGAGCGGCCGGTGAAGACGCGCACGGTCTTGTCATCAATCGGAAAGCGGATCGCCTTGCCGTTGCGGGTGGCGAGCAGCACGTCGTTGGCATCGGTGCAAGTCGCCACCGCGATCAGCCGGTCGTCGGAATCCGCGTCCTCGAATTTCATCGCGATCTTGCCGTTGGCGCGGACATCGCCGAAATCAGAGAGCGCGTTGCGCCGGACATTGCCCTTGGCGGTCGCAAACATCACGGTCAGCTCGGCCCAGCTTGCCTCGTCCTCAGGGAGCGGCATGACTGTCGAGATCGTCTCGCCTTCCGCGAGGTTCGGCAGCAGGTTGACCATCGGCCGGCCGCGCGCCTGCGGGGTGCCGAGCGGCAGGCGGTACACCTTGAGCTTGTAGACCCGGCCCGACGAGGTGAAGAACAGAACCGGTGCCAGAGTCGAGGCGACGAAAACCTCGCTGAGGAAATCCTCCTCGCGGATCGCCATGCCGGCGCGGCCGCGCCCGCCGCGGCGCTGGGCGCGGTAGGTCGACAGCGGCACCCGCTTGATGTAGCCGGAATGGCTCACCGTGACGACCATGTCCTCGCGCTGGATCAGCGCCTCGATATCGGCCTCGAACTCGACATCCTCGATCGTGGTGCGCCGCGGGTTGGCGAATTGCGCCTTGATCGCCAGGATCTCGCTGCGCAGCACCTCGATCAGCCGCGCGCGCGAGCGCAGGATGTCGAGATGGCCGGCGATCTCGGTCACCAATTCCTGCACTTCGTCGGAGATCTTCTCGCGTTCGAGGCCGGTCAGCCGTTGCAGCCGCAGATCGAGGATCGCCCGGGCCTGCTCGTCGGACAACTGATAGGTGTGATCCGCGCCAAGCGCCCTGCCCTCTTCGCCCAGCAGCGCCAATACCGGCGCGACGTCAGCCGCCGGCCAGCGTTGCCCGACGAGCCCGGCGCGCGCGCTTGCCGGGTCGGCAGCGGCGCGGATCAGCGCGATGATCTCGTCGATGTTGGCGACCGCGACCAGGAGGCCGACCAGGATGTGGGCACGCTGGCGCGCCCTGTTCAACAGGTAGGTGGTGCGCCGGGTGATGACCTCTTCGCGGAACGCGACAAAGGCGGCGATGATGTCGCGCAGGGTCAGGAGCTCGGGGCGTCCGCCATTCAAGGCGAGCATGTTGACCCCGAAGCTCGTCTGCAGCGCCGTATGCCGGTAGAGCTGGTTGAGGACGATCTCGGGATCGGCGTCGCGCTTCAGCTCGACGACGAGGCGCACGCCATCGCGATCGCTCTCGTCGCGCATGTCGGAGATGCCCTCGACGAGCTTCTCGCGGACGCACTCGGCGATGCGCTCCTGCAGCTTCGCCTTGTTGACCTGGAACGGCATCTCGGTGAAGACGATCGCGTCGCGATCCTTGCGGATTTCCTCGATATGCGAGCGCGCGCGCAGCACGACCGCGCCGCGCCCGGTCTTGAAGGCGGCATGCGTGCCAGCCCGGCCGATGATGATGCCGCCGGTCGGGAAATCCGGGGCCGGCACATATTCCATCAGCTCTTCGACCGTGATCGCCGGGTTGTCGAGATAGGCGCTACAGGCGTCGATCACCTCGCCGAGGTTGTGCGGCGGGATGTTGGTCGCCATGCCGACCGCGATGCCGCCGGCGCCGTTCACCAGCAGGTTCG
>CAYMRQ010000195.1:0-9256 GCA_964392845.1 uncultured Rhizobium sp.
CGATGGCACGATTCTACACCGGCTGGCCCCGTTAAGTCCGACAGGCTGCTAGGGCAGCGAGGCTGTCTCCAGCCGTGGCGATGCCCCGGCGATTTCGGTGACCATCTTGCGGGTGATTGCCGCGGCGAAGCTGTCGAAATTGTCGATCTTCAACAGAAAGGCGCCGGGTCCGCCGATCACGTTCTCCTCAAAATATTTCGGCAGGCCGCCCGGCGGCTGGGTGTGAAAGGCATATCCCGGGTTGGCCTGGGTGTTGATGATCGCAAGCGCGTTGATCGTGGCCCCCGCGGCGATCGCGTCGTCGCGCGCTTCGGTCACCGCGCGCCCCGCATTGTTGGTGCCGTCGCCCGAGATATCGATGATCCGCTTGTCGGCCTCAGCCGGCGCAGCGGCGATGCGCTCCATCGCGAAATCGATCGCCGCGCCGATCGCGGTGCGGCCAAGAAACGAGCGCGGTGCGGTGAGCATCGTCGCGGCGACGCTGCCGGCGGCCTCCTCGTCGCGCACCACCGTCCAGTCGACGACGATATTCTGGTCGACCGCCCCCGACCATTCGATGAAGGTGACCGCGATCGCATGATTCCGGCCGCCGACGATCGCCCGCAGCACTTGCGGATCGGTCATCGCCGCGGCGTATCCCTTGCGTTGCAGGTTGAATTCGACCTCGTCGATGCTGCGCGACACATCGGCCGCGAGGACAAGCAGCAGATCGACCGTTTCGGCGCGTGCGCCGAGGGCGCTGACGCCGGCGCCGACGATGCCGGCGATAAAGGCTGCGATCATGGTAGTCGTTCTCATGCGACCTACCCCTCCCGGTTCGCGATCAGAATAAGCCGCGAGGCCCCGCTAAGGGAAGCGACACGCCACGGCGCCTCGCAGCGCTCTGGCGCTGACTCTGATCGGCAGGAATAAGGTTCACCACGAAGACACGAAGAAGGGAATATTTTTCAACGCGGAGGTTCGCGATCGTTACCCAAAGGGCGGGAAGCCCCAAAAATCCATAGTGGCTTTTGCGTATCCTTCGCGAATTTTGTGTTAATGATCCTTCGTGTCCTTCGTGGTTCAATAAGAGCTGTCTCAACCGGCCAATTCCCGGCGGACGATCGCGGCGCCTTCGGCGAGCGCGCGCAATTTGCCAAAGGCGGTCGCGCGCGGCAGGTATTTCATCCCGCAATCGGGCGCGGCGACGAGACGCTCGGCCGGAATATGCCGCAGCCCATCACGCAGCCGCGCGGCGACCATTTCGGTCGTTTCGATCGCCGGATCGTTGAGGTCGAGGACGCCGAGCACTATGGTCTTGCCGGACAATTCCTTGAGCACTCCGAGATCGAGCCGCGGCTGCGCCGCCTCGATCGAGATCTGCGTGGCGATCGTATCGGCGAGCTGCGGCAGAAACGCGTAGCCGGCGGGCTTGTTGCGCACCATCGCGGCATAGCCGAAGCACAGATGCACGATGGTCGGCCCGGGAACCCCGTCGAGCGCCCGGTTGATCGCTTTGAGGCCCCAGCGCGCCGCCTTCTCAGGCGCGGTGCGCACCCAGGGCTCGTCGAGCTGCACGACATCGACGCCACTCGCCTTCAGCGCGCGCAATTCCTCGTTGACCGCGACGGCGTAATCCATCGCCATCTCTTCCTCATCGGCATAGAAGGCGTTTTCGGCCTGCTGCGACAGCGTGAACGGGCCGGGCAGCGTGATCTTGGTTGCGCGGCTGGCGTGGGCGCGCAGGAACTCGGCGTCGCGAAGCTCGACCGGGCCGCGCCGGCGGATTATTCCCACCACCCGCGGCACCGGCGTGGTGCCACCACCGCTGCGCCCGACATGACCCGGGTGCTCGGCATCGATGCCGTCGAGCGCCAGCGCGAAGCGGTTGGAATAGCTCTCGCGGCGGATCTCGCCATCGCTGACGATGTCGATGCCGGCGCGTTCCATCTCACGGATCGCGAGAACAGTCGCGTCGTCCTGCGCCTCTTCGAGCCACGGCTCGGGGATGCGCCAGATGTCGCGCGCGGCGACGCGCGGCACCCCGTGCTGCACGAGCGCGCCGCGATCGACCAGCCAATCGGGCTGCGGGTAGCTGCCGACGACCGTGGTCGGGATCAGATGGGTGGGGTAAGTCATAACCGTGCTCCCCGTGATCGTCATTGCCGCGAGAGCATACAAGTTTCGGTTCGTGCCGGTCCCGTTCGTCCATCCTGTTTCACCTGTTATTTGCAGGTGAAGAACCGGTGGAGCCACCGCCGCAGAGCGCCCCGGCCGCTCCTCGAAACAGCCTCGCTCCGCTGCTTTCGCGGTCATCCGCGGGGAAAATAAAACGAAGACCCAAGCGGCGGCATAGAAGCGCGGTGCCGGGGAGGGCAGGCAGTTACCACATAATTCGGATGCCAGCGCTTTTCAAGAACGAAACCAGAACGATATTTGCCTCAGTCCGAATGTCTGCAAAGCGTTGGCAAGCGCGCATTCCCGACCTGGTGGCCGTTGGCGCCTTCGCGCCGAAAGCGGCCATTGGGCGCCATGCCTGGGCAAATAGGGGCTATCGATCAGGTGAGATGGATTGGACGGCCGTTGGTCTCTGTAGCTTCAGGTCACCGGCGCCGCGAGGTACGGTACGCAGATGGTGTTGAGCGATAGCCGGTCGTGAATAGGAATTTTCAGGTCCGGGCGACGCTGTAAGGCCCGATCGGCTAATCGCCGGCCATAGAAGGCTGCCGGGCGTAGTGTCCGGGTCGTGCGATCTTTGGACGGGAAAGGGCTGACCGCCCTGTGTTAGGCTACCGGCCATGAGATCGCGCGGTTTCGAGCCGCGCCAAATGTTCCGGAGGCGTAATGTCTGATAACCCTGCGCCCGTAGCCGAATTGATCCGGGATGACGATGTAGCCAAGGACGAGTACGAACTTGCCTTGGAGCAAGACGTTGAGGATGAGGCCCTATTAGAAGATCCCGGCCCAAGGAAATTTTCAATCAGCAGCTACGGAGCTGACTATACCGTTGATACGTTGGTCAAGCGGATTCGCGGCGGCGCATTCAAGGTTCCGGAATTTCAGAGGAAGTTTGTCTGGACACTTAAACATTCCTCTAAATTCATTGAATCACTGCTTATGGGATTGCCGGTGCCCGGCATTTTTCTCTACAAAGAAGCCGATACTAACGAACACCTCGTCATTGATGGACAGCAGCGGTTACTGACGTTGCAAATGTTCTATGACGGCATCTTCAAGGATAAAAAATTTCGACTTGAGGGAGTCCGCGAGCCTTGGCTGAACAAGGCGTATGACGAGCTGGAGCCGGCCGACATTTTGAAGTTAGATGATTCCGTCGTACATGCCACGATCTTCAAGCAGGATAGCCCCGCCGATGTACTCGATAGCATCTATTTCGTGTTTGAACGTATCAATTCGGGCGGAATCCGTCTGTCTCCCCAGGAGATCCGTAACTGCATAAGCCTTGGCCCTTTCACCGAGATGATAAAAGGGCTCAACCATCACCAGCCCTGGCGACGGGTGTTTGGACCTATAAATAACAGATCGAAGGATGAAGAGCTTATTGTCCGATTTTTCGCGCTGTACATCGATGGCGGCACTTATGTTCGGCCGATGAATAAGTTCCTAAACGATTTTTCGGACAAGATGAATAAAGTTCCCGCCATTCAGCTAACGGAGTTGCAGGAAATTTTCATCCGCTCAATAGATGTCGTTGCTACCAACATTCCCCGAGCATTTCGTTTAGTGCGCGCGCTCAATGCGGCCGTTTTTGACTCTGTGACGGTGGGCATAGCTAAACGGATTACCAACAATCGTCCTTTAGACGGTACCCGCGTCCTTACTTCTTACAACGCTTTGCTGGGCAATGCCGACTATCGCCAAGCGTGCGAGCGCGCCACTGCCACTGAGGAGAATGTACGCACGCGGCTAGACGCTGCGATCGCGGCTTTTGCGGCTGTGTGAAGTGCCGCTCCACGCGATCGAAACGCGAAAGCAGCAGCTCGACACGTACTTCCGCCGGGCTGCTGACCCGGCAATTTCGGACGAAGTACGATCTGACTTAGCAAAGCATGGGATTGTCTTGGTCTGTGGCTTTATCGAACGAAGCGTCGAGACGATCATCATGGAAAAAATTGCGCAGCGAGCACACCCGCGGGTGCAGAGTTTTATACGTGGGTACTTTAAGATTGGAACCAACTATAACTGCGAGGCTATTGCCCTGCTTCTCGAACGGTTCGATGTCGGATGGGGCGCGAAGTTTCGTGCGTTTTTGAAGACCCGTGATGATCTGGTTGAAGCTCTCCGATCCGCGTATGACCTCCGAAACTCAATAGCTCACGGCGGGACTGGAAATCGCGGTTTACGCGGGGTGCAGGACCTTTACGCATCGGCCAAGGCGGTGGTGGACGGCATGGAAGCGGCGACCACTTAGATTAGCACCGCTGTTGTAGGCCCGCTAAGGGGCACGAGCAGCCGATGTCCCCGCGTGCAACGAACGTCCGAAAAGGGGTCGATAGGCAACATTATCACGGTAGCTCGCGAAATTGGTGCGGGTCGCGGCTTATGTCTTGGACGAGATCGGGCGGCACCTCGCCGACCCCGTCGCCGCGCAGGTACGGTCGCTGTCACGACCGCGGCACCCCGCGAAACGCGTACGGCACGCCGCGGTGACCGCTATCCACCACCGGTCCCAGCTGCAAAAGCCCTTGCAACGCTGGGGCCGTCCACCCATGCGCCGTATGCTCAGCTCTTGAGCTGGGCGCCAACCTCGGCGGCGAAATCGGATGGCGGCCGCTCGATGCCCTCGCCGAGCGCGAAGCGAACGAACCCGGCTACCCGGATCGGCGCGCCGGCTTCCTTGGCGGCGGTTTCGATGACCTTGCCGACGCGGCTTTCGCCGTCGATCACGAAGATCTGCTCCAACAGCACGACTTCTTCGTAGAACTTGCGCAGCCGGCCTTCGACCATGCGCTCGACGATCGCGTCGGACTTGGCGCTCGCCTGCGCCTGCTCGCGCAGCACCGCACGTTCGCGCTCCAGCGCGGCCGCCGGCACCGCGGCGATGTCGAGGTAGAGCGGGTTGGCGGCGGCGACATGCATCGCCAACTGGCGTCCGAGCGCGGCGAGCGCCTCGCCTCCGGCATCGGATTCGAGCGCGACCAAGACGGCGATCTTGCCGAGGCCCGGCGCCAGGGAATTGTGGATGTAGGAGGCGACGATCCCGCGCTTGACGGCGAGACGCTGGGCGCGGCGCAGCACCAGATTTTCGCCGATCCGCGCAACCAGCTCGGTCAGTTCGCCGGCCACACTGCGGCCGGTTCCGGGATAGGGCACCTCCTTCAGGGCTTCGACATCGCCGGTTGTCCCGAGCGCGAGCACGCCGATGGTGCGCACGAAGGCCTGGAACAGTTCGTTGCGGGCGACGAAATCGGTCTCGGAATTGACCTCGACTGCGGCGCCGGCGAGGCCGCGCGTGGCGACCCCGACGAGCCCTTCCGCGGCGACCCGCCCGGACTTGTTCGCCGCGGCGGCGAGCCCCTTCTTGCGCAGCCAGTCGACCGCGGCCTCGATGTCGCCGCCGGTGTCGCCGAGCGCGCGCTTGCAATCCATCATCCCGGCGCCGGTCTTGTCGCGCAATTCCTTGACCAGCGCCGCGGTTACCTCGGCCATCCTTTGATCCTCTCCAATACCTGGCCCGCGCCGCTTATTCTCCCGCTTGCGCCGCTTCCGCCTCGCTCACTTCGGCACCGGCGGTTTCGATGGCAGCGGCTTCGGTCAGGCTCTCGTCGCCGATCGGCTCCTCGTCGCTCTCGATCTCGGCGGGAAGCACGGCCCGCGCCCCGATATCGACGCCGGAGGCGGTCAGCTCGGCCTGCAGCCCGTCGAGCACGGCGCTGGCGACGAGTTCGGAATACAAATGAACCGCGCGCATGGCATCGTCGTTCCCTGGGATCGGATAGGCGATCCCATCGGGGGACGAGTTCGAATCGAGGATCGCCACGACCGGGATGCGCAGCGTATTCGCCTCGGCCACCGCGATCGCCTCCTTGTTGGTGTCGATCACGAACAGGATGTCGGGCAGCCCGCCCATCTCCTTGATCCCGCCGAGGGCGCGCTCGAGCTTGTCGCGGTCGCGCGTCAGCTCCAGGAGCTCGCGCTTGGTCAACCCGCTCTCTTCGGTGGTGATGCGCTCGTCGAGCTCGCGCAGCCGCTTGATCGATTGCGAGATCGTCTTGAAGTTGGTCAGCATGCCGCCGAGCCAGCGGTAATTCACATAGTATTGGCCGCAGCGTTTGGCGGCTTCGGCGATCGCGTCCTGGGCTTGGCGCTTGGTGCCGACCAGGAGCACTCGCCCGCCGCCGGCGACGACCTCGCGGATCGCCTCGATCCCCTGCCGGAGCAGCGGCACGGTCTGTTCGAGATCGATGATGTGGATGTTGTTGCGGATGCCGAAGATGTAGGGCGACATCTTCGGGTTCCAGCGCCGCGTGTGGTGGCCGAAATGCACGCCGGCTTCGAGCAGCTGACGCATCGTGAATTCAGGCAATGCCATCTCTGTCTTCCTTTCCGGTTATGCCGCCGCAGGAGAAGATCGGCTTTCGCCGACACCGGAGCGGTCGCCCATACCCGGGCGCCGCAGCCCTGCGTGAGGGTTACGTGCGCAGTTAGGTAAGGCGAACCGGGGCATTTGGCAAGCACGGCGGCAAAGCGGCCCGCAGCGGCGGGCATGACGCTCAAGCCCCGATCAACGGCACGATCTCAGCGCGAGCGGCCCGTGCCAGCGCCGCATCCAGGGTCGCCAATGGCAGCGATGCTCTGACCGCCAATTCGAGATATGCGGCATCGTACACTGTCAGGCGGTGACGGCGGGCGAGGGCCAAAACGCTGGTTTCATTGGGCGAACTGTCTAAAGTGATCGCCAGGCGCAAAATTTCGCGCAGAAACCGTGCCGTTTGCTGTTCCGTCACCCGCCCGCGGCGCTCCGCCATGACGAGCCCATTGCGAACCTCGAACCACCATAGGCTGGGCGCGACCGCCGACTCGGTGCGGAGTCGTTCTCGCGCCGCATTGGCTGTCGGGTGCAGCTCGTCGAAAGCCCAATCATGCACGATCGACGCGTCGAGGACGAACGGCATTAGTATTTGTGGCCCTCGTGGCGAAGCGACAGGATTTCCTCAATCGTCATCGCGCCGTGCTGGTCGCGAATCTCCTTCCCCAATGCCTTGATGTGGTCGATCGCCGCGTTGATCTCCTGCTGCCGGCGCTGTGTCTCCGGAACCAGCCGGGCGATGCGCCGGCCATGGCGCGTAATCACGATGGTCGCGCCGCGCTCGACCTCATCGAGCAATTGCGGCAGATGGGTCTTGGCCTCCGAAGCTTGCACTTCGTGCAGCATTTGACCGGAATCATCGGGTCGAAAGGCGACGGCATCTTCGCGGAAGCCCTTGCGATGACGCTGCATTGCCATTTGTCCCACAATATTGATTGGTCGATACAACTGGTTGAAATTAGCTTCCATCACGCGAAAGTCAAGCGTGTTGAGCCGCGGCGCGCGGCGGGCGCATTATGCGCGGAGCGACGGAGGGTCCATGGCCGGCACGATCGATGCGGACCAGCGCGGCGCAATCGCGGCGCAGATGGCCGCCCTGGCGGAGGCGGTAAACGGCGATCCCGTGCTGTTGCGGCGCGCCCGGTATCTGAATACGACTTGCCAGCTGAATATCGGCGACGAGATTTTCTGCTGCGCATCGTCGATGGCCGGATCACCGAATTGCGGCAGGGCCCGTTCGTCACCCCGTCGGCTGACTTCGCGATTTCGGGCGATGCCGCAATCTGGCGGCGCTTTCTGGCCGCGGAGCCGCCGCCGGGCGACCATGATCTGTTCGCCTTTGTGAAGCGCAACGAGCTGGGGGTCACCGGCGACCTCCACCCGCTGATGTCGCATCTCTTGTATTTCAAGGCGCTGTTCGCCTGCCTGCGGCAGGAGGCGGTGCGATGACTGGGGCGGTCGAGCCGATCGTCGGGTGCTATCTGCACATCGATTACGCGGGCCGCCATTACCGCATCTATTTCGAGAGCGCCGGCCCAGTTGGGCCAGAGGCGGGCATCCCGCTGGTTTGCCTGCATACCGCCGGCTCGGACACCCGCCAGTATCGCGGCCTCTTGAACGCCGCCGCGGTCACAGACCGGTTCCGGGTGATCGCCTTCGACCTGCCGTGGCATGGCAAATCATCGCCGCCGGCTGGCTGGGAGGGCGACGAATACCGGCTCACCGCGGATTCCTATACCGGCATCATCATGGCGTTCATCGCCGCGCTCGGCCTCGAGCGGCCGGTCGTCATGGGCTGCTCGATCGGCGGCCGGGTCGTCTTGCATCTGGCGTTGCGCCACCCGGGCGCCTTCCGCGCGCTGATCGGGCTCGAATCCTCGGCCCATGTCGATCCCTACTACGATACCAGCTGGCTGCATCGCGCGGACGTGCATGGCGGCGAGGTCGCGGCCGGCGTGGTGTCGGGCCTCGTTGCGCCGCAGGCGCCTTCCGCCGAGCGCTGGGAGACCCTGTGGCACTACATGCAGGGCGGCCCCGGCGTCTTCAAGGGCGACCTCTATTTCTACGGCATCGACGGCGATGTGCGCGATGCGCTGGGCCAGATCGACACCGCGCGGTGCCCGCTCTATCTGTTGACCGGGGAGTACGATTATTCCTGCACCCCGGAGGACACGCTGGCGGTGGCGCGCGCGGTCCCCGGCGCGCGAGCGACGATCATGAAAGAACTCGGCCATTTCCCGATGAGCGAGAACCCGGCGCTGTTCCTGTCGTACCTCGAACCCGTGCTGACGGAAATCGTAGAGCGGGGATGACTGGGACCCTGGAATCCCTCACCTCATCAACCACGAAAGGCATTAATACTTATGCCCTTCGCGAATCCACGAAAGAATTTCCTCAATCGTGGCTTTCCCATTCTGTCTCCCAAGCTCTCTAATGTTGTCGATTGCTTCGTCGATTTCCTGCTGTCGGCATTGTGGCTCCGGCACAATCCGGGCAATGCGACGGCCATGCCGGGTGAGGATGATGGTCTCGCCACGCTCGACCTCATCGAGCAGCCGGTCAAGGTGGGTCTTGGCCTTGGAAGCCTGAACTTCGCGCGTCATCGAGGCGCTCTATTTGTCAATTTAATTGGTCGATTTAGTCCGGGATCGCCTCGTTAGGATTAAAGCCGATCCTGTTTACCATCGACACTCAGCTAGAGTTTGATGTATTATGATCCTGAAAATA
>CAYMRQ010000196.1:0-9248 GCA_964392845.1 uncultured Rhizobium sp.
CCAACTATTTCCGCCACGACGGCTACGGTGCAAAATGACCGGAATCTGCTCTAGTGACGCACAATTGTCGTCTTGAAAGGTTCAGCGATGGCACAACGCCCGGATATCCGCCTCACCCCCGACGAACAGGCGGCGTTTCTCCGCGAGAATAGGAAGGCGGCGCTCGCCACGCTCGACCAGCACGGGTTCCCGCACGTCGTGGCGATGAATTTCATCGTCCGGGACGGCGCCTATTACATGACCTCCTATGGCAAGGCGCAAAAGGTCATGAACATCCGCCGCAACCCCAAGGTCGGGGTGATGGTCGAGACCGGCGGCGCCTATGCCGAGCTGAAGGGCGTCATGGTGCGCGGCGATTGCGAGCTCATCGAGGAGCCTGACGCGGTCGCCGAGGTGCTCTCCTGGCTCGGCGAGGGACGCAGCACGGCCCGGCCGGCCGGCGCGGTCCGCAGCGCGCCGAAACGGGTGGCCCTCAAGATCACCCCGCGCAAGACCACCACCTGGGACCACAGCAAGCTCGGCGGGCGGTACTAGTCTAGTCGCCGAGGCGTGTTGCCAGCACCGCGGCGGGCCGCTGGCCTACGGCGTACGTCGCCAGAGGCGTCAGCGCGCCGGTCTGGCCGTCGATGCGGTACGATGCCAGGCGGCCGGACGCCGTGCCGGCGGCGAAGACGAAATTTCCCGTGGGGTCCAGACTGAAGGCACTGGGGACCGCTTCGGTCGAGACATGCCCGATCGGCGTCAAGTGCCCGGTGGCGGCGTCGACGGCGAACCCGGCGATGCTGTTGTGACCGCGGTTGGCGACATAAAGGAATCGCCCCGACGCCGTGAGGTGGATCTGCGAACAGGTGTTCCGTCCGGCGTAGCCCTGGGGCAGGGTCGTGACCGTCTGCACGGCCGAGAGGGTGCCCGTCGATGGGTCCAGACGATAGCCCGTGACGCTGCAGCCCTGCTCGTTGGAGAAATAGACGAGATCCCGGGTCGGATGAAAGCAATAGTGGCGCGGGCCCAGGCGCTCCGTCGGCTCGACCCGGAACGGCGCATTTGGGGTCAGACGGCCGGTAGCGGCATCGAACCTGAACTGCAAGATCATATTGGGGCCTGGGTTCTCCTTCGGAGGCTCCAGGACGTTGTCGTTGAGGCGGGCGATGTGCGGCACAAAGGCGAACCGGTTGGAGGGGTCAGTCGATATGGCGTGGGCGCCGCTCGCTGTCGTCACCGAGTCGAGCGGTGGGGAGCCCACCGCGCCATCCGCCCCGAGGGGATGGACCGCCGCGCCTGCGCCTTGATAATAGGCGCACAGCAGATACCTGCCGGTGCGATCGGGGGCCAGAAACGTCGGCGCGTGCGCGGCTGCGACCGCCCCCAGCAGCGTCAGCCCTCCAGTGCCCTGGTCGATCCGGAAGCTCGAGATCGTCGGCTGGGTGCGATGCCCGACATAGAGCGTGCGCCGGTCCGGGCTGATCGCCATCACCGACGGCCCGCCCGCGGCCGGCACCGCGGCCTGCGGCGTCAGCTGGCCGGTGCCGGCATCCATCGCGAAAGCGGCGATCTTGTCCTCGTCTTGCAGGCAAACGTACAGAGAATATGGCATCTCGTACCCTCCCTCGTATGAGGCGAGACTATTGGCGCATTACTCGGCGGCGGCAAGGCCGGTCGCGCCCGCCGGGCGCGGTTTGCGCAACAAGAGCAGCAAGGGCACCGCTAAGAGGACGATGATCATCATCAGCTTGAAATCGTCGATATAGGCGACCATCTGCGCCTGCCGCGTCACCTCGGCATTGAGCGCGGCAATGCCGTTCGGCGCGCTCAGGCTGAACGGCGCCGTCAGGAAGGGTGCGTTGGCGAGCGGGTTGTCGGGCCGCAAATGCTCGACCAGGCGCGAGTGGACGATTTGGGTATTCTCCGACAACAGCGCCACGACGACCGAGATGCCGATGCTGCCGCCGATGTTGCGCATCAGGCTGAAGATCGCGGTCCCCTGCGTCATGATGTGGCGCGGCAAGGTCGAGAAGGTGACGATGCTGAGCGGGGTGAAGACAAAGCCAAGCCCGAAACCTTGCAGTATCCCCGAGGTGATGACCGGGCCCATTCCCATCTGCAGCGAAAAGCCGGTCATCTGCCACATCGAGACCACGGTCGCCAGAAGCCCGCTCAGAATGATCAGCCTGGTGTCGACCCGCCCGACCAGCCGCGCGACGAGGAACATCGCCACCATCGTGCCGATGCCGCGCGGCGCGGTCACCAGCCCGGTCGTCACCACCGGGTAATTCATCAGGTTCTGCAGCATCAACGGCAACAGCGTCATGGTGCCGTAAAGCGGGATGCCGATCAGGAACATCATGAGGGTGCCGGCGATGCAGTTGCGGTCCTTCAACAGATCGCGGTTCAGGAATGAGCGGTCGGTCGCGGTCGCGGTGTGAACGACGAACAAATAGAGGCCGAGCGCGGCGATCGTCGCCTCGATCCAGATTTCGATCGAGCCGAACCAATCCTTCAATTCGCCGCGGTCGAGCGCCATCTGCAATGCGCCGATCGCAATGCTGAGCACGGCGAAGCCGAAGAAGTCGAACGGCTCGCGCTGGGCGTGGCGCGTTTCATGGATGAAAATCAGGATGCCGATCGACGCGAGAACCCCGAATGGCAGATTGATGAAAAATACCGAGCGCCAGTTGTAATAATCGGTCAAATAGCCGCCGAGCGCCGGGCCGATGATCGGACCGAGGATGACCCCCATGCCCCAGACCGCCATGGCCTGGGCATGCCGCTCGGGCGGGTTGATCTGAAACAGCACCGCCTGCGACAGCGGAACCAGGGCGGCGCCGCAGATCCCTTGCAGCACGCGATAGATCACCAGCTGGGTGAGGCTCGTCGCGACACCGCACAGGGCCGAGGCCACGGTGAAGCCCACGACCGAGACCAGGAACACGTATTTGATGCCACAGCGCCCAGCGAGCCAGCCGGTCAGCGGCGTCATGATCGCCGCGGCGACGATGTACGAGGTTACCACCCAGGCGATCTGGTCCTGCGAGGCCGAGAGAGAGCCCTGCATATGCGGCAGGGCGACGTTGGTGATTGTCGTGTCGACGCCCTGCATGAACGTCGCCAGCATGATCGAGATCGTGATGGCAACGCGATTGACCGGAAGCGGGACAGGACTGCGGCTCGGCTCTCCCCTCACCGTTGCGCCTCGCCCGCCCGGGCGGTGCCGAACAGGCGTCCCGCCGTGCGGTCGAGCCACGCCAGCCACGGCCGGCGGTGCTGCGTGTCGACATCGACGGAGACGCTCAGCCCGGCATGCAGCAAGAGAGCCGGATCGTATTGTTCAAGCGCGAGGCGCACGGGCAGGCGCTGCACGACCTTGACCCAGTTGCCGGTGGCGTTTTCCGGACGACCTTGGCGTTGAACACGACGCCCGGATAGGTGTCGATCTCGACCGTCGCCGACTGGCCCGGGCGCATATAGGTCAGCTCGGTTTCCTTGAAGTTCGCCTCGACCCAGATGCGGTCCGACACGATCGAGAAGACCGGGATTGAAGCGGTGACGTAGGAGCCGACCTGAAGCTGCTCGACCTTGGTGACGATGCCGTTTTCGTGGGCGCGGACGGTGGTGTAGGACAGATCCAGCGCGGCCTTGTCGAGCGCCGCCTGGGCGCGCTGCACCGCGGGGTGCCGATCGACCGGCATGTCCGGATTGCCGCCGAGCTGGGCGAGGATGTTGGCGAGATCGCTCTGGGTCGAAGCCACCTTCTGACGCGCCACCTCCATCGCGTTCTGCACCTGATCGAAGGTCGAGCGCGAGGCGACCCCACTGCTGGCGAGCTGGCGTTGCCGCTCGTATTCGCGCTGCTGATAGGCGAGCGTTTCCTCGGCCCCCTTGGCGTCGGCGACCTTGAGGCGATAGGTCGCCTTCAATGCCTCGACCTGGAGCCGCGCCGAGCCGAGCTGCGCGGTAGCGTCCTCGACCGCGATACGGAACGGCCGGTCGTCGAGCTGGAACAGCTTCTGTCCCGGCGTCACCCGCTCATTGTCATGCACCGCGATCGCGACCACCCGGCCGGAGATGTCGGCGCTGATCATCGTGCGCGCCGCCTGGATGTAGGCGTCATCGGTCGAGACGTACCGGCCGCTCGTCAGATACCACCAGGAGGCGCCGATCAGCACGACGATCGGGCCGGCCAGCATCAACGGCAGGCGCAGCCGCTGGCGCAGCGGGCGCGACGAGCGGGAGGCGAGGGCGCCGTCGCGATCGCCGAAGACGCGGCGGACCGGCGCCTCGTTCTCGGTGGAGGTCGTCACCTTGCGGCCTCCGCCGCCGGCACCGGCTCGGCGATTGTCGCCTCGGGTACCGCTTTGGCTATTGCCGCTGGCGACGATGCGCGCAGCTTCGGCACGATCATCGGGCGGCGGGAGCCATCGAACGGCACCCGTTCGGACAAGGTGGCGTGCACCCGGTGCAACAAATCGATCAGCGTCTCCGCCTCCCCCGGTGACAGAAGGGTGAGGGCCTCGTCGCGCGTCTCATTGGCCACACTCCAGATCCGGCCGAGAATCGGGCGCGCCTTGGCGGTCAGGAACAGGCGGCGCGCCCGGCGGTCGGCCGGGTCCGGGCGGCGCTCGATCCACCCCGCCTCTTCCATGCGATCGATCTGGCGGACCAGCGTCATCGGCCGGATTTCCAGCAGATCGGCCAGTCCGGCCTGGTTGATGCCCTCATTGCGGGTGAGGTAGCCGAGCGTTCGGCATTGCGCCCGGGTCAAGCCGAGCCGCCTCCCGTTGTGGTCGAACCGGCGCCCGAAGAGGCGCGCGACATCGTTGACGAGAAACCCAAAACTGCGTTCGAGATCGAGCACGTCTACCCCATAATAGGTGGTCAGGCTGATAGTAAGCAAGAGATATTATATTTCCTGCACGATGCCCATATCCAGTTGCGTGGGGGCAGGTCTTCGCGAATGCGATAGCTCGGCGGGCGCGGCGCGAACGGGCTACGCGCCCCGAGGGCTGGCGCGCGCAACGAAAAAATCCCTCTCCCGCAGTACGAGAGAGGGACATCCTTGATTTGTCATACCGGCGAAGGCCGGTATCCACGGCAGGGTTGGATCCCAGCTTTCGCCGGGATGACAAGTCGTCGGCGAGGCCGCCGACTTGTCAGTTCGACAGCCGGTAGAACTTGGCGGCGTTCTCGCAGGTGATCTTGTGGATCACCTCGGGCGACAATCCGGCGAACTGCTCGTCGATGTATTTCGTGGATTCCGGCCAGATGCCGTCGGTGTGCGGGTAATCCGACCCCCACATGATGGTCTCGACCCCGATATCGTCGACCAGCTTGGCCCCGATCGGGTCGAACTGGAAGGTCGCCCGGCACTGGCGGCGCCAGTATTCGCTGGGCTTCAGCTTCATCAAATCCCGGAAGCGGTCCTCGAACTCGAAATCCATGCGGTGCAGCGCATAGGGGATCCAGCCGACGCCGCTCTCGCCAAAGCCGATGCGCAGGTGCGGATGGCGCTCGAACACGCCGGCGCCCATCATCCCGGCCATGATGTGGACCAGGCCCATCTGGAACGCCGAGACGCCGGTGAACATCGCCGCGCGCCGCACCTGGCCGGTCAACTCGCGGGCGCGGGGCGGGGTCGTCGGGAAGGTGTGGAAATGCAGCGGCAGGTCGACTTCGCTGACCGCCTTCCACACCGGTTCCCAGTCGGGATGCCACATCGGCTCCATATCCCACGAGCACGACAGTTCAAGCCCGCGCAGCCCCATCTTGGCGGTGCGGTGGATCTCCTTCACCGCCGCGTCGATGTCGCCATAGGGCAGGCAGGCAAGACCGATATGGCGGTCCGGGTAATGGCTGCAGAACTCCTTCAGCCAGTCGTTGTAGATGCGCAGCACCTCGTTGGAGGCTTCGTTGTCGTTGAGCTTCGAGGCGGTGCCGAGCACGCCGTAGATGACCTCGGCGTCGACCCCGTCCTCTTCCATGTCCTTCAAACGCAGATGCGGGTCGCGGCAGCGGAACTTGCCCTTCTTGGCGTCGGAATAGAGGCCGTGCTCGGCCATGATGTCGACGCGGACGTTCTGCCCTGGGACAAACTTGGCGCCGCCCGGCCCGACCCCGTTGACCAGCCCGAAATTGGCGCCGTTCTTGGCGACCCATTGCGGCCCGTCCGGCCCGTCCTCGACATAGGGCATGCGCTCCTTCAGCTCGCGCCGGGAATTCTCGACGAACAGCTCGGGCGGCATGCACGGCATATCAAGATGGCAATCGGCCGAGATCCGCTTGTAATGCATGGTGCGTTCCCTTCGGGCTAGATGCGCTGGCGCCACTTTAACGCGATTGGCAAGGATTTAGCCAATGCCGGGTTTGCCTCCCTGTCATGATACGTAGGGTGGGTGAGCGCAGCGTAACCCACCACGATCGGTCTCGCGGCTGGCATGGCGGGTTACGCTGCGCTTACCCGTTGCACAGCTGCGATCGCCTGCCAGATGCGGTCGCTGGTGGTTGGCATGTCGAGGTGCTTGACGCCGAGCGGGGCGAGGGCGTCCATCACCGCGTTGACGATCGCCGGCAGCGCGCCGACCGTGCCGGCTTCGCCGGCGCCCTTGGCGCCCAAGGGATTGCGCTTGGTCGGCACCGGGTTGCTGGTCACCGAGATCGCCGGCAATGCGTCGGCCCGCGGCATCGCGTAATCCATGAAGCTGCCGGTCAGCATCTGCCCCGATTGGCGGTCGTAGACGACTTGTTCCATGACCGCCTGCCCGAGCCCCTGCATGACCCCGCCATGGATCTGGCCCTTGAGGCCCACGGGGTTGACGACGGTGCCGACATCGTCGACGACGACATAGTTGACGATCTCGAGCTCGCCGGTTTCGGCATCGATCTCGACTTCGCAGACATGGCTGCCGTTCGGGTAGGTGAAGTCGCTGGGCGCAAACGTGCCGGTCTCATAGAGCCCGCCCTCGAGCCCCGGCGGCAGGTTCGCCGCGCGGAACGCCGCCTTGGCCACTTCGGTCAAGGCGAGCCGCCGGTCGGTGCCGGCGACCGCGAAACTGCCCCCACTATCGCTGACAGCGAACTCGATGTCGGCTTCGGCCGCTTCCATTAGATGGGCGGCGAGCTTTTTGCCCTTGGCGATGATCTTGTCGGCGGCCATCCACAAGGCGGAGCCGCCGATTACCGTCGAGCGTGAGCCGTTGGTGCCGATGCCAAAGGCGACGCGGTCGGTGTCGCCGTCGATGTACTGCACCTCGTCGGGATCGAGCCCGAGCCGCTCGGCGAGCACCTGCTTGAACGTCGTCTCGTGGCCCTGGCCCTGGTTTTTACTACCCATCAACAGGGTCACGTTGCCGCTCGGGTGAAAGCGGATCTCGGCGAATTCCTGGCCCGGCCCGGCGGCCTTCTCGATCGGGTTGGCGAGGCCGATGCCGCGCAGTTTGCCGCGGCCCCGCGACTCCGCGCGCCGCGCCCCGAACCCGCGCCAGTCGGCCAGCCCCAGCGCCTTCTCCTGGTTGGCGGGGAAATCCCCGCAATCGTAGTTGAGGCCGAGCGCGGTCTTGTACGGCAGCCGGGCAGCCGGGATCATGTTGCGGCGGCGCAGATCTACGGGATCGTCGTGCAGTTCGCGCGCCGCGTCGTCGATGAGCCGCTCGATGACATAGGTCGCCTCCGGCCGTCCGGCGCCGCGATAGGGCGCGGTGCCGTTGGTGTTGGCCATCACCGCCAGCACCGACACATGCGCGGCCGGGATGTCATAGACGCCGGTCAGCGTGCCGACATTGCCGAACGTCGCCAGGAGGTTGCGCTCCGAGGAGATATAGGCGCCGACATTGGCCAATGTCCTGACCCTGAGCGCGAGAAACCGGCCGTCGTTGTCGACCGCCAGCATGGCGTCGCTGATGTTGTCGCGGGCGTGCTCGTCGGCGAGGATGGCTTCGCTGCGCTCGCAGCTCCATTTGACCGGGCGGCGCAATTGCTTCGCCGCCAGCAGCACCAGGCGGTGCTCCGGATATTGCCAGCCCTTGGTGCCGAAACCGCCGCCGACATCGCCGGCGATGACCCGGATGCGGCTTTCCGGGATCTTGAAGATGCGGGTGGCGAGGGCTTGGCGCACCCGGTGCGGGTATTGCACATCGGCATAGAGGGTGTAGCGCTCCTCGCCCGGGTCCCACACGCCGATCGAGCCGCGCGGCTCCATGAAATGCGCGTAGACCCGGCTGATCACATAGCGCCGCCTGACGATATGCGCGGCCTGCGCGAAGGCCGCCTCGGTCGCCGCCAAATTGCCGGCCTCGAACAGGTTGGAGATGTTGTCCGGGCACTCGTCCCACACCGCGACCTTTGCTTCCACCGCGTCGGCGGTGTCGGTGACCGACGGCAGGATCTCGTAATCGACCGCCACCAACTCGGCGGCGTCCCTGGCCTGCGCCAGGCTCTCGGCGACGACAAAGGCGACCGGCTCGCCGACAAAGCGCACCTTGCCCTGCGCCAAGCCGAGATGGGCGCGGGCGAACATCGGCGACCCGTCGGGCCGCTTCCTCTGGAACGGCACCCCCATCGTGCCGAGCCCGGCGGCGGCGAGGTCGTCGCCGGTGAAGATTGCGAGGACGCCCGGCGCGGCCAGCGCCGGCGCTGTGTCGAGCGCGCGGATGCGGGCATGGGCTTGCGGCGAGCGCAGCACCACGCCGTGGGCCTGGCCGGTCAGGTTGACATCGTGCTGGAAGCGGCCCTCGCCGCGCAGGAACCGCCTGTCCTCAAAGCGCCGCACCGGCTGCCCGATTCCGAACTGGCCCATCGCTCACCCCCACTTGTCACCCCCGCGCAAGCGCATTGCTGTCCGGGATTTTGCCGAGTGTATCATTTGAAGCCGAGGCAGGATTGAAAGCGATGATGCTCCAGGGCGTCAGGACGATGGCCAACGCGAAACGCAAAGCCGCCTGCCGCAGCCTCACGCAAGCACGACGGTTTTCTTTGATTCCCGCTTTCGCGTCGCTTTTGTGGGAATGACGATTGCACTATCGAAGCGTCATGACGACTTTCGAGGCGCTCTCTGAAACCGCGGCGCACGGATCGGCGATGGGCGCAAAACATGGCGCAAAACATATCGTCTTGATCCCGTCCTGGTATTCGGGCGGGCGGGGCTCCGGCGGCGGCTATTTTCGTGATCAGGCGCTGGCGCTGCAATCGGCCGGGCATCGCGTGGCGATGCTGGTTCCCGAGATCTACACACGGCGCGATCTGCGCGCCGGCCGGGTCCG
>CAYMRQ010000197.1:0-7866 GCA_964392845.1 uncultured Rhizobium sp.
AGGCAAGCGCACCCAAGGCGCCATGCGTCGCGGTGTGGCTGTCGCCGCAGACGATCGTCATGCCCGGCTGCGAGAGGCCCTGCTCGGGGCCGATGATGTGGACGATGCCCTGGTTGATGCTGTCGATCGGGAAATAGGGCACGCCGAAATCGCGGACATTGTGCTCGAGCGTGTCGACCTGCAGCTTTGATTCCGGCTCGTCGATGCCGGCCTTGCGATTGCTCGTCGGGATGTTGTGGTCGCACACCGCCATCGTCGCGTCGGGCCGGCGCACCTTGCGGCCGGCCAGGCGCAACCCCTCGAAGGCCTGCGGCGTCGTCACCTCATGGATCAGGTGCAGGTCGATATAAATGAGATAGGTGCCCTCGCCCTGCGGGGTGATGACGTGGCTGTCCCAGATCTTGTCGAACAGGGTGCGCGGTTGAGCCATGCGTGTTGCTCCACACTCAATCATTGTCGCGGAGATTGCTTCCTCGCTGCGCTCCTCGCAATGGCGGCTTTTTCGCTGGCATTGCGAGCGACGCGAAGCAATCTCGATCAGCGTCTCAGACCATCGCCGGTTTAAGCGTCGGTTTCGGCCGGGGCGCCGGTCGCCGGGGCCCGTTCGCGGCGGGTGTCTTCGCGGCCGCGTTCGGCGATGCGCGCCGATTTGCCCCGGCGGCCGCGCAGGTAATAGAGCTTGGCGCGGCGCACGTCGCCGCGGCGCACGACCTCGATCGCGGTGATGCGCGGCGAGTGCAGCGGAAAGACCCGTTCCACGCCTTCGCCGTACGAGATCTTGCGCAGCGTGAAGTTCGAGTTGATTCCGGCATTCTTGCGGGCGATGCAGACGCCCTCGAAGGCCTGGATGCGCTCGCGCTCGCCTTCGACGACGCGCAGGCTGACGCGAACCGTATCGCCCGGCTGGAACGGCGGCACCGGCCGAACGGCGACCAGCCTGGCGACCTGCGCGGCTTCGAGCTCTTGTAGCGTGTTCATCTCTCGTCCTCTTGCCGCGCCGCTGCCTGGTTGGCGAGGAAATGCTGCCACAGATCGGGACGGCGCTTCCGGGTCAAACGCTCCGCTTCATCCCGCCGCCAGGCGCGGACCCGCTGGTGGTCGCCCGACACCAGCACCTCCGGGACCGCGCGCCCCTGCCAGAGCTGCGGCCTTGTATAGTGCGGATATTCGAGCAGCCCCTCGGCAAAACTTTCCTCCGCCAGCGTCTCGGCGCCGCCAACGACGCCGGGCAGCAACCGCACGCAGGCGTCGATCAGCGCGATCGCGGCCGGCTCGCCGCCCGACAGGACGAAATCGCCGAGGCTCACCTCCTCGACCGAGCGGGCTTCGAGCACGCGCTCGTCGACCCCCTCGAACCGTCCGCAGATCAGCCTCACCCCAGCCATCCCGGCCAGTGCCCGCACGCGTTCCTGATCGAGCGGCCGGCCGCGCGGCGACAGCAGAATGAGCGGCCCGGTCCCGCCGGCACCGGTGATCGCCGCATCGAGCACATCGGGCCGCATGATCATCCCCGGCCCGCCGCCAAACGGCGCATCGTCCACGGAACGGTGTTTATCGCGCGCGAAATCACGGATGTCCACCGTTTCGAGTTGCCAGATCCCGGCCTCCAGCGCCTTCCCTGCGAGCGAATAGGCCAGCGGCCCCGGCAGCATTTCCGGAAAGATCGTCAGCACCGTCGCGCGCCAGCTCATCGGCTCGGCTCCGGCTCGTCCGCGCGGTCGTTCGCGTGGTCGTTCGCCCTGGGCCGGCGCCGCGGCTCCGGCGCGTCGATCAGCCCCGGCGGCGGGTCGAGCACCAGCCGGCCGGCGGCGAGGTCGACGATGGGTACGATCGCCCGGGTGAACGGCACCATCGCCGGCGGGCCTTCCGGACGCTCGATCTCAAGCGTGTCGCCGGCGCCGAAATCATGGACCGCGCGCACCTGCCCGACCGGGGTTCCGTCGGCCAGCGCCGCTGCGAGGCCGATCAGATCGGCGTGGTAATATTCCTCTTTCCCGGTGGGCGGCAGCGCCGCTCGCGGCAGATAGAGGCGCAAACCCCGCAGCGCCTCGGCGCGGTCGCGGTCGGCGATCCCGGCGAGGCGCGCGATCACCACGCCTTTCGCGCTGCCGACGAGACGCAGCGACAAGCGCCGTTCGCCCTTCTCGTCCTCCAGCGGACCATAGCGCGCGACATCCTCGGGATCCGCCGTGAAGCTCTTGACCCGCACCGCGCCCTGCACCCCATGCGCGCCGGCTATCACGCCGACACACACCCGTTTTTCCTGAGTGCTCATCGCCACACCCGGATTGGGTTGCGACCCGATCAGCCGCGGGCCGCCGCGGCAGCCTCTTCGGCCTCCTTGGCGCGCGCCTGCGCCTTGGCCTTCGGCGCCGACTTGCCGGGGGTTTCGCGGATCGCCGGCTTGTCGACGATGCCCGCATCGCCAAGAAAGCGCGTGACCCGATCGGTCGGCTGCGCGCCGACCCCGAGCCAATGCCGCAGCCGTTCTTCCTTGAGCGTCACCCGCTCGGCGTGGCCCTTCTCCAGCATCGGGTTGTAGGTCCCGAGCTTTTCGATAAACCGCCCGTCGCGCGGGCTGCGCGCATCGGCGACGACGATCGAGTAGAACGGCCGCTTCTTGGCACCGCCGCGGGCGAGCCGGATCTTCAACGACATCGGTGATCCTCTTGTAGGATGGGTTGAGCGCAGCGAAACCCATCGTTTCTCGTGCGTATGGTTGATGGGTTTCGCTGCGCTCAACCCATCCTACGGTTTGCGACTTGTACTCCTAATGCCGGAACCCGCCGCCGGGCATCAGCGCCGACAGGCCGTGCCGCATCAGCCCCTTCTGGCCGAGCTTCTTCATCTTTTTCATCATCCCGGCCATGTCCTGATACTGTTTCAGGAGGCGGTTGACGTCGGGGACTGCGGTGCCCGACCCGGCGGCGATGCGGCGCCGGCGCGAGCCGTTGAGCAGCTTGGGGTTCTTGCGCTCGGCATTGGTCATCGAGCCGATGATCGCTTCCTGGCGCTTGATGATCCCCTCGTCGATATTGGCGCCAGCCAGCTGCTTCTTGATCTGGCCGACCCCGGGCAGCATCCCGAGCATCCCGCCCATACCGCCCATCCGGCGGATCTGGCGCAGCTGGCCCGCCAGATCGTCGAGATCGAAATTGCCCTTCTGCAGCTTGGCGGCGAGCCGCTCGGCCTCGTCCTCGTCGGCGGTTTCCGCCGCCTTCTCAACCAGGCTGACGATATCGCCCATGCCGAGGATGCGCCCGGCGATGCGCTCGGGATGGAAGGGTTCCAGCGCGTCGATCTTCTCGCCGGTGCCGATCAAGACGATCGGCTTGCCGGTGATCGCGCGCATCGATAAGGCGGCGCCGCCGCGCGCATCGCCATCGACCCGGGTCAGCACGATCCCGGTGATGCCGGTGCGCTCGGCAAAGGCCTTGGCGACATTGACCGCGTCCTGCCCGGTCATCGCGTCGGCGACCAGCAGGGTCTGATGCGGATTGGCCGCCTCGCGCACCGCCGCGACTTCGAGCATCAGCTCCTCGTCGATATGGAGCCGGCCGGCGGTATCGAGCAGCACGACGTCGTAGCCTTCGGCGCGCGCCGTTTGCAGCGCCCTCCTGGTGATCGCGACCGGGCGCTCGCCGGCGACGACCGGCAAGGTCGCGACGTCGGTCTGGCGGCCGAGCTGGGCGAGCTGCTCCTGGGCGGCCGGGCGCTGCACGTCGAGCGAGGCCATCAGCACCTTTTTCCGCTCGCGATTTTTGAGCCGCAGCGCAATCTTTGCCGCGGTCGTCGTCTTGCCGGAGCCCTGCAGCCCGACCAGCAGGATCGCGACCGGCGCCGGCGCGTTGAGGTCGAGCCCGCTATCGGCGCCACTTGCCCCGCCGCGCGCCTCATTGCCGCCGAGCACCTCGACCAGATGGTCGTGCACGATCTTGACAACCATCTGCCCCGGCGTGACCGAGCGCACCACCTCCTGGCCGACCGCCTTCTCGCGCACCGCCGCGATGAAATCGCGCACCACCGGCAAGGCGACATCGGCCTCCAGAAGCGCGATGCGGATCTCGCGCATCGCGGCGGCGACGTCATCCTCGCCGAGCGCGCCGCGCCGGCGCAGCCGGTCGAAGACCTCGTTGAGGCGGTTGCCGAGAGTGTCGAACATGTCAGTCCCCAATGCCCAATAGACCGGCGCGCGAAACTCGCGGACCGGCCGGCTCCCGATATGGGGAGCGAATGAGCACGCTGCTACGGCGATGCGCGCGGACGCTACAGGCGGGCCGGCGCGCTGTCAATTCGCCCGCCGACGATAGCGCAGTCGTAGGATGGGTTGAGCGCAGCGAAAGCCATCGGGTCGGCGATTGCGATGGGCTTCGCTGCACTCAGCCCATCCTACATACCGCCGCAACCGGTTTGCCCAACCGTCATCCCAGCGCAGTGCACCGCCTGCTATTCCAGCTGCGCCGCCGGCAGACCGACGATCGGCGAGAACAATTGGCGCAGCACCCCCGGCGCGAGCACGCTCAGCGGATTGACCGTGACCCCCGGATCGGCGCTGGCTCCGCTGAGCCGGAAGTTGGCCGCGAACAGGCCCTGCGCACCGCCGCCCAGCAGCCGGCCGACGATCGGAACGTTGTCGAGGATCGAATTCAGCGCATAAGCCGGCGCCACGGTGCCCTGCAGCTCGAGCCAATCCCGGTCGAGATCGATCCAGCCATTCGCCGTGAGCCCGAGCGCCTCGCCAAAAGCCAGCGCGCGCTCGAGGGTGAGACGATTGCCGTTGTAGCCGAAATCCCCACGCAAAATCATGAAAGGGAGCCCGGAGCCGGACAACATGCTGGCGAAGCCGGTCAGCGAAGGAAGTGCTAGAATGCGGGCCATCACCGGGGCGCGCACCAGCGTGTAGTCCTTGCCTTCGAAATGAGCGCGCAGCGTGCGTTTGCCGGCAACCTCCGAGAGCTGCCCGTCGACACTCACCCGCCCGCCGACGACGCCATCGGCGATGTCGAGCAGCTGCAAGGTGGCACCGAGATCGTCAGACCGAAAAATCAGGCGGTGGCCATCCTCCTCGCCAAACCGCAGCGACATCCGGTTCCCGTTGGCATAGCGGCCCTCGATCCGGCCGGACTGCCAGATCCCGCCGGTGCGCAAGAGGCTGGCGGTGACGTGGCGAAGCTCGCGTTGCGGGCCAAACACCAGCCGATCGATCCGTGCATCGACGGCGAGCGGCTGCGATGAACCCGATGGCGCGCCGCTTGTCGCATCCTTGATCAGATGGCGGACATCGGCCCGCGCGGCATGAACATCGGCGCGCCAGCCCCCCTCGGCCCGCCGGGTAACCGTGCCGCTGACCTCGGTCTCGCCGACGACGAGGCGCCGGATGTCGACCCGGTCGATATGCTGGCGGTCGGCGCCGTACAGCGCCGCAAAGCGGCCGTTGAGACCGGGCGCCTTTACCTCGATCTGCGAGATCCGGGTGACCCTCTCATTCTTGAGATCGAAGACGAGGGTTGCCGTTCCCGGCTGTTCGGGCAGCTTTTTCCAGCCGGCCTCGGCGATCGAAAGGGTGGCGCTGCGCAGATCGACGACGGCGGTTGCCTCGGCCCGGTTCGCGGCGAAATTCGTATAGGTCACATCGATCGCAATCGGGCCGCTCAGGCGGTCGGGCATGAAATCGAGATCGAACCGCCGCTGCGCTTCGTCGTCGAGCGTCAGGCCGACCCGGTACACGGCACGCGGGCCGCTCTTTGGATGGAAGAAGACGTTCGCGTCGAGTTTCGACGGGATGCCGTCGAAACGGGCAGTGCCCCGGACATGCGCGCCGCTGCGGGCAACCTCGAGCGCGAGGTTGCCCTCGGTGATCGCGCGGTCGAGCACGATTTTGCCGACGTTCGCGCCTGATATCGTCGCCTTGGCGCCATAGTCGACGGCGTCGAATTTGAGGTCGGCGAGGAGTGGGAACTTGAAATGCAACTGGGTCTCGGCGCGGCCGCCGACATGCGCCGGATCGATGCCGATCGCATGCGCGTAATTAAGCGGCTTGGCGTCGATCACTTCGAGCGCATCCTGCAGCGGTCCGGCAAGCGCCAGATCGATGGTCAGCCATTCGACCGGCGTGTCGAGCTCGGTCAGCCGCACCGTGCCGCCGGTGATCTTCATCCCTTTGAGCAGGCCGCTCGTCGGGCTGAAATCGAGATGATTGCCGGCGAAGACAGCGGTCCCGCCGACCTGGCGAACCATTGGCAATCCCTTGAAATAGTTGATCGTCAGATCGTGGTAGCGAAGGCTGCCCTGGGCGCTCAGCACCTTGGCGGTATGCGCCACCGGATCGAGGTCGAGGCCGAGCTGCACCGCGGCTTCGTCGAGGACGCCATCATGAATGTTGTCGAGCACCCAGCGCCTTCCGTCGCGACTGAGCGCCGCGGGCCACAGCTCGGCAAACCGTGCCACGGGCACATGCTTCAGTGCGGCGGTAAGCTTCATCGCGACACGACCTTGCGGACGAGCGTCGGCGGGGGCGGCGATCAGCTCGGGGGTGACACCGGCGAGCGTGCCATCGAGGACGAGTTCGGCGCCGCCGCCGAGATCAAGCGCCAGCTTCTCGACCCGGACCTCGGAGCTTTCGGGGGCATACACGGCGTGCAGCTCGCCCTTGTCGATTGCGACGCTGCCGTCCGGCAGCCATTCGCTGTGCAACCGGCCCTTGCCCAGGGCGAGGTCGAGCCGCGAGCCCTGGGCCTTGCGCTGGTTGAGGTCGATCCGGGTCCGCAACGTGCCGGAAACCGGCGCCGCGACGTGCCGCAGCTGAGCCAACTCGGGAATCAGCGGCGGGATGTCGGCGGGCTGCACCCCCTCGATCGCGATGTCGAGGTCGAGGACGTTACGCTCCGCGAAATAGCGATAGGTGGCACGCAGCTCCGGCATGCTGGCACCCATCGGGACGGCCAGCGAAAATTCGCCTCTGACCCCCTTCCCACTGCGCTCAACCGCGACGTCGACCCGGTCGGCCCGCCAGGTTTGGCCGGATCGGAGATCGTCGACGATCACCGTCGCGCCGCGGATCCGCAGCTCGCGCAGCAGGCCGAGCGGCGCGTCGCGCTCGCGCGGTCCGGCCAGCTGCTGGAGCACCTGCGGTCCGAGTTCGGGCGCGGCCTGATCGCCCGATCCGATCCGCGCGGTGATCGTCCCGCTCGCATCGCGCACCAGGTGCACAACCGGGCGCTCGACAACCACCTGCGTCGGCTCGAGCTGGCCGCGGAGCAACGCGCCGAGCGCGAAGCTCGTCGCCATTTCGGGAAAGCTCGCCAGCGGCTCGCCATCAGGCAGCGACACGCGGACATTCTCGGCCCGGAAATCGAGCTGCTGCGTGCTGCGGTCGATCCCGAAACGCACACCTGAAATCGCCACTTTGAGCCCGATCCCGGAGCGCTCGAACGCCGCCTCGACATAGGGCGCGAGCCAATCCAGCTCGATCGGGCCTTGCATCACGCGCCAGATGCCAACGAGGGCGAGCAGGATCAGAACCGCGGCGAGCGAGCCGAACCAGCGCAACAGGTGGTGCGCGCCGCGGCCGACATGGCGCGCCGCCCGGTGGTGCAGCCTCCGGCGGCGGCGCGCCGTGTCGGGCACGGCATCCGGTGTCACGGTCGCGACCGATTCCCGCCGGGCTTGACCGGGCTCGGCGGCCGGGCGAGTGTCGCCACCTTCGCCGGCATCATGCCCCGAATCATGCGATGAAGCTGCTATCGCATCTCTCCCCAAATGGTGACGGGCTGCCACTTCCCGCCGATGCGCGGCTTCTCGCGCTGGGCTTGTGTGCCTGGGAGGCGGCCCTTGCCGAGGCGGACGGCGAACACCGCGCCGCGCTTG
>CAYMRQ010000197.1:7876-9150 GCA_964392845.1 uncultured Rhizobium sp.
CGTACCGCCTCCGCGAGCGGCTGCGGGAAGTTCCAGTGGAGCGCCACCGCTCCCGGGAGAGGCCTGCTTGCCGCGATCTTCGGCAACAGCCCGTTCCTCGGCCGCGTTGCCATCGCCGAATGGGGCTTCCTGACCCGCATCGTCGACGAAGGCGCCGATCCGCTGTTCGAGAAAATCGTCACGGCGACCGAGACACACGCCAATCGCGGCGAAAATCGGGCGGCGTTGATGCGCCGGCTGCGGATCGCCAAGCGGCGTGTCGCCTTGCTCGCCGCAGTCGCCGAGCTTGCCGGGAGCTGGTCGCTCGAACAGCAGATGACCGCGCTCAGCCGCTTTGCCGAGGCGGCAATCGGTGCGGCGGTGCGCGACGCTTTGCACGCCGCCGCTTCCAACGTTTCGATCGCGCCGATCGACCCCGAGGATCCCGAAAATGGGAGCGGCCTCATTGTCCTCGCTATGGGCAAGCTTGGCGGCGGGGAGCTTAATTATTCGAGCGATATCGACCTGATCCTTCTCTATGATCCCTCGGGCGTGCCCGGGCTGGCGCAAGACGGCGCCCAGTCCCTCTACGGCCGAATCGCCCGCGATGTTGTTCGTATACTCGATGAGCGCACCGGGGATGGCTATGTTTTTCGCACCGATCTGCGCCTGCGCCCCGACCCGCGTTCGACCCCGCTGGCGATGTCTGTGGCGGCCGCGCTGACCTATTATGAAACGGCCGGGCAGAATTGGGAGCGTGCCGCCCTGATCAAGGCCCGTCCGGTGGCCGGGGACCGCCGCGCGGCGCAGCGCTTTCTGGCGGAGCTGCAGCCGTTTATCTGGCGCAGGCATCTCGACTTTGCGGCGATCGCCGACATCCACTCGATCAAGCGTCAGATCCAGGCGCATAAGGGCGGCGCGCGAATCGCGGTCGAGGGTCATGACATCAAGACCGGGCGCGGCGGCATCCGCGAGATCGAATTCTTCGCCCAGACACAGCAGCTGATCTGGGGCGGCCGGCTGCGCCAGCTGCGGGTCGCACAGACCTGCACGGCGCTGCGCCGTCTCGCCGCGAGCGGGCGCATCGATCAGGCGACCGCCGAGACGCTGATCGCCGATTACCGCTTTCTGCGCCGGGTCGAGCACCGGTTGCAGATGGTGGAGGATGCGCAGACCCACCGGTTGCCGGCCGACCGCGACGGCATCGCCGGGCTCGCGGCGTTTCTCGGCTATGCGGACCACGATGGGTTCGACGCCGATCTGCGCGCCCACCTCGCCTCGGTCGAGCAGCACTA
>CAYMRQ010000198.1:0-7487 GCA_964392845.1 uncultured Rhizobium sp.
CAGAATCGCACGTTCAGGCCCCGTTGCGAATCGTCTGTTTCAACCGCAACACTAGCATATTCGTTCTGTCGCTGCCACCCGCACCCGCCCGCTCCGGGCTCACGGCTTTGCCCGGTTGGCGATGTAGTCCTCGCTTTGCATTTCGTAGAGACGCGACACGGTGCGGCGGAATTCCCAGGCGCCGTCGCCTTCCGGGTAGATTTGCCCGGGCGGCGCCGCTGCCGAGGCAATCAGCAGGGTGCGCGCCTCGTAGAGCGCATCGATCAGGATGTGCAGGCGCTGCGCCTCGTTGCGCCGGCGCGGGTCGAGGCGCGGGATGCCTTCGAGGATCACCGCCGCGAAGCGCTCGGCGATGGCGAGGTAATCGGCGGCGGCGAGCGGGCGGGCGCACAATTCGTCGAAGCCGAACCAGGCGACATTCTGTGCGGCACGCGGCACGACCAGCGCGCGTTCCTTGACGATCAACGTTTCGCTCGCGCCCGGCGCATCTTCGGTCAGCTCGGCGAAGGTGGTTTCGAGCGCCTGGTGCGCTGCCGCGTCGTGCGGCCAGTGGTAGACCGGTTTGCCCATCATCCGGGACAGCCGGTAGTCGCGGCCGCTGTCGAGTTCGAGGCGGTCCAGCCGTTCGGTCAACAGGTCGATGAACGGCACAAAGCGGTCGCGCTGGAGACCATGCTCATAGAGCCGGTCGGGCGGACGGTTGGAGGTCGCGACGACGATCGTGCCGGCGGCGAACAGCGCGCGAAACAGCCGTTCGAGGATCATCGCATCGGCGATGTCGTTGACCTGGAATTCGTCGAAGCAGAGGAGCGCCGCCGCGGCCGCGAGATCGGCGGCGACCTTGCCGACCGGCTCGCGGGTTTTGGCGCGGCGCTCGCGCTCGATACGGTCGTGGACCTCGAGCATGAAGGCATGGAAATGGACGCGCCGCTTGTTCGCGACCGGCGCCGCGCTGAAAAACAGATCCATCAGCATCGATTTGCCGCGTCCGACCGGGCCCCACAAATAGAGGCCCCTCGGCGCCGGCCGATCAGCTGCCTTGCGGCGTTCGCCAAGGCCGATGCGCGCCAGCCAGCCGCGCCGGGCCGGCGGCCGATAATGCGACAGCGCCTCATGGAGTTGCTGCAGCCGGGTGACCGCGCGCTGCTGCGCCGGGTCGGAGCGGATGATTGCGCCGTCCGACCGCTCGCGGTAGAGCGCGGCCGGGCCCGACCCGCCGGCACGGAGTCCGCCGGCGGGTGTCGCGAAGGCAGGTCCCGGGGCTGGAAAATCGACGGGCATTCGGTGCACGGATCGAGAAAACAAGCGCGGCCCCCCAGCAATCCGATCGGGGGGAAGCTGCCCCGGTCTACGTCAGCCTTGCCGGGAAAGGCAACCGCGCTGGCGTCTCACTCCGCCGGCGCCGGGACCGGCGCGCGGCGGAAGCTGGCGCGGGCGCTGCCGACGAACAATAGGCTGACGAGCCACAGCCCGGCGACCAGCACCAGCACCAGATCGGGACGCCCGGCATCGATCAGCATGCCGTAGGGCACCGGCATGATCGCGCCGCCCAAGGACATCCCGGCGCTGACAAAGCCGAACACCTTGCCGATCTGGCCGGGCGGGGCGGCGTCCTTGACCATGACGTCGCGCGGCGTGCGGCTCGCCCCGATCGAGAGCCCGCCGACAAACAGCACCCCGATCGTCGCCAGCTCTGTCATCGATACGAGATCGACCCAGAGCAACAACGCGGCGCCGATCAGCGTCAGCGCCACGACAAAGCCGAGATGCCGCTCGGTGCGGTCGGCCACCCAGCCGCCGATCAAGACACCGCTCATCGTGCCGATCATGTAAAGGGTCAGCGCCGAGGAGGCGGCGCTGAGGGTGAGGCCGTGGGTCGTGTGCAACACGGTGATCAGCCACGACTGGATGCCGGCCCCGGCCATCGACGACACCAAGAAAAATCCGAAGAACAACAGGATCGGGCGCGACAACAGCTGGCGGACATCCGCCAGAAGACCGGGCTTGCGGCGGTGCGCTTCGCGCTTCTGGTCAATGAGGATGCGGCTCTGCCACAGGATCGACAAGACCACCGGGAGACCCAGCATGCCGACCAGCAGCAAGGTGCTGCGCCAGCCGATCAAGAGCATCAGCGCGGCGGTAACCGGCGGCGCGGCGGCGAACCCGACATGCCCGGCAAAGGTATGCAGCGAGAACGAGCGGCCGATGCGCGCCGGGTTCACCGAGAAGCTGAGGATCGCGTAGTCGGCCGGGTGGATGACCGAGCTGCCGAGACCCGACAGCATCGCCAGCAGCGCGATCTGCCAATAGGCGGTGGCCAGGCCCATCGCCGCGATCGACAGCGTCATCACCAGCGTGCCGCCGACCAGAAAGCGGCGCGCGCCGTAACGGTCGACGAGAAAGCCGACCGGCGCCTGAACCACCGCCGTGGTGCCCGACATCAAGGCCATCGCCAGCCCGAGCTCGGCAAAGGACACGCCAAACTCGTGCTGCCAGGCGATGAACAGCGGCGGCAGGCAGAGCTGATAATAATGCGACAGGAAATGGCCGCTTCCGATCAGCATGTTGACCCGGGCGTCCGGTCCAAGGGTCGGCATTCTCACCATCGGGCAACGACCCTGCGAATAGGCGATTGAAAGGACGCGCTATTCTAAATCAGGCGCGGCTTGCCGCGGCGCGTTTTTTGCGAATGTCAAACCCGCGCCGGGCCGAGCGGGTTGAGGCGGATGCCCTTGCGCAAATTGCGGTAGGGCAGCTCCGCCGGGTCGGAGACATGCGCGCCGGGCGAAACGACGCACAGCACCTGCTCGGCGATCGGCTCGAAATCGGCGCGGAAATGCACCGTCGATTTGAGCGCCAGGATCGGCACCCGGGCCGGCTCGACCCCGACATGGCGAAACATTTCCTGGTCGGCCGCCTGGATGCGTTTGGCCGCGAGCACCGCCGAGACACCGCTCGCCTCGTCGCGAACGAGCGCCATCGGGCCGATGCGGAATTTGGCGCCGCCATACATCGGGCCGGTTCCGGTGAACTCGCCTCTGCCTGATCGCACGACCCGCCAGTCCGCTGCGACCGGCACCTCGCCGGCATAGCCGATCTTGCCGCCGATCCCGCCATCGAGGCGCGCGCCTTCGCCCGCCGCGGCCGCGGCCGCGGCGGCTTCCGGGTCGACGATCATCCCGATCACCGCCCCCGCCGCGCGGTGCGCGATCAGGGCGCGCAGCAATCCGACCGTGTCGGAGGTGCCGCCGGCGCCCGGGTTGTCCTGGATGTCGGCGAGGACGATCGGCTTCGTCGCGTGCCGCGCCAGATGTAGCGCCTCGACCACCGCCTCCTCGGGCGTGTAGAGCTTGCCGGCAAAGGCGGCTTCGCGCTGGTGGATCGCGGCGGCGACGCGGTCGGCCGCGGCCTCCGCCGCTTCCCGGTCGTGGCCATAGACGACCAGCGCCGGCCCGCAATCGGCGATGTCAGCCGGCGGAAAGCCCGGTGTATGGGTGATGCTGACGATGCCCTGGTTGTGCGACAGAGCGCCCTGCTCGATGTCGCCGATCAGCGCGAAGATGCTGCTTGCCGGCTCCATCGCGGTGCATTGCCAGACCAGCGGGATCAGGAAATCGATCTGGCGATAGGCTTTGTAGAGCGGCCGGCGCTCGGTCAAGAGGCGGTCGAGCAATAAGGCGGCGCGGCCGCCGGTCGCCGCCATGTCGATGTGCGGATAGGTGCGATAGCCGACCATGGCGCTGGCGTGATGCACCATCTGCGGCGTCATGTTGGTGTGGTAGTCGAGGCTGGCGACGATCGGCACCGTATCGCCGAGCAGGGCGCGGATGCGGCGCAACAGCTCGCCTTCGCCGTCTTCGTGATGCTCGGCCACCATCGCGCCGTGCAGGTCGAGATAGACGCCGTCGATAGGCGCCTGCCCGGCGAGGTCATCGAGGATGGCGCCGGCGACCCGCTCGTAGGCCTCGCGCTCGACATGAGCGGAGGGCGGCGCCGAGCACCAGCACAGCGGCACCAGCTCGTGGCCGCGCGCCCGCAACGCCTCGACCGCGCCGGCGATCGGGATGTTGTAGCCAGCGACGGCGTCGATCACCTTGGTCCCGCGGACAAAGCCGGGCCACGCGTCGGCCCGCTCGAAATCCTCCCAGCTCGCGCGCTGCGGCGCAAAGGTGTTGGTCTCATGCTGGAACCCGCCGACCGCGATCCGCGCCATCAGCTACTCTCCCTGTTTATGGCTTGTTATCGTCATTCCCGCGAAAGCCACGCGAAAGCGGGGGTCCAGAGCAACCGAACGACTACCCGTACCTGGATTCCCGCTTTCGCGTGGCTTTCGCGGGAATGACGACGAAAAGGGTCTAAGCCCCCGCCAGCGCCTCGTCGAGGTCGCGGATCAGGTCCTCGGCGGTTTCGAGGCCCACTGACAGGCGCACGACATCGGGGCCGGCGCCGGCGGCTTCGCGCTGCTCGTCGGAGAGCTGGCGGTGCGTCGTCGAGGCGGGATGCAGAACGAGGCTGCGGGTGTCGCCGATATTGGCGAGGTGGGAAAAGAGGCGCACGCTCTCGACCAGCTTGATCCCCGCCTCATAGCCGCCCTTGACCCCGAAGGTGAACACCGCGCCCGCCCCTTTCGGCAGGTATTTCTTGGCCAGCTCATGGTACGGGCTCGATTTGAGCCCGGCATAGGAGACCCAGGCGACGCGCGGATGCTCGGCGAGAAACTCGGCCACCTTTTGCGCATTCTGGACATGCCGCTCCATCCGCACGTGCAGGCTCTCGATGCCGGTGATCGTCAGAAAGGCGTTCATCGGCGAGAGGGTCGGGCCGAAATCGCGCAGCGCCACCGCGCGCGCCTTGGTGGTAAAGGCGAAATCCCCGAAATTCTCAAAGAACTTGAGGCCGTGATAGGCGGGCTCGGGATCGGTCAACGAGGGGAAGCGGTCGCCCTGCGACCAATCGAAGCGGCCCGATTCGACGACCATCCCGCCGAGCGCGGCGCCATGGCCGCCGAGGAACTTGGTCGTCGAATGAACGATCAAATCGGCGCCCCATTCGAACGGCCGGCACAGATAGGGGGTGGCGAGGGTGTTGTCGACGATCAGCGGGATGCCGGCATCATGGGCGACCGCGGCGACCTTTTCGATATCGACGATAACGCCGCCGGGATTGGCGAGGTTCTCGACAAAGATCGCCTTGCATTTCGGGGTCAGCGCCCGGCGGAAATTTTCCGGATCGGTCGGATCGACGAAATGGCAGGTCCAGCCGAGCTTCTTGAACGACAGGCCGAACTGGGTCAACGAGCCGCCATAGAGGTTGCGCGAGGCGAGGAATTCGTCGCCCGGCTGCATCAGCGTGAAAAACACCAGGAATTGCGCGGCGTGGCCCGAGGCCGCCGCGACCGCGGCGCGGCCGCCTTCGAGACTGGCGATGCGCTCCTCGAGCACCGAGACCGTCGGGTTGGTCAGGCGCGAATAGATGAAGCCGAAATTGTGCAGGTTGAAGAGCGAGGCGGCATGGTCGACATCCTCGAAGACATAGGATGTCGTCTGGTAGATCGGGGTCGAGCGTGCGCCGGTCGTCGGGTCGGGCGCGGCGCCGGCATGGACCGCAAGAGTCTCAAACCCGTAGGCCTGGTTGTGCGACGCGGCCGATCGCTCCTTGGCGCGGCGCGGGCGCGGCGCCTGCGGCGCGCGGTTCTGGATGATGCCGCTGTTGACCCCGCCCCACGACAATTCGCCGCCGAGCCGGCCGAACTCGATTTTCGGGCAGCGGTTCATGATGATCTCGATCCCGGCCGCCTCGGCGAGTGCGGCGGCCTCGTCGTTGCGGATGCCGAGCTGCATCCACACGACCGGCGCGTGAATCGCGATCGCGTCGGCGACAATCGCCGGGGCCTCCGATGCCGGGCGGAAGACATCGACCATGTCGATCGGCCCAAGGAGATCAACCGGAATCTCGCGCAGCGCCGCGTAGACCCTTTCGCCGAGCAAAAGCTGGCCGGCGATGCCGGGGTTGACCGGGATCACCCGGTAGCCCTTGCCCTGCAGATATTTCATTACGAAATAGCTCGGCCGGTTCCAATTCGACGAGGCGCCGACCATCGCGATGGTGCGCACCCGCTCCAGGACCCCGCGGATCTGCGCGTCGGAATACGGGATCGGATCGAGCTGGCTCATGGCGCCTCGCAATTCACCAGGGAGGTACGAAGGGTCGTGGTCATCCTATCGCACGCGGGCCACAAATGCTCAGCGGGAAAGGACGGCGCTGCCGCCGGCGGAGATTGAGCGAGAAACCGGCGGAATTACGGCGGAAATTACCGAAATTTCATGATGTTCGATCGATACATTCAGCCCATTTTGCGCTATAGGGTGCTTGTGGACCTCCCGCCGGGCGGGTTAACCGCGGCTTAACCCATGACCGAGCAAAATGCGTTGACGCAGCTGGGAAGAAGGCTAACATTTCCCGTGATCGAACCCGTACCGAGTATTGTTCGAGGCCACGATCGTTTTCCAGGCCGGCAGCGTTCCGGAACCTGCTCTCCGACGGTCCGGAGGCAGTCCGGTTCGCCAGGAGGGGAAGCATGCCCCCGGGGATAGCGGTGATGATGGATCGAATGCGTTCCGCTCTGATCGCGCTACGGACCGACGAGTCGGGCGCGACAGCAATCGAATACGGCCTGATACTGGTGTTGATATCGCTCACCGTGGTCAGCTGGGCTACGTTCGTCGGCAGCTCGGTCAGCGGTTTTTTCACGGATGTCGCGAACGGCATGTGAGATCGCCGTGTCGCGTTAAGGCCCGGTCGCCAGCTGTCGGCGCCCCTTGAGCGCTGGGTAGAAAGGCTGCATCCTCACCGCCGCCAGCGCGCGCTGGCACGGAACAATCCCTGAGGGAGAGCCGCAATGACGACCGGATGGCAGCCCGCCCAAGCCTATCCCGATCCGGCAATCATCACCCTCGATCCGCGTTTCGAGCCGCTGCGGCCGCCGATGAATGCCGCGGTCGAGCGGCTTTACACCGGCTGTCGCTGGAGCGAGGGCCCGGTCTGGGTCGGCGATCTGCGCTGTCTGTTGTGGAGCGACATCCCCAACAACCGCGTCCTCAAATGGGACGAGGAAACCGGCGAGACGACGATCTTTAGGAAGCCGTCGAACAATGCCAATGGCAACACCCGCGACCGGCAGGGGCGGCTCATTACCTGCGAGCACGGCATGCGGCGGGTCACCCGCACCGAGCATGACGGCTCGATCACGGTGATCTGCAACCGCTTCGAGCACAAGCCGCTCAATTCGCCCAACGACGTCGTCGTCAAATCGGACGGGTCGGTATGGTTCACCGATCCGATTTTCGGCATCGCCAGCAATTACGAAGGCGGCAAGGCCGAACCGGAGCTGCCGACCAACGTCTATCGCGTCGATGGCCGCACCGGGCGCACCACGGTCGCCGCCGTGACCGAGCGGGTCGAGCTGGGCACACTCGTTTCCGCGACGC
>CAYMRQ010000198.1:7497-9119 GCA_964392845.1 uncultured Rhizobium sp.
GCACCACGGCCGCCGCCGAAGGGCTGAGCGGCCCAACCGGCCTCGCCTTCTCGCCCGACGAGGCGAAGCTCTACATCGTCGAATCGCGGGCCCGGCCGCGCGCGATCAGCGTCTTCGATGTCGCCGCCGACGGCACCCGGCTTTCCAGCCCGCACAACTTCGCCGATCTCGGCGACGGCACGCCCGACGGCTTCCGCTGCGATGTCCAGGGCAATCTGTGGTGCGGCTGGGGCATGAGCGAGGCGCTCAACGGGGTCGCGGTTTTTGCCCCCGACGGCACGATGATCGGCCGCATCGCGCTCCCGGAGCGCTGCGCGAATTTGTGCTTTGGCGGGGTCAAGCGCAACCGCCTGTTCATGGCCGCGAGCCAGTCGCTCTACGCGGTCTACGTCAACACCGAGGGCGCGATCGGCGGCTGAGCCGCCGGCGTCGCCCAGGAATCAACCGGCCTGATCCCCGATCGCTTGACGGGCGAACGCGAATGGGGATGCTGCGACGAGGCAGGTCGCCCTGATCACAGGCGCCGGCTAGTGGTACGAATTAGACGCTTGCCACCCATCTCGTCGTCCCGGCGAAGGCCAGGCGAAGGCCGGGACCCACCTTTCAACCGTCTCGGCGTCAGATCAGTGGGTCCCGGCCTTCGCCGGGACGACAATTCAAAATGAAGGCGGCTAGCGCTCAAAGCGTTGTGACTTTGGTATTAGGCCACCACCGCCCATTCCGCGTCGTCTTCGGCAAGAGTTGTTTCTCCGTGACCTCCGTGGTTATTTCAGGTCGAGGGCAGCTAGGAGGCGGCGCACCGTGGTCTCGGGATCGGCGGCGCGCATGATCCCGCCCATCACCGCGATGCCGCGCGCGCCCGCGGCAAGACAGGCGGCGGCATTGTCGGCGCCGATGCCGCCGAGGGCGATGACCGGCCCTGGCGACAGCTGCGCCGCGGCCGCGAGCGCGTCGAGGCCGACCGCCGGACCGTAGCCGGGCTTGCTGGCGCTGAGGAAGATCGGGCTCAGGGTCACGTAATCGGCGCCCGCCGCGAGCTGTGCGGCGGCCTCTTCCGGGACATGCGTCGATACCCCGACGAGCCCGGCGGACAGATGCCGGCGCGCCGCCGCGGGATCGCCGCCGCCGGGCAGATGCACGCCATCGGCACCGGAAGCGACGACCGCCTCGATGTCCTCGTGCGCGGTGACGGTCGCACCGAAACGATGCCCGAGCGCCACCAGCGCGCGCAGCAAATCGCGCCGCTCCGCCGCCGGCAGATCCTTTTCTCGCAGGCTGAACCAGCGGCACCCGCCGCGGAACGCCGCCTCGGCGATTTCCACCAGCGGCCGCCGCGCCTGGCTACGGTCGGAGATGACGAGGAGCGGCGGGTAGGGCAGGTTCATTCAAGCTTGCCGGAAAGCGGGTGGTCCAGGGGCGACCGCTTCTACCCTTGGCTCCCATGGATACCATCAAACACTTCGCGCCCTAAACACCGTCATACCGCCGAAGGCCGGTATCCACGGCGGCTGTGGGTCCCGGCCTTCGCCGGGACGACGTATAAGGGTGCCGAGCGTCTAATTCCGATCACTAGCAGCCTGTCGGACTTAACGGGGCCAGCCGGTGTAGAATCGTGCCATCGA
>CAYMRQ010000199.1:0-5250 GCA_964392845.1 uncultured Rhizobium sp.
TTCGATGCCGAGCTGGATCGCTTCCGCCGCCGCGCGGCCGGCGATCGCGGCGGCCACGCAGAGCGCGGCATCGATCCCCGCGGTTACGCCGCCGCAGGTGAACAGATTGCCGTCGACGACGACCCGCTCGGCGACCGCCACGGCGCCGAACGCGGCCAAGAAATCGCGCGACATCCAATGCGTGGTCGCCCGGCGCCCGCGCAGCAAGCCGGCGGCGCCAAGCACAAGCGACCCGGCGCAGATTCCGACGACATAGCGCGCCGCGGCGGCGGCACGGCGCAGAAAGGCGAGCGTCTCCCGGTCTTCGAGCAGCGGGTTGATGCCGGCGCCGCCGGGGACCAGCACCAGGTCGAGCGGCTCGCAGCTATCGAAGGTCGCGGTCGGCAGGATGGCCAGCCCGTGCTCGGAGGGCACCGGGTCGAGGCTTTTCCAGATCAGAGAAACCTCGCTACCGGGCAAACGGGCGAGGATCTCGTAGGGCCCGGTCAGGTCGAGCTGGGTCAGGTTCGGGAAGACCAGCATCCCGCTGCGGAACGGCTTCTCGCTCATCGGCCTTGTCCTCTTGTCGGCTGCAGCCGACGATAGCAGCGGATGGCGAGGGAGACGAGCGATGGAGATCGCGATCATCGGCGGCGGCATCGTCGGGCTCGGTCTTGCGCTCAACCTGCAGCAGCGCGGGTTGACCTGCCTTGTGTACGAGGCGGTGCCCGAAGTGAAGGAACTGGGGGTCGGCATCACGCTCCTGCCGCACGCGATGCGCGAATTGGCGCTGCTCGGTTTGCAGGAGGCGCTCGAACCACTCGGGATTGAGAATGAGGAGAGCTGCTTTTTCAACCGCTTTGGGCAACTGATCTACTGCGAGAAGCGCGGCCGGTTTGCCGGCTATGCGGTGCCCGAGCTCGGCATGCATCGCGGCCGGCTGCATCGCATCCTCTATGAGGCGGCGCTGGCGCATCTCGGCGCCGACCGGATCCTCACCAACCATCGTTTCGAGCGGCTCGAGCAGGACGCGGCCGGAGTCACGCTGCATTTCCGGCAGAGCGCCACCGGGGCGCCCTATCCGACGGTCAGGGCCGACATCGCGATCGGCTGCGATGGCGTCAATTCGACCGTGCGCGCCCAGTTCTATCCGGATGAGCGGCTGGTTTTCACCGGCATCAATACCTGGCGCGGGGTGACCCGCCATGCGCCGATCCTGACCGGACGAACCTATATGCGGATCCGCTCGATCCGCACCGGCAAGATCGTGATCTACCCGATCATCGACAATGTCGATGAAGAGGGGCATCAGCTGATCAACTGGACGACCGAGATAGAGACCAATTCGCCCGAGCAGAACGGCTGGAACAAGCCCGGCCGGCTCGAGGATTTCATCGGCATCTATCAATCATGGCGCTTTGACTGGCTCGATGTGGCCGAGCTGATCCGTCGGGCCGAAACGATCTTCGAATACCCGATGGTCGACAAGGACCCGATCGAGCGCTGGTCGTTCGGCCGGGTGAGCCTGGCCGGCGACGCCGCGCATCCGATGTATCCGCGCGGGTCGGGCGGGTCGGCGCAAGGCCTGATCGACGCGCGCACCCTTGCCGGCCTGCTGCGCGAACACGGCGACCCGGTTGCCGCCTTGCGGGCCTATGAGGATGCCCGGGCGGCCCCGGCCGCCCGGGTCGTGCGCACCAACCGGACCGCACCGCCGGACTTCATCAACATCCGGGTCGAGGAACTGACCGGCGACCGGCTTGACGACTTCATCAGCCAGGAGGAATTGCGCGCGCTGTCGGATCGCTATAAACGCATCGCCGGTTATAGCATCGAGGACCTCACCACGGCGCCCACGCCGTCCGCGAATTAGGATTTGTTGAACGACGGCGGCCGGGTGCCAACTGGAGGATCGGGTTCATCATGCCGGATACCGAGCTGCCGCAGAGCGCGCCCGCCGAGACCGCGAACGCCACGCAGAACCTGACGCTCGCGGCGCTCGGTGTCGTGTACGGCGATATCGGCACCTCGCCGCTCTATGCGGTGCGCCAGTCGCTGGTAAATTTCGGCGATTTGAGCGAGGCCGCGATCCTCGGCGCTCTGTCGCTGATTTTCTGGGCGCTGGTGCTGGTCGTCACGGTCAAATATGTGCTCGTCATCATGCGCGCTGACAATCGCGGCGAAGGCGGGCTGCTCGCCTTGACCGCGCTGGCTCTGCGCACCGCGCATCGCGGTCAAAAACGCTATTTGTGGATCATGGGAGCGGGGCTCGTCGGCGCCGCGCTGTTCTATGGCGACGCCGTGATCACCCCGGCGATCTCGGTGCTGAGCGCGGTCGAGGGGCTGAAAGTGGCGACGCCGGTATTCGAGCGCTACGTCATCCTGATTTCGCTGATCCTTCTGGTCGGGCTGTTCCTCATGCAGCGCCGCGGCACGGCGGCGATAGGCGGCCTGTTCGGCCCGGTCATGCTGGTGTGGTTCGCGGTTCTGGCGCTGCTCGGCATATGGGGGATTGCGCAGCAGCCGCGCATCCTCCTCGCCCTCAACCCGCTCTACGGCATCGCGGTGGTGGTGAACGCGCCGTTGCGCGGCTTTTTCATGTTCGGCGCGGTGTTTCTCGCGGTGACCGGCGCAGAGACGCTGTATTACGACATGGGGCATTTCGGTCGCCGGGCGCTGACCCGAGCCTGGCTCGCCTTGGTCTTTCCGGCCCTTGTGCTCAACTATTTCGGACAGGGCGCCTTGCTGCTCGGCAATCCCGCCGCGATCGAGAACCCGTTTTACCTCTTGGCGCCCGGGTGGGCCCTCTATCCGCTCGTGGCCTTGGCCTCTTTCGCGACGATTATCGCCTCGCAGGCGGTGATTTCGGGCGCCTTCTCGATCACCCGCCAGGCGATCCAGCTCGGCTATCTGCCGCGGCTCGAAGTCCGCCATACCTCCGAGACCGAGATCGGCCAGGTCTATGTGCCGCGCATCAACTGGGGCCTCCTCGGCGCCGTGGTGGTCCTGGTGCTCGGCTTCCAGTCGTCCGACAATCTGGGCGCCGCCTACGGCGTGGCGGTCAGCGGCGACATGGCGATCACCACCGCTCTCGCCTTCATCTACATGCGCAGCCGCGGCTGGAGCCTCGCCCTCGCGGTGCCGGTCTTTGCCGCATTCGGCCTGATCGATCTGACCTTCCTTTGCGCCAATCTGCTGAAAATCGCCGAGGGCGGCTGGTTTCCGATCGTTGTCGCCGGGCTGGTCTTTGCCATGATGGGGACCTGGTGGCGCGGCCGGCGGCTGCTCACCCAACAGCGCGCCCGCGATTCCTTACCGCTGAGCCAGTTCGTGGCGGGGCTCAACCCGGAGCGCCCGGTGCGGGTGCCGGGCACGGCGATCTTTATGACCCGCGACCTGACCCAGGTTCCGGTCGCTCTGCTTCATGCCCTCAAGCACTACAAGGCGTTGCACGAGCGCGTCGTGATGATGGAGGTCGAGACCGAGGACGTGCCGCATGTGCCCGCCGAGCGGCGTCTCGCGATCAATGAGGTCGGCCGGGGCTTCTACACGATGCACGTCCGCTACGGCTTCATGGATCAGCCGAACGTGATGCGCGCCCTGGCGCAGTGCCGGGCACAGGGTTTCCGGATCAATCTGATGGAAACCTCGTTCTTCATCGGGCGCGAAAAGCTGCGCGCCCGCGCCCGCCGCGGCGCCTTCTGGCACTGGCGCGACCGGCTGTTCATCATCTTGTCGAACCTCGCGCTCGACGCGACCGAGTTCTTCCGCATCCCGCCGAACCGGGTCGTCGAGCTCGGCGGCCAGATCGAGATCTAGCGGCGCGAATCCGGACCGTTTCCGTCCCGGCCGCATTGCCCCCACCTTCCCTCCCCCGCAAGCGGGGGAGGGAAGGTGGGGGCGGGCGAGACGCCCGCGGTCCACAGCGGCCTCAGTGGATCTCGTCCTGCTCCTTGTAGGCCTGGCGCAGCCGCTCGATCGAGAAGCCGGGCTGCTTCGAGGCCTCGATGATGACCTTTTCGCGCCGGGCCAGGAGATCGACGGCGGCCGGGATCTTGGCGACCGCGTCAGCGGGGATCACCACCGCACCGTGGCGGTCGGCGTGAATGATGTCGTTGCCCGACACCACCATGCCGCCGACGCTGACCGTGCCGCCGAACTCGACGAGATGGACATAGGCGTGGCTCGGCATGACCGAGCCGGCGAGGACGAAGAAATCCGGCGACATCGCATCGAGGTCGCGCACCGAGCCGTCGGTGATGACGCCGATGCAGCCGAGCCCGGCGTGCACATGGGTCTGCACCTCGCCCCAAAACGCGCCGAACCCGGTATCGGGCGCGTCGATGTCCTGGATCACCGAGAGGCTGGGCAAGGGCTGCGCGGCGACGTGCTCGTAGTAGCCCAGGCGAATGCGGTTGGCGCTGTCGCGGTCGCGGGGATGCGGCTCGCGCGAGCGGATCATCGCGGTCCGGGCGAAGCCGACGACCGGCTTCAGCTCGGGAAACGGTGCGAGAAGCTGGCGCCGGGTGAAGCCGATCGTGCGCCGCGCCGGCACGATGATCTCGAGCGCGTTGCAGATGGTCGGCGTGTCAAAGGCGCGCAGCGCCTCGAGGCTGTGGCGATCGGGATGGTCGGGCATCGGGAGGCTCTCCGGCGGTGGCGGGGATCGTCCCGTCGCTTTATGGGCAATGCCGCCGCCCCGCAAGGGGTTTTCGCCCGGACGCGGGACACCCCGCCACCTCTACGATCTTGTCGACAGCGTCAAGCGGGCTGAAGCAGCTCGACACCGAACTGATGGGCGGCGTTCTCGCCCATCATCCGCGCGATCAGCGGTTCGGGCACCGCTGCCTCGCGCAGCTGAGCGATCGCATCCCAGGCGCTCGTCGCGTCGTGATGCGGATAGCGCGAGCCCCAGACGACCTTGCCGGCGAAATCCTGCGGCAGCTTGCGGATCAGCCGCTCCTCGGCATCGAAGCCGAGCATGACATTGCCGCGCTCCCACATCGCCTCGGGCTCGGTGCTGACCGGATAGTGATGCAACAGCGGGATCACCCGGGTCGACGCCTCCATCTTCTCCAGCACTTCCTGCATCCACGAGGCCTTGCCGTGCGCCACGACAACCTTCATCGCGGGATATCGTTCCATCACGGTGTAGCCGATCAGCGTGGCAGCGACGAACAGGTGGTTGTCGAGCCAATAGGCGAGAATTGGCGCGAGCGGATGGCCGAGCGGCGTGGCGGCGGTGAAACTGGTGGTCCCCAAGGGGCCGAT
>CAYMRQ010000199.1:5260-9086 GCA_964392845.1 uncultured Rhizobium sp.
CCGGCGAACGGCCCGCCGCCCCCGCCCGGGATCGCCGTCTGCGCGAGCCGATCCTTGATCTTCTCGAAGAACGGCCCGTGCGAGGTCCATTCCGGGTTCCACAATCCCGGCGTGGCATGCACCGCAGCGGTCATTCCCAGCCGCTCGAGCGCCGCCCAGAGCGGGTCGTAACAGGGGTGGTTCAGATAGCGGTTCTCGAGAAACATCGGGCGCACGAAGACGGCGCGGAAACACCCGATTGCCGCCACCCGCTGCAATTCCTCCAGCGCGAAATCCATGTTCTGCAGCGGCAGAATGGCGGCCGCGAAGAGCCGCCGCGGCGCCGCTTTGCAGAAATCGGCGATCCGGTCGTTGTAGGCCCGGGCCAGCGCGTAAGCGACATCGGGATCGCGCACCAGGAAGAATCCCTCGGCAAACCAGGTCGGGTAGAGCAGCGCCTGGTCCACCCCCATCGCGTCCATGTCGGAAAGCCGGGCCTGCGGGTCCCAGGCGCCTTCGTTGATCGGGTGGCGGGTGTGCGGGTCCAATTCACCGATGTCGTCCCAGCTCATGCCGGGCCGCCACAGCGCATGCCGCGGCAGGTTCGGGTTCGTCGTATCCCGGAAGATCTCGCCGTTGACCTTGAGATAGGAACCGGTCCGGCCTTCGTGGCGCCACAGGGCGTGCCTGCCGAGCGTGCGGTATTCCGGATCGAGGTACTTCTCCCAGAGTTCGGGCGGCTCGACCACGTGGGAATCGCTGTCGAATACTGCAAAATCTTTGGCCGCGGTCATCTCTTCCCCTCTGCGCCCGCTGCGATCCTGCAATCCGTTAGCGCCGGGTGACCGCCGCCTCCGGGGCTAGCGCGGCGCGGACCTCCTCCTCGCTCGGCCACCAATCCGGGCGCTCGATCTGGCAGACCCGCTCGCGGATGATCTTCTGCGGCGCCTGCGCCTTGTAGAGGCGGCGGGCGTTGCCGCCGAGGAACTTGGCCTGGTCGGCGACCGGCAGGCCGTATTTCTGCATCGTCTCGATCGCCCGCCAGGCGTCGTCGCCATCATGATGATAAACATCGGAGGACCAGGCCAGGATATCGCCATAGAATTCCGGCAGGCGCGCCGGTGGCGCCTCGTCGCCCTCGAAGCCGGTGATGCAGTGCTCGAAGAAGGTCTCGCTCGGCAGGCGCTTCAATGGCGGCAGCTGACGCTCGTTGCGATAGAGCCGGTAAGCCTTGTCGCATTCGTCGACCAGGAAGCTGAGCCAGGTCGAGGACGCCTCGAATACCGCGGCATTGATCTTCGGGTGCCGCTCGAAAAACCCGGACATCAAGACGAGGGTGACCCACAGCGCCGCTTCGGCCTGGAAATTCTGCACGTTCGACAGAAGGGAATGCGGCAGGCCGGCCGTAGCCACCGTGCGCCGGATCAGCTCGGCTCCGGAATACTGCTCGGCGTAGCCGCTGGGCTTCGAGCTGCCGAAAGCCGGGAACGGGTGCATGCCGTAAACCATGCCCGTCTCCTCGAGCGCGTCCCAGACCGGCTCGTATTTCGGCTGCAGCGGGTAGTTGCCCATCGCATCCATCGGCCGCACGAGCGCGACGCGGCAGCCCAGCGCCGCGACCCGCCGGATCTCCGCGACCGCATAGTCCGGATGCTGCATCGGGATCAGCGCGGCAAAGAACAGCCGCTCCGGGTCGGCCAGCGTGTACTCGTAAGCCCATTCGTTGTAGGCGCGACAAAAGGCCTTCGCGCCGAGCGCGTTTTCCAGCCACGGATAAATGTCGATCTCCGTCGGAATGATCATCACCTGATCGATCCCCTGGATATCCATGTCTTTGAGGCGCGGCTTCGGCTCGTAGGACCCGGCATGGTCGAGATAGGCCACCTGCTCCTGGGTCAGCGCGGTCTTTGGATCGAGATTGCGGACGTTGAGGGCGCGCTGGATGTCGTGCTTGACCCCGGGGCCGGCATTGGTGATGACCCGCATCGTGCCGGGGATGCCGCCGCGACGCGGCGAGCCCAGGCCGATGCCGGCCCGCCCGTTGACGATCAACAGGCGGCTTTCGGCGTCCCACCAGATCGTCGCCTTCAACGCATCCAATTCGTCGCGGGTCAGAAAATCCTTGGCGCGTTCCCAGATCAGCGGCGGTTCGGTGACATGCGCATCACAATCGAAGGTGGCGAAATCCTTGGTCATCGGGGCGAATCGTTGAACCGGCATGCTATCCCTCCTCACCCGCTGGTGACTGCGCGTTCCACCGCCTGCTCGGAGAGCCCCGTCCCGCAGGCTTCCGCGGTGTCGAGGCAGTTGATGCCGTTGTCGATCGCCTGCTGGACCGCGCGCTCGAACTGCCTCTCGTCAATGCGGCCATAGGTGCCGCCGATTTCCCAGCAGCCGAAACCGATTGCCGAGATTTCGAGCCGGGTCCGGCCGAGCTGGCGATATTCCATGCATCGCCTCCGCCGGCGTGCCGTTTGGCGCATGCCCGGCCGACAAATCTAACCCGCCAATCGGCACCTGTCAAAAAACCGCAGCTGGTCGCAAGCCTTGTTCCAGGCTCATTTCCCCCGCACGCTGCCACGGCGCACACGGCTGGTAGACCGCAGATGGCAAAAGATTCCCGACAATTCGGCCATGCGCGGCGGGCCGATTTCCGGCTCGCCGAGGGGGTCGATCACCTCAACCATGGCGGCTATGGCGCGACGCCGCGCAGCGTGCTCGACGCGGCCGAGGGGTGGCGGCTCCAGATGGAAGCAGATCCCAGCACCTTCTTTCGCCGCGACCTGCCGGGCCTGTTGCGTGGGGCGGCCGACCGGGTTGCCGGTTTTTTAGGCGGACGGGGCAAAGATTGGGCATTCGTCGAGAATGCGACTTTCGGGCTCAACGCGATCATCGCCTCGCTCGCACTCGCGCCGGGCGACGAGCTGTTGTGCCTGTCGCAGGTCTATGGCGCGATCGGCAACGCGCTGCGCTACCATGCCGAGCGCGGCGGAGCGCGGTTGGTCAGCGTCGAGGTGCCGGTGCCGTTCACCGACCCCGCGCCTCTGCTGGGAGCGATCGCCGCCGCGATCGGGCCGAAAACACGGCTCGCCTCGTTCGACCACATCACCTCGGCCGGCGCCGTCGTGTTGCCAATCCGCGAGATGGCGGCGCTGTGCCGCGGGCGCGGCGTGCCGGTCGCGGTCGACGGCGCGCATGCGCCGGGCCAGCTGGCGCTCGACGTGCCGGCGCTCGGCGTCGATTGGTATGTCGGCAATCTGCACAAATGGGCGTTCGCCGCGAAAGGTACCGCGGTCATCTGGTGCGCGCCCGAGCGGCAGGCTGCATTGCATCCGACCGCGATCTCGCATGCCGTCGGCCGCGGCGTTACCGCCGAGTTCGACTACACCGGCACGCGCGACAATTCGGCCTGGCTCGCCGCGCCGGCGGCGATCGACTATGTTGACGGGCTGGGCGCCGAGGCGCTGCGCGCCCATAACGCCGCGCTCGCGCGGGACGCCGGGGCGATGCTGATCGAGGCCTGGGGCAGCGAGGCGGCGGCCGCCCCGGAATTCTGCGCGTCGATGGTCTCGGTCAGGCTCCCTGGCCGCGCCGGCGACGCCAGGGGTGACCGCGACGCGGCACCCCGCCTTGCCGCCGAGCTGGCCGCCGAGTTGAGCGGGCGACACGGCATCACCGCCGGAATCATGGTGCTCGACGGCGGGCTGTGGGTCCGCGTTTCGGCGCAAATCTACAACGAGATCGGCGATTACGCGCGCCTCGCCGCAATCGGCAAGACTCTCGCAGGCTAGACTAAGCAGCGATTCGCAGGTTGGTGCACCGGCGCGATTGGCGCTCCTGGTTGATG
>CAYMRQ010000200.1:0-9082 GCA_964392845.1 uncultured Rhizobium sp.
AATGCCGCCGTCACGCCGCAATCCCATACCCCTCATGAATGATCCGGGCTAGGGACTCATGGCTGTTGCCGCGTTCGCCGACCTTTGTTGCTAGCACCCGGACTGCTGATTGAGCCAGTTCATACCCGTAGCGCGCTAAATTTGGTCCCATGATCGCATTCATCAGTGCGATTTCTTCGCCATCGAACGCCTCACGAAATCCTCCGATAATTCCGCTCTGTCGGGGCTTATCGGGTCCGCGTTCGATTTCCGGAACATTCTCAAGCCGTGTGGTTTCCGCCAACTGTAACGCCTCATCGAGCGATATCCATGGCTCGAGATGCTCGTCGGCAATCGCGGACTTAAGATGACGGTAGAGAGTACCAATAGAATCAACCGGATGGGCACGCAGATCTTCGTATTTTATGAGTATCCTTCGTTCTGGCGCGTGCGCATCGAAGGCTGAACGAATGATGTCCACCTGGAAATTCCAAAAATGGGAGTAGAATGAGATCGCATAACGCCGCAATTCTCGGCTGCTCGTGGTGGCAAGCACCGGCGAGGCGAACATCGAGAAGCGCGACCGCATCACGTCGCGGCCGTCGCGTACCAAGAACACCATGTTGGATTGCGGACAGGCTCGCATGATAAAGTCCGCTGCATGTGAATCATTTGGCATTTTGAAAATGAGTAGCGAATAACTGAGCATTCCCCACTCGTTCAGGACATGCTCAAAGGCTAAATCACGCAGCATTCGATGGTAGAGATCGTAATTATGATGACTCAGAACCTGATTTTCCTGGTTCAGGTTGACGAAGGCTCGTTCGAACATTGGTAGGGCGGGTTGGCTGCGTTTCTGCTCGCCGATCTCATAGTCCCAGCCGCCCTCGATATGGAAATTTCGCGAGCTGTCATCAAAGAACCGTTCGGCATCCCACTGCAAGGGCGCGAACATTCTCCCGATGCCGGGCTCGTCGAGCAGGCGCGCGCCGCTGAATGAACAGATGACGTCCGACGCAAGCCAGGTGCTACCCGAACGCGCCGTCGAAAACACCCAGATCGCACGTTTTTCGAACTCGCTCCAAAGCCGCGGCTTTGAGATCAGCAACAGCGCTGTATCAAAGCGCACCTCTTCATCCGTCGACGCCCCTACCTCGGTAGGCATTGCCGTCAAGGTGATCTGGTGCCGGTCACGCCGGAACGACGTTAGCGGGATCAGGAACTGATGGCGGCCATACCATTTATGAAACAACCGTTTGTCGAGCTGTTGACCATCAAGCGCGACGGTAACCTCATACTTCCAGTCATGGTGCTTGGCAAAGAAGGTCGACCAGACGTCTACCGCCAAGTGGGTGAACGCGCCCGCACCGCCGGGATGCTCCAATAAATACAATAGCTTGGGGACGGTCAATGTTGCCGACTTGCGAAATCGGGCAGCCTTGGCATCACCCGAGATCGTTACCTGGGGAGCCACGTAATTAGCGTAATCGTCCGCAAAAATTACTGCCGGTATAAGGGTTGTTTCGGTTTCCTTATCCATTCCTATTTGCACTTGGAATTTGAACGGGACAAGTCGTTCGCAGGCGGACCCGACGGCCTACCTTAGCACCCGCACGCACCGCCGACACCCCCCCACGCTCTTGGGTGCTATCTTTAGGCAGTCCCCGCTCTTGACATCGGCGGCACCGCCCGTCCGTGATGACGGCGATCGATGAGGGGGGCGGCAGTGAGGTTCGGCAATTTCCTGTTTCCCGATTGCCGCGATCCGGCGCGCGACGGTGCAGTCATTGACGAGACCTTGGCCGAGGCGAAATTGTCGGACGCGCTTGGGATCGACGTCATCTGGCTTGGCGAGCATCATTTCGACGGCATCTGCGCCTATGTTGATCCCGTAAGCTTCGCCGGCGCGCTCGCCACCGCGACGCGTCGCAGCACGATCGGCTTTGCCGTCATCCAGACCTCGCTGCATCACCCGATCCGTCTCGCCGAGCAGCTCTCGCTGATCGACAATCTGACCAAAGGGCGGCTCATCGTCGGGCTCGGCCGCGGCACCGCCTACAACATTTACGATTACCAGGGGTTCGGCATCCCGCACGAGGAGGCGCAGGCGCGGCTCGACGAGGCCGAGGCGATCATCCGCAAGGCGTGGAGCGGCGAGCCCTTCGCGCATGACGGCCGGTTCTGGCAGCTCAACGTGCCGATGCTGCGGCCGCTGCCCTATACGAAGCCGCATCCGCCGATCATCCGTGGCGCCTCGAGCGAAGCCTCGCTGGTCGAGCTGGCGCGCCAGGGGCGACCGTTCCTGATGAACGTGCAGTCGCTCGAGGTGACCCGGCACCGCGTCCAGCTCTATTGCGACACGATGCGGGCGGCCGGATACGACGCGGCGGCGATCGCCGGCAACCTCGATCTCTCCTGGGTGTGGCGTAATGTCTTCGTCGCCGCGAGCGACGCGGAAGCCGAGCGGGTAGGCATGCCGTTCTTCGAAGCGATGACCCGATCGCGGGCCGAATTGCGCAACCGGATCTATGCCGAGACCGGCCAGCGTATCGAAGTGCCGCACAGTGATCTGCCGGCGGCGCGGGCGAGCGTCGCGCATGGCCTCTTGCGCGGATCGCCGGCGAGCGTTGCCGAAGCGATGGCCGGCATTGAGACGCTGGAAGTGGGTGGCGTGATCGCCTCATTCCGGCTCGGGCCGATGCCGCACGAGGTGGCGGCCGAGAGCCTCAGGCTGTTCATGCGCGAGGTCGCGCCCCAATTCCGGCACTGAGCGGCGGCACGTCGTGGGAACGCGGGCGTCCGAGTGCGGGAATTTATCGACGACCAGGCGGAAGGCGAGAAAGTCGCGCAATTTCGATATGTCCGCGCGGCTCCGAACGAAACAAGCAGAATGCACTTGCCCCCTCTGGATTCGAAAAGTTCGTTATGCGAACGTTTCTCAGATCCGGCCGATAAATTTACAAGCTCTCCCGCCCGCAGCGGGCCAGGAGGCCCGCTGTCCGACTCGATATTCCCGCCGACCCTAATTAGAGCTTCGGACCTTTCGTCGCGCGTAGAGCCCGTATCGGTATTCGTATCAGTTGATCCAGATCAATGTCATTGGCTGCCGCATGCGACGAGCCTGTCGACGATCGGTCTTCAGAGGTGGCGCATGGGGCTGGCCTTCGAAACACTCGGCAACGCGACATTGGTCTTTTACGAAGGAGCCCGGCCGGTTCTCGCCACCGACCCATGGCTTACTGGTACGTGCTATTTTGGCAGCTGGGCGCTCGACCGGCCGCTGACCGACACCGAGATGAACGCGGTCCTGGCGGCCGAATATGTATGGATTTCGCACGGTCACCCGGATCATTTTCATCTGCCGTCGCTGGCGTTGCTGCCGCGGGACAAGAAGATTCTGCTGCCCGACCACTATGCCACCGACATCAAGGACTATCTCGAAGGGGCGGGCTTTCCGGTCGAGGTGCTCGGTTATCGGCAGTGGCGGCGCCTGTCGCCGGGAATTCGTTGCCTTTGCCTCGACAACGAGAACCAGGATGCCATCCTGATCATCGAGGCCGGCGACAGCCTCGTTCTCGACCTCAATGATTCGCCGCTCTGCGGCGAGCGGCGCTTCATCCGCAAGCTGGTCGGGCGCTACGATCGCCGGTGTACCTATCTGGCAGCGCTCTGCTCCAATGATGCAGACATGTTCAACATCGTCGGCCCCGATGGGCACCAGGTGATCGACCCTCCGGAGCGGCGCAAGCCCGGAATGGTCTGGGACAGAGCCCGCCTCGCCGACACGCTTGGCGTTGGCTCATATGTCGGCTCGGCATCGCAGCACATTTACGTGCGACGCGACAGCGTTTGGGCCAATCCCTACCGCGTCGGATGGGCGGACGTTCTGCAACATTGGACGCGACCGCACATTCGTACGATCGAGCCATACGTCATCGTCGACCTCGATACCGGCGAATACCGGCGCAAACACCCGGCGCAGACCTCGGACGATGCCCAGATCACCAACGCCACCGATGGCGACGACTGGAACGCCAGGCTGGGCGAAGACGAATGGACCTTACTCTTCCGGTTCTTCCAGGAGATAGAGACGTTGCGCCCCTACATCGATTACGTCGAATTCACCGTGGGTGGCGAGCAGCGCCGGATCTGGATCAATCCCGCGGTATCGCGCAAGAGCAAGACGCGAGCGCGTGGGATCTCTTTCAACGCGCCACGCTGGTCGCTGATGGAGGCGGTGAAACACGGGTATTTCGACAATATTCTGATCGGTAACTTCATGCGCACCGAACTGCACGACGCGGCGCTCTATCCGCATTTTACCCCGCTTGTCGCCAAGCTGCGCGGCTGTGCCAAGATTTATACCATTGCCGATCTACACCGGTTCAAGCGGCGCTATTTCCGGCGCAATCCACTCGGCTATACCCAGTGGCGGTTCGAGGAACATTTGGAGCGGGCGAAAGACTTTGCTCGCAGGTGGGCGGATCGCCTCGGCATCAAGCGTCCACTCAAGGGCATTTATCGAAGGCTTCTCGGCGATCCAATAATCTGACGCAGGGTGCAAGATCGCGAGATTCCCAAAAAGCATTATTAAGGCTCAGTTTTTGAAACAACACTCAAGCGGCCCCTTAAGTCTCGGCGGGACCTGCAATGTGTACCAGCGGCGCACGCATGTCGGCGCGAGGGCCGACCGCCTATCCCCTGGTGATTGCATCGAGGAAGGCGCGGGCGGTCAGGATCACCGTGCCGCGATGGGTTGCCAGATTCAGCAATCCCGCTTTGTCGCCGGTAACGAGATAATCGGCATGCCCGCTGTCGCACATTGCCAGCAGGAAATCGTCCGCGGGATCATCCGAACGCCTGGTAGGCGGCAGCTGGGTGAGGAGCTCGGCATGGACGCGGATTTGGTTGACCAACCGACCCGCTTCGGCGGGCCGGATCAAGGGGCGGATTTGCGGGCGCCTGGTAACCGTTCGCAGCTCTTCGAGCTGCAAGGCATGAGTCAGAAGAACGAAATGGTCGTCAAACCAGGCTTCGAGGATGCGGCCGGGCACGCTGTCGCGCCGGATCAGCGCGCTCAATAGGATATTCGTGTCGAGTACGACGCGCATCGCCGATGCGTGGCGTCACCAGCTGCGGTTCGGCCAGAACTCCGCGCGGACCGCGGCGCACGCCTCATCGATCAGCGCCTGAACCTCATTGCCGGGAAGGCCGGCATTGCGCTCCTGGATGTCCCGGACCGTCGCTCGCAACACCTCCTTGCGGACCGCACGCTCGATGAACTTGGAGAGGTCGCCCTTCTTGCCGCCGCGCTCCGCGAGATAGGAGCGCAGAGCGATATCCGTCTCCTTCGATACCTTGACCGTCCAGCGGGTCAGCTCGGACATCACGGCGCCTATGCACTTAAACGTCTATGCCTCTAATGTAGACCAAGCCCATTGGGATTGCCAGCCTCGACCAGGGATCCCGCAATTCGCCCGTAAGGCACGTGTTCCGGCGCCTCAGTCCCTCAGGTGCGGCATCACCTCGGCGGCGAAGAGGTCCATGTTGCGGCGGGTCAGATCGTCGGAGAGGATGCCGAACTGGAGGAGGGCGACGAGGATGCCGAAGCCGGTGCGCTCGCGCATCCGCTCGATCCCCGCCAACACCGTTTGGGGGCTGCCGATGAGGGCGGTGCCGCTCTCGATCAGGCCCTCGGCGGTCGCCCTGCCGCCGCCCAGCCCGCGGCGCATTTGCACGAAGTTCTTCATCGAGCGGATCGAAGTGTAGCCGGGCGGCATCAGCATCTCGAAGCTCTGGCGCAGGAAGTCGTTGAAGAGCGTCTCGACCGCCCTCCCCGCCTCGGCGCGGGCTCGCTCGTCGGTATCGGCGACATAGATCGGGCAGGCCCAGCCGAGCTGGTCGGGCGCCGCCTCATAGCCGTATTGCCGGGCCTGGTCGCGATAGGCGTTGTGGTAGCGCGCGACCAGATCGGCCGACGAGAAGGTCACCAGGAACGGATATTTGCGCTTGGGATCGGCGGCCCAGGCGACGGTTTCGCTCGACCCCTGCGAGGGAATCCAGATCGGCGGATGCGGGGTCTGGTAGGGCCGCGGCCAGAGGTTGACGTAGCGCAGGCTGAAATGGTCGCCATCGAAGTCGAAGGGGCCGGGCTCGGTCCAGGCGCGGATGATCAGATCGTGCGCCTCGTGGAAGCGCTCGTGCGAGAAATAGGGGTTGGCGCCCGAGGAATGGTATTCCGAGCCGATGCCGCGCACAAAGCCGGCGATGATGCGGCCCTTCGACAGATTGTCGAGCATCGCGAACTCTTCGGCGATGTAGACCGGGTTGTTCACCAGCGGCAGGGCGCGGCCGAGGATCGCGATCTTGACCCGCTTGGTGCGCTGAATGAGGGCGCTGGCGATCAAATTGGGCGCCGGCATCAGGCCGTAGGCCGTCTGGTGATGCTCGTTGACGCCGATCGCATCGAAGCCGAGCTCCTCGGCATAAACGAGCGCATCGATGTGGCGGGCGTATTCCTCGGCGCCCTTGACCGGGTCGTAGAGCCGGTTCGGCAAGACGACCCAGGGCGAGCGGTGCGTCGCCGCCTCTTCGAGGTCGAGCGGGCGGTACGGCATCAGATGGAAGGAGACCAGCTTCATGATCCGACTCCTTCCAGGAAATCGAGGACATGGCGGGCGACGATCGGGGCCTTTTCGACATGCGGGAGATGCCCGCAATCTTCCAACATGACGAGGCGCGCATCCGGCAGGCGCTCGCGCCACAGCGCCGCATAGGCCGGCGGCATGATCTTGTCGTCATCGCCCCAGACAATCAGCGCCGGCAGCTTGATGCGGTGCAGCCACTTCTCGAGATCGGGATTGAACCAGCGCGGCTGCCAGCCGAGCTTGGCCACCGTAAAACGGTTCTTCAGCATCACGTCCATCTGCTCTTCGCTCGGGCTCAGCGCCAGGATGCGGTCTGCGAAGGACTGGTCGTGATAGAGGTTGCGCAGCGCCTCCTCGGGTCCCCAGATGAAATTGTCGCCGCACGGCACGCCCTTGACCCGGATGCCGGCCGGCGCGAGCTCGACGAGGCTCCGGAACCGCGCGCGGTCGCGCACCAGGATCTCGGCGGCGAGCCAGCCGCCGAGCGAGTTGCCGATCAGATGGATGCGGTCGAGCCTGGCCTCCTCGATGAGGTCGAGATAGAACATCGCGAGATCCGGCATCGAGTGGATCCACGCCGGATCATCCGAGCCGCCAAAGCCGGGATGCTCGGGCACCAGCACCTCGTAGCGCTCGGCCAGCGCATCGAAGAACGGCAGCCATTGCGGGACGCCGCCCGCGCCGTGCAGGAACAAGACCGTCGGGCCGCGCCCGGCTCGGTGCAGCTTGACGGCGACATCGCGGATTTTGAGCTCGGTGAGTTGCGCCGGCATGTCCCCCGCTCCCTCTCGAAGATGCACCCTCCGGGTGCCTCCATAGCCGCACCGATTGGTCGCGCGAGCGTCGCCTTGTTCGGCCGCCGTGACAACATGTTTCCGGCCGGCGGGCGGCCCGCGGTTGGAACAAATGCCTTATTTTACGGGCTTGGAATCGCGGCAGCGGGTGCGATATAGAAAGAGATATTGTTTCTATAAAATTGGGGGGTTGCCATGGCGCTCAGTCTCAAGGATCCCGAGACGGACAGGCTGGCCCGCGAGGTCGCGCGGCTCACCGGCGAGAGCCTGACCGAGGCGGTGCGCACCGCGCTCGCCGAGCGGTTGGCGCGAGAAAGGCTGCGCCGCGGCCGGCCGCGGAAACGGCTTGCCGATAGGCTGAATGAAATCGCCCTGCACTGCGCTTCCCTGCCCGATTTCGACACGCGTTCGCCGGACGAGATCATCGGATATGACGAAGAGGGGATGTGGTGATGGTCATCGATACCTCGGCGGTCATCGCGTGCCTCTTTGACGAGCCCGAGCGCGCATCGTTGGTGGATGCGATGGAGGCCGATCCGGTCAGACTGATCTCGGTCGTGGGGGTGGTGGAAGCCTCGTTCGTGATCCTTGGCCGGAAGCGCGCCGGTGGGCTGAGCGATCTGCAAGCGCTTCTCGACGATGGCGAGATCGAGGGAGTCCCAGTTGATGTTCGCCAGGCAGAGGCGGCGGTTGAGGCATTTCGCCGGTTCGGCCGGGGCCGGCATCCGGCCGCGCTCAATATCGGCGACTGCTTCGCCTACGCTCTGGCGAAGACGACGGGCGAGCCGCTCCTGTTCAAGGGTGGGGATTTCGTTCGCACAGATATCCCAGCGGTCGCTGTTGCTTAAGAGTCTAACTCGAAATTAAAGGTCAACGCTTCAATATATTAATTCGTCACCCCCGCGAAAGCGGGGGTCCAGGGCAACTGGTGAAATCCTTGCCTCCCTGGATTCCCGCTTCCGCGGGAATGACCAGAAAAGAGTCATATGCGCTGAAAACATTGGATTATCGGTCAGCCTATTAGAAAAGCCGCGGCTTGCCTGATATTGCGCCGCATTGGCGATGCTCTCGGCGTCCGTTACCCTCGCAACACCGCCGCCACGCCGTCAAGGAGGGAGCTGATGCTGAAGGGCAAGATTGCTGTTGTCACCGGCTCGACCAGCGGGATTGGGCTGGGCATCGCGACCGCGCTCGCCGCCGAAGGGTGCGACATCGTGATGAACGGCTTTGGCGATCCCGCCGCGATCGAGCGCCTCCGCGTCGGCCTCGCCGAGACCCATGGCGTCGGCGCCCTCTACCTCTCGGCCGACATGGCGAAGCCCGCTGAGATAAGCGCCCTCGTCGCCGAGGCGGCGCGCTGCTTCGGCAGCGTCGACATCCTGGTCAACAACGCCGGGATCCAGCATGTCGCGCCGATCGTCGACTTCCCGGAAGAGCGCTGGGACGCGGTGATCGCGGTCAATTTGTCGGCGGCATTTCACGCGTCGAAGGCCGCGCTCCCGCTGATGATCGCGCGGCGGTGGGGGCGCATCATCAATATCGCCTCGGCGCACGGGCTGGTCGCCAGCGCCGAGAAGGCAGCCTATGTCACCGCCAAACACGGGCTTGTGGGGTTGACCAAGGTGACCGCGATCGAGAGCGCCAACCATGGAACCACCTGCA
>CAYMRQ010000201.1:0-4175 GCA_964392845.1 uncultured Rhizobium sp.
TCCGCCTGCTGCCGGGTCACCTCGAGAATGACCGACCGGGGCGAACCGGCAGCGTCCGCTTTTGCGCCCGCCACCTCGATCGCCAGTACCCGGAGATCCTCGGCTATCGTCTCGCTGACAGAGCGACGCGCCGCCGGCGCGTCGGCCTTGAACGTCTGCGTCAGGATCACATCGACGCGGTCGCCCGGGTTCAGCAACCCGCTGCCCGCGGGGAGCGGCAGCGGGATCACTCGCGCGCTCGGGGACAGGGAGGACAGGACGACTTCGAGAAACTCGCGGTTCGCAGGCTTCACGATGTTGCTGAGCAGGACCGGGGCGCCCGCGGCAAGATCGGTGCGTAGCGTCGCGCCGCGCACCTCAGCGCGCCGATCTTCGGCGATCTCCGGTTTGGCCTTCCGTTCTGCCGCGGTGGGCCACCGAATCTCGCCGACATAAGAGGAATCGGCAGGGGGTACCCACCAGCGCACGTCCTGCATTCGCAGCAACGTGCCGACGGTGAGCGGCACGGCGGCGACAAGGATTCGGCGTTCCGGCAACGAATTGCCGACACTGCCGCGAGCCCGGTATTCCTGTGTCAGCGCCTGGACCAATACCGCAGCGGCGACCGCAACCGAGACCAGGAAGAGGATCGCTAATATCGCCTTAGCATGCATATTAACAGAATGGCCTTATACGCTGCCCCTTCGCCCATTACGATCGAGGGGCCGAACACGTGCAGGTCCACTACAGGTGCGTTCAACCTGCGGAGGAATGTGCATAATACCGAAGGATTTGTCAAAGATCATTTAACGAGATTAAAATTTGTACCAACTTCTAAACTGTTGACACATTTTGTCCGAGACCGCGTTGCGATGGAAACGATTCGCTCCCGGGTCTGGATGAGGCCGTTCCAGGCGACACAGCAAGCCTCCGTGTGCTTACGGTAACGCAGGCGCTGGATGCCCGCGTCATGATGGTTTGGAGACCGCACCAGTCGAACGGGGCCGCAAGATTGGTGATGGTCTAGGCTCCAGACTCAATCATAGCCACCAAATGACGATTGCGGCGAGTTGGCGCGACCACGACGGAGCCATCGGGTTCGACCTATATTCGAATCTTGGGTCCATGACTGTCGCTGTTTGTGACCATTTTCGGGATAGTTCGAGTTTATCACATGACGAGGGAGATCAAGGCGAGGCCGCTGTCATGTGGGGGTAAGGCGCCCCCAATCCGAACCCGACAGCGCGAGGCTGCGATGAGGTGTGATCCGGCGCCGCCCTCCGCGTGCAGACACGGCGCATAACGGGTCTTCTGGGAAATCGGCTTCTTAGCCGGCATTCCCCGAAGCCATCGGAATGATCGCAGAGCCGCGGAACTGGAGCATCACGCGGTGATCGAGCGGCGCGCCGGGCGGTCATCATCGACTGGCAATAGATCCAACCCTCGCGCACCAGGCGCGCCAGCCGCCGAAGGCGGTGATGTCCTGCGCCATCTCGACCGCGTGCGCCTCGCAGAGAAATCCGACCACTTCGCTGGCGTCGTCGAGGACGAGCGTGCCGAGGCCGCGCGGCGGTGCGATGCCGGCGAGCAATGCGCCAACCGCGGTGCTCGGCACATCCCAGACCTCGATCTCGATAGCGGCGCCTGCGCCCGGGCGGCGCACCAGCCCGGGACGCTTGCCGTCAGGCAGCGCATAGAGCCGATAGTCCGGCGCGGTTCGCGCTTCCCGTCGGAGCCTGGCGCCGAGAGCCACGAGTTCGCCGTTCAGCGGTTGACCCGAGAGATGCGCGCCGGCGACGGCGATCGGCAGATAGGGAGAACCTGTCGCGCCGGGCCATGGCTCGGGCACCGGCAGCGCTGCGCCGGTGGCGCCGAGCGGCAATCCGGTGCCGGCTTCGAATGCCGCGGCGATGGCGGAGATAAGCGGGTCGTGGAAAGCGGGAGCGAGCACGGTCACGCCGGCCGGTAAACCATTCGATTGAAACCCGTTCGGGACGGCGACGGCGCACAGATCGAGTAAATTCCCAAAACCGGTGTAGCGGCCGAGCTGCTCGTTGAGCCCGAGCGGGTCGGCCTCGACCTCGGCGATGCGGTAGATCGTGCCGGTCGTTGGCACCAGCATCAGGTCGATCGTCTTCCAGACCGGATCGATAAGCTGCCGCAGTGCGGCGAGGCGGTGGCGATCGCGGAACGCGGCCGCCCCGGAAATCGCCGAGCCGCCTTCGATGACGCGGCGGGTGACCGGATGCAGGAGATCGCGATGTTGGCCGATCGCATCATCAACCGCGGCCATCCGCTCGGCCAGCCATGCGCCGCGATAGAGCAGCGCCGCCGTTTCCAGAAATGGGTCGAGATCGACCGCCACCGCACTTCCGCCGAGCGCTTCGAGCCGGGCAATCGCCTGTTCGAACAGCAAAGCGGCATCGGCGTTGCCGAAGAACTCGCGCTGGTCCACCCGCGGCACCCCGAAGGCGAATCGGGCCGGAACGGTCCCGAAGCTGCCGAACCCGGCCGGCGCCACGCGCGAATATCCGTCTTCCGGATCGGCCCCGCGGATAATGTCGAGCACCGAAGCCGCGTCGGCGACGGTGAGGGCGAAAACCGACACGCAATCGAGCGAGCGGCAGGCCGGTACAACACCGCTGGCGCTGACCAGGCCGCGGGTCGGCTTCAGCCCGACGATGTTGTTGAAGGCGGCCGGCACCCGGCCCGAGCCGGCGGTATCGGTGCCGAGCGAAAATGCGACCAGGCCGGAAGCGACCGCGACCGCCGAACCCGAGCTCGATCCGCCCGGGATATAGTCCGGATCGAACGGGTTACGCGGCACGCCGTAGGGCGAACGCACGCCGACGAGCCCAGTGGCGAACTGATCGAGGTTGGTCTTGCCGATGAGGAGCGCGCCGGCATCGAGCAGGCGCGCCACCGCCGGTGCCGTGCGCCGCGGGGTATAGGCGAACCCGGGACACCCGGCGGTCGTCGGCATTCCGGCAACGTCGATATTGTCCTTGACTGCGAACGGCATGGCGAAGAGCGGCATCGCCGCGCGGCCCTCGGCCGCGTCGCGTCGCTCCAGCGCCGACGCGGCGGCCAATAACTCGTCCGCGGGCACGCGCGTGATCCACACCGCGTCATCGCCACTCGCCGCGATCCTGGCGATGATCTCGCGCGCGATCGAAATGGGGCTCGTCTCCCCCTCCGCAAGGGCGCGCCGCAACGAGGAGAAGTCGAGACTGAGAGCCATGCGCCGCCTATCCATTGCGCCTATCCAATGCGCCTATCCATAATTCGGTCGGCCCGTCCGCACCACCCCGCGCGGCACGCAAGCGCGCTGCCACGGCAAGACCAGGCTTTGATCGGCCTCGGATTTGCTCGGGTCGTCACCACCGCCGGCGTGTCATTGCCGACGTTCTTCACCGGGCTGCTTCTGGTCTATGTGTTCTACTACCTGATGGGTATCGCCCCGGCGCCGCTCGGGCGGCTCGATGTCTTCTCCTCGGCCCCGCCGCAATGGAGCGGGTTCTATCTGATCGACAGCCTGCTTACGCGCGATCTCCACACCTTCGGTGCGGCGCTGGCGCAGCTGATCCTGCCGTCGGCGACCCTGGCGATCTTTTCGCTGGCGCCGCTTGCCCGCATTACCCGTGCCTCGATGCTGGCGGCGCTTGGCAGCGAGTTCGTCCGCACCGCGCGGGCGAGCGGCCTCAGCCGCCGCCGGATCGTCTACGTCTATGCCTTTCGCAATGCCGTTCTCCCGGTCATCACCACGCTTGGCATGGTGTTCTCGTTCCTGCTCGGCGCCAATGTTTTGGTCGAGAAGGTCTTCGCCTGGCCGGGGATCGGCTCCTATGCGGTCGAGGCGCTGATCGCGTCCGACTACGCGCCGGTGCAGGGCTTCGTGCTGACGATGGCCCTGCTTTATGTGCTGCTCAACCTGGGGATCGACCTGCTCTACGGGCTGGTCGATCCGCGCGTGCGGCTCGAAGCGTGAGCGCGCTGCGCCATGCCCGCTACGTGCTCGGCGAGAACCCGGTCACCGCATTCGCCTTTGCCGGGTTCTTTGTGCTGGCGCTGTGCGCGGCGCTCGGCCCCGCGCTGGCGCCCTACGATCCGCTCGCCAGCGACACCGCGCAGGCGCTGACCGGGCCGTCGGCGGCGCATTGGTTCGGCACTGATCAGCTCGGCCGTGACATTTTCTC
>CAYMRQ010000201.1:4185-7956 GCA_964392845.1 uncultured Rhizobium sp.
CTCCGTTTGGCCTTTCGCCCTACGACCCGCTGGCGGTTGCGCCTAAAGACAAACTTCAGCCGCCCAGCGCAGAACATTGGCTGGGAACTGATCAGCTCGGCCGTGACATTTTCTCGCGAATCGTCGTCGCAACCAGGCTCGACCTTGGCATCGCCTTCTTTTCGGTCATACTCGCCTTTGGCGTGGGCGCGCTGCTCGGCCTGGCGGCGGGCTATTACGGCGGCTGGATCGACCGCGTGGTTGGCCGCGCTGTCGATACGATAATGGCCTTTCCGCTTTTCGTGCTGGCGATGGGCATCGTCGCCGCTCTCGGCAACAGCGTCGCCAACATCGTCTTCGCGACGGCGGTCATCAATCTGCCGATCTATGCCCGCCTCGCCCGCGCCGAAGCGAATGTCCGCCGCCATGCCGGGTATGTCGAAGCGGCCCGGCTGTGCGGCAACAGCGAGGCGCGCATCGTGCTGGCGCAATTGCTGCCAAACATCATGCCGCTGATGATGGTGCAGGTGTCGCTGACCTTGGGGTACGCGATCCTCAACGCCGCCGGCCTCTCCTTCATCGGGCTGGGCGTGCGCCCGCCGACCGCGGAATGGGGGATCATGGTCGCCGAAGGGGCGAGCTTTATCGTCTCCGGCGAGTGGTGGGTGGCGTTCTTCCCGGGTGTCGTCCTGATGGCGGCGGTGTTCTGCTTCAACCTGATGGGCGACGGGTTGCGCGACATCGTCGATCCCCGGCGCCGGACATGAATGCCCCTGCGGCATCCGTGCCGCTATTGGCGGTCGAGGATCTCAGCGTCGAGTTCCGTACCCGCAGCGGCACGGTGCGCGCGCTCGACCGGATCGGCTTCGAGCTTCGCCGCGGCGAGACCATGGCCCTCGTCGGCGAAAGCGGCTCGGGCAAGTCGGTCACCGCCTACGCGATCATGGGCATCCTCGATGAAGCGGCGCGAAGCACCAGCGGCCGCATCGTCTTCGGCGGACTTGACCTGTTGCAAGCGAGCGACAAGGCGATGGGCGAGATCCGCGGGCGCGAGCTGGCGATCATCTTTCAGAACCCGCGCACGGCGCTGAACCCGATCCGACCGGTCGGCAGGCAGATCGCCGACATCCTGCTGCGGCACGGCAATGTGACCGCTTCCCGGGCGCCGCAATGCGCCATCGGCATGCTGGCGAGAGTGCGCATTCCCGATCCGAAGCGCCGCGCCCTATCCTATCCGTTCGAGTTGTCGGGCGGCATGTGCCAGCGGGTGATGATCGCGATGGCGCTGGCCTGTGAGCCGCAATTGCTGATCGCCGACGAGCCGACGACCGGGCTCGATATAACGACACAGGCGGTGATCATGGACCTGATCGCCGATCTCGCCGCCGCGCAGAACATGGCGACCCTGCTGATCACGCACGATCTCGGCCTCGCCTCGGAGTATTGCGGCCACATCGCGGTGATGCATGCCGGGCACATCGTCGAGACCGCCCCGACGGCTTCCCTGTTCGCCACGCCGCATCACCCTTATACGGCCAAGCTGATCGCGGCGACCCCGGGCGGCGCTCCCAACCTCGACGGCCTGGCTGCGATCCCGGGGGCGCTCCCCGATTTGCGCCGCGCCGATCTGCCGCCCTGCCGCTACATCGAGCGCTGCGAGCGCGCCGCTGCCGATTGTGACGACCGCCCGCTACGGCGGCGGGATGTCGGCGGAGGCCACCTCGTCGCCTGCCATTTCCCGCTATGATTCATGTCCCGCTATGATACCCGATGGCTCCCTGCTCGCCGTCGACGGGCTGCGCAAGCTGTTCCCGGTGGGTAAGCGTCGGATCTGGCGGCGAAATCGGGCGCTGTCCTTTCTCCATGCGGTCGACGGCGTCAGCTTCGCCATCGGTCGGGGCAAGACGGTCGGGCTGGTCGGCGAATCCGGTTGCGGCAAATCCACCCTTGTCCGGCTAATTGCGCGCCTCCTCGACCCCAGTGACGGCTCGATTCGGTTTGACGGAGACGAGATTGGCGCGGTGCCGGCCCGGCGCTTCGGCCTGGCGCCGCAGCGCGCACAGATCCAGATGGTGTTTCAGGACGCGACCGACAGCCTCAACCCGCACTTCACCGCGTTCCGCGCCATCGCCGACCCGCTGCTGCGGTTGCGCCGGCTCTCCGGCGCGGCTTTGCGCGCCCGCGTCGCGGAGGCGGCGCGGCTGACCGGGCTATCGGCGGAACTTCTCAGCCGCTATCCGCACCAGCTCTCCGGCGGGCAGAAGGCGCGGGTCGGGATCGCCCGGGCGATCGCGGTCGAGCCGCGCCTCTTGATCCTCGACGAGCCGACCTCGGCGCTCGACGTGTCGGTCCAGGTGGTGATCCTGCAATTGCTGCGGGATCTGAAGCAGCAGCTCGATCTGTCGTATTTGTTCGTCAGCCACGACCTTAATGTCGTGCGGCTGCTGTGCGACCGCATCCTCGTCATGTATCTCGGCCATATCGTCGAGAGCGGGCCGGCCGATCTTGTGTTCGCCGCGCCGGCGCATCCCTATACGCAAGCGTTGCTGTCGGCGGTGCCCAGGCCGGGCGCCGCGACCGGGCGGTCGACGCGGATCGGCCTGCCGGGCGAGCCGCGCAGCCCGATCGACCCCGCGCCGCACATCTGCCCGCTTTACGGCCGGTGCGGGCGGGCGGGCGAGGCCTGCGTGACCGCGATGCCGGCGCTGCGCGAGATTGCCGCCGGCCAGTTCGCCGCCTGTCATCACCCGATCGCCGATCCCGTTGGGGCGCTCGATGCCAGCCTTGAGCCGCGGCTGCTGGCGGCGTTGCCCGGCTGAGCCCAGAGGAGGCCCGAGAGGAGACGCCATGGCGGATCAGCCCTTCGATGCCGAAGCCTATGTCGATGCGGCGGCGCGGCTGATCGGCGTGCCGCTCGACCCGGCGCATCGGCCGGGCGTCATCGTCAATGTCGCGCGCATCGCCGAGATGGCGGCGCTGGTGATGGAATTCCCGCTGCCGGACGAGGTCGAGCCGGCTCCGGTATTCCGGCCGTGAGCGGCAGCGTCTTCGCGAGCCCCGGGCCGAGCGCCAGCGCCAGCGCCACGGCGATCGCAGCAGCGGTGCGCGACGGCGAGGTCCGGGCAATCGAGGTGGCCGAAAGCGCGTTGGCGCGGATCGCCGCAGGCAATTCCCGGCTCAACGCCTTTACTGCGGTAACCGCCGAACGCGCCCTCGCCGTGGCTCGGGCGGTCGATGACCGCCGCGCCAAAGGCGTCGATCCGGGTGCTCTCGCCGGGGTGCCATTCGCGGTCAAGAACCTGTTCGACCTCGCCGGCGTGGTGACGCTCGCCGGATCGAAAATCGATGCCGAGCGTCCTCCCGCTGCGGCGGATGCGACGATCGTCGGCCGGCTGATCGCCGAAGGGGCGGTCCCCGTCGGCGCGCTCAACATGGACGAGTACGCCTATGGCTTCACCACCGAGAACAGCCATTACGGCGCGGCCCACAACCCGCACGACGCGGCGCGGGTCGCCGGCGGGTCGTCGGGCGGCTCGGCGGCGGCGGTCGGCGGCGAGTTGGTACCGCTGTCGCTCGGCTCGGACACCAATGGCTCGATCCGGGTCCCCGCCGCGCTCTGCGGCATTTTCGGGCTGAAGCCGACCTATGGCAGGCTGAGCCGGGCCGGCGCCCGGCTGTTTTCGGCGAGCCTCGACCATGTCGGCCCGTTGGCCCGCTCGGTCGCCGATCTCGCCGCCGCCTATGATTCGATGCAGGGCCCCGATCCGCGCGACCAGGAAGCGATCAAGGCGC
>CAYMRQ010000201.1:7966-9029 GCA_964392845.1 uncultured Rhizobium sp.
GTCTGTGCCGAGCGAGGAATCGAGCCAACCCGCCGCGATTTGGCGCGCGGCGCCGAGGGATTGCGCATCGCCATTGCCGGGGGTCATTTTGCCGGTACGGAAATCGCAGCGGAAGCGGTCGCCAGCGTCGCCGGCGCCCTCGGCGCGACCGTCGGGGTCGAGTTGCCGCAGGCGGCGCGTGCGCGTGCCGCGGCCTTCATCATCACCGCGGCGGAGGGCGGCAATTTGCACCTCGCCGATCTCAAATCGCGCGCCGGCGATTTCGACCCGATGACCCGCGACCGCTTCCTCGCCGGGGCGCTGGTCCCGGCGGCCTGGGTGATGGAGGCCCAGCGTTTCCGGCGGTGGTACCGCGAGCAGGTGCTGAGGCTGTTCCGCGACACCGATATCCTGCTGGCGCCGGCGACGCCGTGCAGCGCGCCGCTGATCGGACAGGAGACGATCGAGATCGACGGGGTGGCGGTGCCGGCCCGGCCCTATCTCGGTGTCTATACCCAGCCGCTGTCGTTCATCGGCTTGCCGATCGTGGTGGTGCCGCTGCGCGCGGCCGACGATCTGCCGATCGGCGTGCAGATCGTCGCGGCGCCGTGGCGCGAGGCCGATGCCTTGCGCGTCGCCTGGGCCCTCGAACGCAATGGCATCACCCGAGCGGAGCCAAGCAATGCCTGAGCCGCGCGACCCGGAAATCATCAATCTCTCCGAAATTCTCGGCGAGGTCACGGCGGCATTCCGGCGCTATGAGACCGCGCCGATCGGCAGCGATTTGGCGGTGCTCGATGAATTGTTCCGGAAACCGCCCTACACCGTGCGTTACGGCATCGCCGAGAACCTTTACGGGCATCACGAGATCCCCTCGGGCTACCACTGGGCTACCACAATCGGGTGATAATGCTTCTCCGGTGCATACCGTTCCATGTCGTTTCGCGGCCCGGAATGTCGAGGCTTTATGCTGGATTTTGCAATGTTCTGCGATGCTATGAAATGGGTCCATGACCGCCTTGTAAGCGGTAGTGTTGCGGTTGAAACAGACGATTCGCAACGGGGCCTGAACGTGCGATTCTGC
>CAYMRQ010000202.1:0-9003 GCA_964392845.1 uncultured Rhizobium sp.
TCCAGCCCTCGGGGGTCGTCGCGTTGAGCTCGATCTCGCGCGCCGCCTCGCTGCCGTCATTGCGCAATACCACAGTGAGCTGGCTGCCCTGGCCGGCATAGGCCTCGCCGGAGAGGCGCCCGCCTTCGCCCGAGAGCGCCAGGCGCGGCTGGCCGACGATGATCAGGCAGACCGAAAGATCGGCGGTTGCCGCCTCGGTCTTGGCATGCAGCACGAGCTTGTAGTCGCCGGCCGGGCTGTCGCGCGGAATGGTCAGCGAAGCCTCGACATCCTTCGACTTGCCGGCCTCGATCGGGATGCTGGTGATCTGCTGGCTGCCATAGGCCTCGGTAAAGCCGATCTGGAAGTTCTTCGGCGCATCGGCGGTGAAATTGATCGTCGCGTCGCGGCCGCTGTCGTTGGTCACCGACACCTTGTATTTGAACGAGGTGGTCGCGGTGCCGCGCAGCGCGGGAAAGTTGGTGGTCAGCTTGAGCTTGGCCGGAACCTCCTCGCCGATCGTGACGGTGATCGGCAGCTTGTCGTCATGCTGGGCGTTCTTGGCCTCGACGATGAAATGATAGTCGCCACGGCCGATCCCGGCGGGCGGTTCGAGCCGCAACTGCAGCCGCTCCTCGGAATCTGGCGCGACCTCGACGGCGGCGACCGGCTGGCCGCCGCCGAGGATCGTCGCCTTCCAGCCAGTCGCCGCCTGCGGCACGCCGAGCCTGAGCAACTGCGGCGGCAATTTGAAGTTGCGCACCGACAGATCGATCGTCGTGGTCTCGCCGGCACGGACGGTCAGCGCGGGATATCTGGTCATGACGAACAGGCCGGTGATGCCACCCTGGGGCTGATCGGCGGCATTTGCCGCCGTGGCCGCCAGGGCCGAAAGCATCAGCAGGAACGAGACAGCAGGCAGCCGCCGCAACATGCTCAGGACCCTTCCGGTTCGTGCGCCACACTCACCCCGATCCGCCATCCCGCCCGATGCACCACCTTGGCGCATTCAGCGGCGCGAGGCGGACGAAGACGCGCTGACATAGATCAGCGGGTAGCCAGGCTGAAAATTAAGTTTTTTTAATGTGACCCCGGCGGAAGACGTCAGAAGACGCCGCTGACCAGGCGGCCGAACCAGCCTTCGCTCGCGGTCGCCGGGGTGCCGCCGCCGGTGACCAGCCCGTAGGCATCGCCGTACCAGCGGCTGCCCGGGTAATTGTAGCCGAGCACCGCCGCGTTCTCCTTGGCTTCCCGGGTCAGGCCGAGCGCAAGATTGCATTCGACGAGCCGCTCGAGCGCTTCGGGTACATGCGTCGTCGTCTGGAAATTGTCGATGACCCGTTTGAAGCGGTTTATCGCGGCCAGATATTCTCGACGTTTCAGGTAATATCGGCCAATTTCCATTTCCTTTCCTGCCAGATGATCGCGCGTGAAGTCGAGCTTGAGCTTGGCATCGCGCGCGTATTTGCTGTCGGGAAAGCGGCGAACCACATCATCGAGCGATTTAAGGGCCAGCTCGGTCAACTTTTGATCACGGCCGACATCGACGATTTGCATATAGTAGCAAATTGCCTTCAAATAATAGGCATAGGCAACATCCCGGTGGCCTGGATGCAGCTGGATGAAGCGATCCGCGGCGATGATCGAATCGTCGTATCTTCCATCCTCGTACAGGGAATAGACTTGCATCAATTGGCTTTTCGTTGCCCATACCGAATAGGGATGCTGGCTCTCCACCTGATCGAATGTATTGGCTGCAACCTTGTAGTTCTCGTCGACCAGGGCGTCCATGGCCTTGTTGTAGAGCTCATCGACCGGTTTTTCGATATAAGCTTGGTTCGTCGAGTCGCCGCAGGCAGCGAGCGCGACCATCAGCAACATGGCCGCGACACACCGCGGCGGCGGCGGCAACAACAGACGCATTGGCGCTCTCAACCCCGACCACAATTCCCGGGGGTGCTTATAGCACGAATCGCGCCGACGACGAAAAACCGCCAGCGCCAAGCGATTCGATCAGGCGCGCGCGACCCGGGAGGCGTCCGGCCAGGCGACGGTGCCGAACCCCGCGCTCTCGACGATCGCCGTGTCGCACCAGGCATCGCAATCGGCAAACAGTGCCGCAACCAGCCGGCGGGTCAGGGCATGGCCGGATCGCAGCCCGCGGAAATGCCCGATGATCGGTCCGCCGGCCAGATAAAGGTCGCCCAAGGCATCGACCAGCTTGTGGCGGACAAATTCGTCGGCAAAGCGCAGCCCGCCATCATTCAGCACCCGGTTGCCGCTGACCACGACGGCGTTGTCGAGCGACCCGCCGCGCGCCAACCCGGCGGCCTTGAGACGCGGCCAATCGTCGAGCAGCCCGAAGGTGCGGGCCGGGGCAAGCTCAGCCTTGAAGGTCCCGGGCTCAAAATTCAGCGCGATATCCTGCCGGCGGATCAGCGGATTGTCGAAATCGATCTCAAAGCTCATCGAGAAGCCGTGATCGGGCAACAGCGCCGCCGAAGCGCCGTTGTCGCCGACCCACACCGGCTTGAGGATCTTGAAGGCGCGCCGCGCGGCGTCTTGCGGGACGATCCCGGCGCGATCGATCAGCTGCATGAACGGCGCCGCGCTGCCGTCCATGATCGGTACCTCGGGCCCATCCAGCTCGACCAGCGCGTTGTCGACCTCGCTCCCGGCGAACGCCGCCATCAGATGCTCGATCGTGCCGATCTGAATGCCCTCGCCGTTGGACAGCACGGTCGACAGTGCCGACTCGGCTGTCCTGGTCCAACTCGCGCGGATTTCGACGCCGGCATCCAGTCGGCGAAACACGATTCCATGATCCGGCGGCGCCGGGCGCAGCGTCATCGCGACCGGCTGCCCGCAATGCAGCCCAATGCCGCGGCAGCCGGCGACGGCCCTCAAACTCCGCTGCGGCGCAATCCCCATATCCCTCAGCATACGGCAACATTCGAAGTGGAACGGATTCCTAGGCGCAACCTAGTGCTGCCACCAGATCGCCACAAATCAAACATTGTTGCCAATTGTTGCATAGCGCGTGCCCGGCGGGCACAAGATCTAGCAGTGTGAGGGCACCGCTCATGCGACGCGAACAACCCGATCGGGGCCGACCGGCAGACCGGCCAACGCCATGGCGGGGAGGCTCAGTTGGCCTGGCGACGCAGAAAGGCCGGGATGTCGAGCAAATCGTCTTCCTTGTTGGTACCCGGCCGCTCCTCGGGCTCGAGCGGCGCGAGCCGCGGCTGGGCCGGGCGCGCTGGCGCGGCGGCCGGCCGTGGCGAGCGATCCGGCATCGGTGCCGGAGGTCGGGCGCGGCCGACCCCGGTGACCCGCTCGATGAGGCTCGGCACCCGGCCCTTGGGCCGGGGCTGGGCATCGCCCCGCGGCGTTGACCCGGCCGTCTCGACGGCCGGCTGGGCCCCGGTGGACTGAACAATCGGCACCGGGCGAGCGGGTCCCGCATCGACCGGCCGCGGCGCGATAAAGGCACCGCTGCGCACCGCCGCGTTTTCCGCCGCCTCGGCTGCCGGAGGGACGGGCTCGCTCGGGCCTTGCGCGCGCGCTTCGCCTCGTGGCGGGGCCTCGCTGGCGGCGTTCTGCGTCAGCATCGGCTGGGTGTAGCCAGATCCCGAATCGCGCAAGCCGGGCGCGCCATCGGCACCGCGCCCGCCGAGCCCCGGGCGTCCCTGCTCCTGGGTAAGCTCGGCCTCGATGCCGGTCGCGACGACCGAGATGCGCATCTTGCCGGCGAGCTTCTCGTCAAAGGTCGAGCCGAAGATGATGTTGGCGTCGGGGTCGACCTCCTCGCGGATCCGATTGGCGGCCTCGTCGACCTCGAACAGGGTCATATCGCTGCCGCCGGTGATGTTGATCAAGACGCCGCGGGCGCCTTTCATCGACACGTCTTCCAACAGCGGGTTGTTGATCGCGGCCTCGGCGGCGTCGATCGCCCGGCGCTCGCCGTCGGCTTCGCCGGTCCCCATCATCGCCTTGCCCATCTCGCTCATGACCGTGCGGATATCGGCGAAGTCGAGATTTATGAGGCCCGGCATCACCATCAGGTCGGTAACCCCGCGCACCCCTGAATGCAGCACATCGTCGGCCATCTTGAAGGCGTCGGCGAAGGTCGTGCGCTCGTTGGCGATGCGGAACAGGTTCTGGTTCGGGATGATGATCAGCGTGTCGACGTATTTCTGCAGCTCCTCGATCCCGGATTCGGCGACGCGCATGCGGTTGACGCCCTCGAACTGGAACGGCTTGGTGACGACGCCGACCGTCAGAATCCCCGATTCGCGGGCGATGCGAGCGATCACCGGGGCGGCGCCGGTGCCGGTGCCGCCGCCCATGCCGGCGGTGATGAACACCATGTTCGAGCCCTGCATCGATTCGAGAATGTCATCGACCGCCTCTTCGGCGGCCGCCCGGCCGACATCGGGCCGCGCGCCGGCGCCGAGGCCATGGGTCACCCCGATCCCGAGCTGGATCTTGCGCGGCGCCGTCGATAGCTGCAGCGCCTGCGCGTCGGTATTGCAGACGATGAATTCGCACCCGACCAGGTTCGAACGAATCATGTTGTTGACGGCGTTTCCCCCGGCGCCGCCAACCCCGACGACGGTAATGCGGGGCTTTAGCTCCTGTTCGTCCTTCGGGATGCTGAGATTGATCATGCTATCGCCCTCCACGCCTGCGCGAGTGTGGTCATGCCCGGTCCCAAGAGGCCGGCTCCCCCTCGTTCCGATCGCCGCCGACCGGCGCCGGAGCGGCCCCCCTTCGGGTTGCGCTCCCCTGATGACGCACGCCGATAGTACCTGCTTTGCGGCAAACGAGGTACCCGCAGCCAAAGAAAAATCAAAGCAAACTCAAAAATTCTCGCGCATCCATTGTCCAACCCGACCAAACATCCCGCTCGCGGCGCGGCGCGGCGGGCGCGGCGATTCGGCGCGTTCGGACATGGCAAAAAGCAATAGCCCGGCAGCGGTCGAAAAAGCCGGGCCGTGAGTGGCTTCGGCCAAGCCCTTGATTCGCATCGGCCGGCCGATCCTTACCTGCTTGTCGAGAATCAGCCCGGCCAGCTCGCGCACCCCATGCAGCTGGCAGGCGCCGCCGGTTAGCACGACACGCCTGCCGGCGATCTTGTCGCAGCCGCTCGCTTCCAGCCGTTGCTGTACCAGCTCGAACGTCTCCTCGATGCGCGGGGCAATGATGCTGACGAGCAGCGATTTCGGCACATGGTTGACATGGCCGTCTTCTTCTTCGCCGATCTGCGGAACGGCGATCATCTCGCGCTCGTCGAGGGTCGAGGCAATGGCGCTGCCGAACAGCGCCTTCATCCGCTCGGCATGCGCCAGCGGGGTTGCGAGCCCGCGGGCGATGTCGTTGGTGACATGGAGGCCGCCGACCGGCACCGCGTCGGCGAAGACCAGATTGCCGCCGAAGAAAACACCGATCGTCGTCGTGCCGCCGCCCATGTCGATAACCGTGACGCCGAGATCCATCTCGTCGTCGACCAGGCAGGCGAGCCCGGCGGCGTAGGGGCTCACGACGAGCGCCTCGACTTCGAGATGCGAGCGCCCGATCGCGGCGGTATGGTTGCGCACGCTCGCCGTGGCGGCGGTAACGATATGCATGTTGACGCCGAGCCGCTCGCCGACCATGCCGCGCGGGTCGAGAATGCCGCGGCTGTCGTCGATCGAGAAGCCGACCGGGATCGAATGGATCACCTGCCGGTCGGGTGCTTCCCGCATCAGGTAGCCGCGTTCGAGGACCTGGCGCAGGTCGCTATCGGTGATCTCGCGCCGCCCGACCCCGATTTCCGCCTTGACGATCCGCGAGGCGGCATAGCCGCCCGACAGGTTGACGACGGCGCGCCCGATCGTTTCGCCGGCCATTTCCTCGGCGGCGTGTACGGCATTGCGGATCGAATGGGCTGCGGCATCGAGATCGATGATCGTGGCGCTCCGCACGCCGCGCGCGATCTGATGGCCGATGCCGAGGACGCGCGGCTGGTCTTCGACGCGCGCGATGAAGCAGCAGATCTTGGTCGTGCCGATATCGATCGCCGCGATCATGCTGCCGCGCGGACGCACCGGCCCATGGCGTTGACTGGGGCGCGCGCCGTTGCCGTTGCCCCTGGAGCTGCGCCTGGAGCTGCCCGCGGAGCTGCCCGCGGAGTTGCCCGCGGAGTTGCCCGCGGAGTTGCCCGCGGAGTTGCCCGCGGAGTTGGTTGGCGGCGCAGCGCTCTTCTTCATGTGCTCTTGCCCGACGGACGCGCCTTCTTCGCCGGCGCAGCCTCCTTGAGCGGCGCGCCGGCGGCGCGCAGCACCAGCCGATCGGGCAGCCGCATATCGACGGTCTGGATATCGCGCTGCAACAGGCGGTTCGCCCGTTCGAGCGCGGCCAGCCGGGCCCACGCCTCGCCGAGATTTGCCTCGGGCAGCAGCACGTCGATCGCATTGTCGATCCGCAGGTTCCAGCGCCGGTCGTCGACCCGAACGGCGGCGGTCACCCGGGCGGCAAGCTCGGGCTGGCGCGCCAGCATGTCGATCAGCGCGGCGGCGTGGCGCGCGGCATCCTCGCCGACCACCGTCGGCAGCCGGGCAAAACGGGTCAGATCCTTGACCGGGATCACCGCCCCCTGGCGATCGACCAGCTCCTGCCTGCCGGCGTGCTGCCATACCGCGAGCGGGTGGCGTTCGACCAGCCTGACCAGCAGGGTGCCGGGCAGCCGGCGCTCGATCGCGGCCGAGCGCACCCAAGGCAGGCTCTCCAGCTTCTGCTTCGCCCGGCTCGGGCTGACCGCGAGGATCGGCGTGCCGCGTTCGGCGTTCAGCGCGGCCATGATCGTCGCGCCGTCGGTGGTCTCGCGGCCCTCGACTTCGATATTGACGACAACCAGCCCGAGCGCCGCACTCACCGCGAGGGCCCGGTCGGCGGCCCCGGCGAGGATCGCCTGGCCGATCGGCAGCCGGCTCAGCACAGCCATGCCGTAACCGGCGGCGGCGAGCACAACCACGATCGCCCACACAGCGGCGCGGCGCATCGCGGGTGGAATCCGGCGCCGGCGCCGCAACGGTGGGGGTGCGGCGTGTCCCGCGCGCATCCTCATCCTGTCCTCGCGAGCTGGTCCGCAGCCGGTACGGTCCCGGGCAGCAGCAGCCCGATGCGGCGGATCTCCCATTCGAGGACAATGCCGAATTGGTCAGCAACCCGATGCCGCACCTCTTCGCCGAGAGACTCGATGTCGGCGGCCGTCGCATCGCCGGTGTTGATCAGGAAATTGGTGTGCTTTTCCGAGACCATCGCGCCGCCGTGGGCAATACCGCGACAGCCGGCCGCGTCGATCAGCTGCCACGCCTGATGGCCGGGCGGGTTGGCGAAGGTCGATCCGCCGGTGCGCGCCCGGATCGGCTGCGAGGCGTCGCGCGCCCGGTGGATCTCGGCCATCCGGCGGGCGATCGCGGCGCGGTCGCCTGCCACGCCCTTGAAGCGCGCCGCGACAAAGATCCAGGCCGGGTCGACGGCGCAATGGCGGTACGACAGCCCCAATTGTGCGACCTCGAGCCGGTGCAGCGTGCCCTTTCGGTCGAGCGCGTCGGCGCCAACCAGCGCATCCTTGAACTCGCCGCCATAGGCACCGGCGTTCATCCTGATTCCGCCGCCGATCGTGCCGGGGATGCCCGACAGGAATTCGAGCCCGGCGATCCCCGCCTCGGCGGCGGCGTGCGCGACGTTGAGGTCGAGCGCGCCGGCCCCGGCTCTCACCGCGTCGATGCCGGTCGCAATGTCAGCAAAGAAGCGGCCGAGGCGGATCGTGACGCCGGGGATGCCACCATCGCGCACCAGGAGGTTCGAGCCGATGCCGATCACCGTCACCGGCACATCCCGCGGCATCGCCGCAAGAAAACCGACCAGATCGTCAAGATCGGCCGGCCGGAACAGCAATTCGGCCGGGCCGCCGACGCGAAACCAGGTCAAATGTCCGATCGGGGCGTTGGCCACGAGCCGGCCGCGGACCGGTGGCAGCCGCCGCAGCCAATCGCCATCGCTTGTGTCTGGTTGGGCCGTCACGCCACCCGGCTCCGCGCATCCAGCCTGGCGAGATCGTTGGGCAGGCCGTTCGCCCAGTTGGTGATCGAACCGGCGCCGAGGCATACCACGATGTCGCCGGGGCGGGCCAAGTCGCGCAGCAGCGGCGCGAGATCGTCCAGCCCCGGCAGGGCTCGGGTGTTGCGATGGCCGTGCGCGCCGAGGCCGGCAACCAGCGCGTCGCGCGACGCGCCGGCGATCGGCGCCTCGCCGGCCGGATAGACATCGGCGACCAGCACGAGATCGGCATCGTTGAAGCAGGTGCAGAAACCGTCGAACAAATTGGCGAGGCGGGTAAAGCGATGCGGCTGCACGATGGCGATCACCCGGCCACCCCTTTCATCACGGAGGACGATCGCCCGCGCCGCCTTCAGCACAGCCGCGATCTCGACCGGATGATGGCCGTAATCGTCGATGATCGTGACGCCGTTCCATTCGCCGGTCTTGGTGAAGCGCCGGCGCACGCCCTTGAAATTGCGTAAGGTGGCGCGCACCACTTCGTCGCCGAGACTCATTTCCTCGGCGAGCGCCAGCACGGTCAGCGAGTTCTGGACGTTGTGTTCGCCGAACATCGGCAGGAACAGGCCGGTGAGCATCCGCTCCTGCCCGGTGACGCGGTCGGCGATCACCGCGTCGTAATGGCTGCCGTCGGGGCCGAGCCGGATGTTGGTCGCGCGTATGTCGGCCTGCGGGCTGATCCCGTAGGTCAGGATCCGCCGCTCCGACAGGCGGCCGATCATGCTCTGGACGACCGGGTGGTCGATGCACAGCACCGCCAACCCGTAGAACGGGATATTGCCGACAAAGCTCTCGAAGGCCTGCTGCAACGCGGCGAAGTCGCCGTAGAAATCGAGGTGCTCGGGATCGATGTTGGTGACGATGGCGATTGTCGCTCGCAGCCGCGTGAAGGTGCCGTCGCTCTCATCGGCTTCGACC
>CAYMRQ010000203.1:0-2716 GCA_964392845.1 uncultured Rhizobium sp.
CAGCCCGAGATCGGCCGCGCCAACATGAAGCTTCTCGTCGAGCTGGCCGGGCAAGGGAAGCTCAGGCCGCGCATCTCGCACCGGTTTCCCCTTGAACGGGCGGCAGACGCGATCCAGGTAGTGATCGACCGCCAGGTCATCGGCAAGGCGGTGCTGACCGGGTGAGCCGCGGCATCCGGGATCTTGGCGCGAGCCCGCTTCCGGGATGGCCAGTCCGAGCCGACCCGACCTCGCGGAGCGGACGGCTCGATCGCCCGGCCGGGATCTTTTGTCCGCGGCGGCCGTTTCGAAATAATGCACAGCAACGGAGGGCCGTCATGGCTGACCAACCGAATGCCGACATCGCTGCGTTGCAGACCGACATCAAGCAGCTCCGCACCGACTTCGCCAAGATCGCCGGAACGATGCGCGAGCTTGCCAGCAACAGCGTCGCCGGGGCTGAAGAAAAGGTCGTGGCCTCGGCCGACAAGGTGTGGACCGAAGCCAGGCGGCACGCTCAGAACGTGGGCCGCGAAATCGAGGAACGGCCGATCGCCTCGGCATTGACCGCCTTCGCCACCGGAATCATCCTCGGCCTGCTTCTGAGCGGGCGCCGCGGCTAGACCCGCCTTCGGTCGCGCGCGAGCCCGGGAAATTGGAGCGTTTGCTGTCACGCGTGGCGATCTCGCTGGCGGCGGCGGTCGCTGCCATCGTCTTCGTGGCCGTTTCGGTGGTTTTTCTCGGCGCCGCACTTTATCTGTCTCTCGCCCCGATCATGCCGGCGCCGTTCGCCGCCCTCGTCGTCGGCCTAGTGGGGCTCGTCGTGGCGGGAGTGATCATCCTGGTAGCCCGCATGATCTCCCGACGCAGCCCGGCGGGCGTGGGGATCGGCGCCGCGGACCCCAGCCGCGCCGGCGATGTCAACGACATCGCGGCCGCCCTCGGCGGCTTGGCGGCGCGAGAGCTGACCGCCCGCACGCAAGCCCATCCCTATCGCGCCTTTGGCGTCGCGCTGCTCGCCGGGCTGGCGGTCGGCATCAGCCCCGAATTGCGCAATATCCTCACGGACGTGCTGAAGAACCGGTAGTGTCGGGCGGCGCGGTGCCCTCACTCGTAGCTGACGCCGATCGTCTCGGCGACAAGGACCGGGCGGGCGCCGCCTTCGACCTCCATCGTGCCGTCGGAGGTTATCCGGGTCCCGCCGCCATCGACCGGCTCGACCGATTTGATCATGAGGCGCAGCCTGATGCGCGAGCCGGCCGGCACCATGCCGGTAAAGCGCACCCGGTTGGCGCCGTAATTGATGCCGCGCGAGCGGTTCTTGACCCGGTACAACGTCGAGGCGAGGCGCGGCACCAGGGACAGGGTCAGCCAGCCATGGGCGATCGTCTTGCCGCCCGGCATCTCGCGGCTGGCGCGCTCGACATCGACATGGATCCATTGGTGGTCGCCGGTCGCGTCGGCGAATTTGTCGATCTGTTCCTGGGTTACCGTGTACCAGTCGCTGACCCCGATCTCCTTGCCTTCATAGGCCTTGAGATCGGCCGCGCGTTCGACTTCCAGCATGGCGTGCTCCTCGTTGCAGCCGGCTCAGCGGTCGCGCATCTTGGGATCGAGCACGTCGCGCAGCGAGTCGCCGAACAGGTTGATGCCGAACACGGTCAGCATGATCGCAAGGCCCGGAAAGACGGCGATCCACGGCGCCGTCGTCGCGTATTCCTCGGCGCCGCCTTGCAGCATCAACCCCCAGGCCGGCACCGGCTCCTGCACGCCGAGGCCGAGATACGAGAGCGCGGCCTCGGCGAGGATCGCCTGCCCGACAAAGGCGGTGATGATCACCAGGAACGGGCCCATCACATTCGGCACCATATGGCACAGGATGATCCGCATATGGCCGTAGCCGAGGGCGCGCGCGGCATCGACATAAGGCACCTCGCGGATCGCCAGCGCGCTCGAGCGCACGACCCGCGCGCAACGCGGGATCAGCGGGATCGTGATCGCCATGATGACGTTTTGCAGCCCGGTGCCGAAGATCGAGACGACCGCCAGCGCCATGATGATCAGCGGGAAAGCGATCACGATGTCGACTAGGCGCTGCAGCCACAAATCGATCTGGCCGCCGAAATAGGCGCTGGAGACCCCGATCACGAGGCCGCTGAACCCGCCGACCAGCGCCGAGGTCAGGCCGACGATGAAGGCGGTGCGCGCGCCGAACAGGATGCGCGACAACAGATCGCGCCCGAGCTGGTCGGTGCCCAGCCAATGCGCCCAGTTCGGCGCCTCGGTCATCACGGCGAAGTTGTTCGCGGTCGGGCTATAGGGCGCGATCCAGTCGGCGGAGATGCCGGCGAGGCCGAAGATCGCCACCAGCACCATGCCGATCGCTCCGACCGGCTGGCGGCGCAGAAAATCGAACGAGATCGCGAAGATGCCGCGCGGCGCGAGGCCATAATCGTCGGCAAGGGCGGGAAGGCCGGTGGGGGTCGGGGCGGCGACGGTCATGGATAAGCCCTCTCAGGCCAGTACATTCAACGCAGGCGGATGCGCGGGTCGAGCCAGGCATAGAGCAGATCGACCACGAGGTTGCTCAGTACAACAATCGTGACGACCAGCATCACCAGCGCCTGGGTCAGGGTGTAATCCTGGTTCTGCACGGACAGCACCATCAGGCGGCCGATCCCGTTCAGGTTGAACACCTGCTCGGTGACGACGAGGCCGCCCATCAGAAACGCGAACT
>CAYMRQ010000203.1:2726-8903 GCA_964392845.1 uncultured Rhizobium sp.
CATCGCATGACCGAGATGGTCGATTCGCTGCTGATGCTGGCCCGGGCCGACGAGGGACGCGCGTCGCTCCACCTCGAGCGGTTGGACCTGCGGGAGATCCTGCACGAGGTGGCCGAAACCGCCAACATCCTGGGCGAGCAGGCCGCCGTGTCCGTCGCGGTGGACATTCCCCCGTCGCCGCTGGTGCTCGATGCCGACCACGGTGACGACCGGCAACAGCGCGTTCTTCAGCGCATGCCGGTTGATGACCAGCCGATTGATCAGCCCCTTGGCTCGCGCGGTGCGGATGTAATCCTCGCGCAGCACCTCGAGCATCGCCGAGCGGGTCATCCGCATCGACACCGCGGCGTAGCGATAGCCGATCGTCAGCGCCGGGAGCATCACGATCGACAGGTTGCGGATCGGGTCCTGCCACAGCGGAACATAGTCGATCGGCGGCATCCAGGGTTGCCCGGTAATCGCCTGGGTAATGTCGAGCACAATCAGGATCGCCATGATACCAAGCCAAAAGGACGGCGTGGCCAGCCCGGCGATCGAGAAGCTGCGGACCGCAAGGTCGATCCAGGTGTTCTGCTTCAGCGCCGAAATCATGCCGAGCGGGATCGCGAGGGTAACCGACAGGATCGTCGCCATCACCGCGACTTCGAGCGATATCGGAAAGCGGGTGGCGATCTCGACGACGACGGCCTTGCCCGACCACATCGAGGTCCCGAGATCGAAGCGCGCCAGACCCCACAGGAAATCGAGGTATTGCAGGATCCACGCCCGGTCGATGCCGATCTCGGCATGGCAGGTGGCGAGCGCCTGGGCGGTGAAGCTGGTGCCGCCCCCGCCAAGCCGCACGAGACAGATGTCGCCCGGGATGAGGCGCATCAAGATGAACACCAGCGTCGCCGCCCCGGCCAGGGTCGGGAACACCAGCAGCACCCGAGTGATGATGTAGCGATACATTGCTGCCTACACCCTATCCATTACTTGTCGAGCCAAACAGACGCCAAGTCCTGGTTGATGAAATGGCTCGGGCTGATCTTCCAGCCCTTCAAATATGACTGATGGGGGATGATCCGGTACCACCACAGCAGATAGAGCGTGTGAGCCTGGTCGTTGATCACGCGTTTTTCAAAATCGCGCATCAGCACGCGCTGCTGGGCAAAATCGGTCTCGCGCAGCATTTTCTCGTAAATGGCAACTAATTGCGGGTCCTCGAAAAATCCATAATTCCCGGTGTAGTAGGTGCTTGGCAGATAGTTTTGGACGTCGAGCAACGGGTTGGGCACGCCGTGGCAATTCGCGCCGGAATAGACCTGGAAGTTGCCGCTCCGTTGAGCCTCAAAATATGGGCCGCTCGGAACTACCCGTTGGGTGACTTGAAGCCCGATCTTGCTCCATTCGTCGACGAGCCAAATGCCCACGGTTTTATAAGGCTGATCGACGCCTCGAACCAAGAGCTCGAAGCTGAGACCCTCGGCCCCTGCCTCCTTCAACAGGCGTTTGGCCTCGGCGCGCGACTTCTCGATGTCGGGCCAATATCCGGCGATCTGCTCGAGCTCCTCTTTGGTCGCGGCCAAGGGCGACCCGGGAAAGACGATGCCGCCGACCGTGCGTACGGTGGCGATCTTGGACAGCGCCTGGGCGCCGCGCCAGCGATCGATAGCCAGACTCAAGGCCCGCCGGACACGGAGATCGTCGAACGGCTTTTTCTTGTGGTTGATCTGCACCAGGCTGCCGCAATTCCAGTCGCTGTCCTGTACCGTAAGCTTGTCGCCAAGCTCTTTGACCAGTTCGTCGCGCGCCGAGGGCGCCAATCCGCGGAACTCCGCGGCGGCGCGGTCGGCGCGGATCGCGTCGATCCGGGTCGCCTGCTTGGCCGCATAAATGCCGATGAAGCCGTCGAGATACGGCAGACCCTTGCGGTAATAATCCGGGTTGCGCACCCCGGTGACCGATTGGCCGGTCTCATAAGCGACGAATTTGAACGGGCCCGAGCCCATGATGTTTTTCTCGTACCAGTGCGGGTCCTTGTCGAGGTTGGCCTTCTGGTAGACGTAGGTGAACGGATCGGCGAGCGCCGGCAGGAAGGCTGATGTCGCGAACTTCAGGCGGAAGACGACGGTCGCCGGGTCGGGCACCTCGATCCGGTCGACCATCGTGTACCAGCTCCGACGCGGGCTCAACACGCCTTCGGGCGGGAAAATGATGTGCTCCCAGCTGGCCTTTACATCGTAAGCGGTCAACGGCGAACCGTCGTGATATTTGACCCCGTCGCGCAGCTTGAAGGTGTAGGTCCGGCCCTCATTGGTCGGCTTCGGTACCTCGGTGCACAAATCGCACGCGAAATCCGTGGTCGAGGACGGGTTCTCCGGGTTGATCCGGATCAGCACGCTGTAAAACGGGGCGGTGGCGTGCAGGGTTGCGAAGGTGCCTTCGCGATGGGCGTCGAAGCTCGGCGGGGCATCGGCCGGGATCATATAGGTCAGCGTGCCGCCCCGCTTCGGGGCCGTCTCGGCCGCGATCACCGGCGCCGCGGCCAACAGAGCGGCGAAGCCGGTCGCCCAGAACCGCAAACCCCCTTGCATCGCTCCCTCCCGGTCCGGCCAACCCGCGATCGGGCCTGCCGTATTTTTGTCTCATCACGCGCCGCGGCGGGCGTTACCCGGCCGGCAGCATGCCAGATCCCGCCGCTCCTGTCATGCCCGCGACGTGCGCGAAGGCGGGGGACAGGACCGCGCCGCTTCCGGCACGGCCCGGGATCCCCGATCGGCTGCTATTTGTCGAGCCAGATCGTCGCCAGATCCTGGTTGAGGTAATGGCTCGGGCTGATCTTCCAGCCCTTGACATACGAGCGGTGCGGCACGATCCGATACCACCACAACACGAAGATCTCGTGAGCCTGGTCGTCGAGCACATGTTTCTCGAACTGGCGCATCAGCGCGCGCTGCTTCGCCGGGTCGGTCTCGCGCAGCATCTTCTGATAGAGATCGATCTCCTGCTGGTCTTCATAGTGTCCGTAGTTATCGGTGAAAACCGAACTCGGCAGATATTTTTGCACATCGAGCAGCGGGTTTGGCACGTTGTTGCAATTGCCTTCGAGGACAACGTCGAAATTGCCGCTGCGCATCGCCTCGAACCACGGGCCGGTCGGCACGACGCGTTGCGTGACCTTGAGCCCGATCTTGGTCCACTCGTCGAGCGCCCAGGCGCCGTCATACTTGTAAGGCTGGTCGACGGTGCGGTTTAACAGCTCGAAGCTGAGCCCCTCGGCCCCGGCTTCCTTCAACAGGCGCCGCGCCTCGGCCCGCGACTTCTCGATGTCGGGCCAATACCCGGCGAGCTTCTCCAATTCCTCCTTGGTCGCCGCCAGCGGGGACGCCGGAAAGACAATGCCCCCCACGGTGCGCACGATGGCGATCTTGGCAATCTCCGGCGCGCCACGCCACCGATCGATCGCCAGGCTCAGGGCCCGGCGCACGCGGACGTCGTCGAACGGCTTTCTCTTGTGGTTGGGCGTCAGAAAGTGGGCGCAATTCCAGTCGCTCTCCTGCACCGTGAGCTTGTCGCCAAGTTCCTTGACGAGTTCGTCGCGCGCCGCGGGCGGCAGACCGCGGAACTCCATCGCGGCACGGTCGCCACGGATCGCGGCGACCCGGGTTGCCTGCTTGTCGGCATAGATTCCGGGCGGACCCGCTTGCACTCCGCGACCGCGAGCGGACAGCGCGGGTGGAACACGCAGCCGGGCGGCGGGTTGATCGGGCTCGGCACCTCGCCGACGACCGGCTGAAAAGCGCGGTTCGCCTCGACCGTCGGGTCCGGCACCGGCACCGCGGAGAGTAGCGCTGTTGTGTAGGGATGGAGCGGGTTGTCGAACAGCTCGTCGCATGCGGCCAGTTCGACGACGCGGCCCAGATACATCACCGCGACGCGCTGGCAGAGGTGCCGCACCACCGACAAATCGTGTGCAATGAACAGATAGGTCAGGTTGAACTTGTCGCGCAGATCCTCGAGCAGATTGATGATCTGCGCCTGGATCGACACGTCGAGCGCCGAGACCGGCTCGTCGCAGACGATGAATTCCGGGTTGAGCGCGAGCGCGCGCGCGATGCCGACCCGCTGGCGCTGGCCGCCCGACATTTCGTGCGGGTAGCGGTCGGCGAAATTGGGATTGAGGCCGCACAGCGACAAGAGCTCGCGCACCCGCGCCGCGCGCCGGGTGGGGTCAGGCTCGACGCCGTGCACCCGCATCGGCTCGGCAAGGATCGAGCCGACCTTCTGGCGAGGGTTGAGCGAGCTGTAGGGATCCTGGAAGATCACCTGGATGCGGCGGCGCAGCGCCACCAGCTCCCGGCGGCCGAGCTTGGCGATATCGACCCCGTCATAGAGGATCTCGCCGTAGATCTCGTCGCTCATCACCGCGACGTGCGGATGGCGCTCGAGTCCGGCGACGAGCCGGTCGAGCTCGGCGCGCGGCACCACCCCGCCGGTGGGATTGGCCGGGCTGTTGATGATCAGGAGGCGGGTGCGCGGCGTGATTTTTTCCAGCACCTCCTCGGCGCTGAACGAAAATCCGGCGCTCTCGTAGAGCGGCACCGGGACCGGGGTCGCGCCCGAAAAACGGATGACGCTCTCGTAGATCGGGAAGCCGGGGTTGGGATACAGGATCTCGGCCCCGGCTTCTCCGAACATCATGATCGCAAAGAACATCGTCACCTTGCCGCCGGGCACGACCAGCACCTGATCGGGCGACACCTCGACCCGATGGCGCCGCCACAAATCGGCGGCGACCGCGGCGCGCAAGGGCGGAATGCCATTGGCCGGGGTATAGCCGTGATGGCCGTCGGCCAATGCCTTTCTGCCGGCCTCGACGATATGATCGGGGGTCGGGAAGTCGGGCTGGCCGATCCCCAGATTGATGATCGAGCGGCCCTCAGCCGCCAGCGCGTTGGCCCGCGCCAGGACCTCGAAGGCGGTTTCGGTGCCGAGCAGCGCCATGCGGCCGGCCATCTGCAACATTCGGAGTCTCCGTCAAATTAATGCCTGCGGTTTCGGCATTCCGTGACCCGAACCTAATCGTCATTGCGAGCGAAGCGAAGCAATCTCGCGCCGATCGAGCTCGGCTGCCGGAGATTGCTTCGTCGCTCGCTCCTCGCAATGACAGCCCTTATCACCGGGGCGTGGCGATGAAGAACAGCCGCGGATAGAGAAGCAGCCGATGACGCGGCGCGGCCTGGTCGAGTCGCGCCAGGAGGTCGAGCGCGGGCCGCGTGCGCTCGTCGGCGAAACGCAGGTATTGGCCGGAATCCCAGGCGTGCATGAAGAGGCTCCGCAACTCCCGCCATTGTCGCCGCCCGGGCCGCGATCGCAACCGGTTTGCGCAACGGTTTATCCGCCGAATTCAGCCGCGTCGTGGGAGCGATCGGGGGCCGGCGCTGTTTGTCGACGGATGCTTGCAGCAGGCAAATGATCGAACCGGCCAAGACGGTACTTGTCGTCGACGATGATCGCGAGGTGCGCCAGGTCGCGCTCGCTGTCCTCGAGATGGCGGGCTACCGCGTGCTCGAGGCGGCGAGCGGGGATGATGCCGATCGCCTGCTGCGGGCCTACCCGGACCTGCGGGTCGATGTGCTGTTCACCGACGTGGTGATGCCGGGGCGGCTCGATGGCGTCGATCTGGCTAATGCGGCGCGCTCGCTGCGCCCCGAGCTGCCCGTGCTCTACGCCAGCGGCTTTGCCAATCTGGTCCGGGCCTACCGCGACAAGGAGCTGCGCGGACCGGTGCTGCGCAAGCCCTATCGCCCGGCCGAGCTGCGCCGCGCGGTCATTGCATTGCTCGACGGGGCCGGCTGAGCCGCAGCGCCCGCGTGCTGTTCCCTGCGCGACCGGCAAGGGGTAATCTCCAGGCGACATAGCGCCGGGGGATACGCCAATGCCTGATATCGACGACGCGGCGATCGCGCTGCGGGAGAAACCCGGCCGCGATGCGTGGCGGATCCGGGTGGTGCGGCCAGCGGCGATCATCTTCGCCCTGCCGCTTTGGCTTGCCGCCTGCGCGCCGACCGAGCGCGCGGCGCCGGCACCCGTCGGGAGCCCCCACCCGCCGGTTGCCATTCAACAGCTGCCTGACAAACCACCCCCCGCCAAACCGCTGCCCAGCCTGAACCCGCCGGTTGCCGTCAAACCGCT
>CAYMRQ010000204.1:0-8901 GCA_964392845.1 uncultured Rhizobium sp.
GGATCACGCGGCCGTACTTGGCGTAGGTGTAGTTGCGGAAATCGGCGCCCTCGTCACAAAAGCGCACGCCATCGGCATTGACCATGATGGCGAACGGATAGGAATGCTTCTGGAAATTGTCGCCGACCGCGAGGTCGCCGAATTCGGGCGCGTTATAGTCCCAGCCGACCGCGTGGCAGCCCGACCAGTTGCCGTACGACATCGCGCCGATCTCCAGCGCCATCTTGATCCCGCCGCCGGTGTTGAAGCGGGTGCCGCGCACCTTGGCGAGGTCCCAGCCGGGCCCGAGATAGCGGGTGCGCATCTCGGCATTCGCCTCAAACCCGCCGCAGGCCAGCACCACCGCCTTGGCGCGGATCTCGGTGGTCTTGCCCTCGACATTGGCGACGACCCCGTGCACCCCGTCGTCATCGTGGATCAGCCGCTCGCCGCGCGCCTCATAGGCGATTTTGATGCCGCGGTCTTCCGCCGATTTATAGAGGCCCTCGACGAGACCCGGCCCGCCGCCCCAGGCTTCGAGCGCGAGCCCGCCCCAGAACACGAATTTCCCCTCGTGCTTGAAGGCCTGGCGCGAATACATCGGGGCAAAGCGGATGCCCTTGCTGCGCATCCACAGGAGGGTTTCCTGGCTCTTGGTGATCAGCAGCTCGGCCATGTCGGGGTTGCTTTTATAGTCGGTCAGGCGGCCGAGATCGTCGTAATATTTGTCCTGCGTATAGGTGCCGAAATCCGATGTGGCGATCTCGGTTTCGCTGAGGTCGCAGAGCTTTAAGAGGTCGTCGACGCCGTTATAGACAAAGCGCAGCGCACCGGCGGTGTAGCGGCTGTTGCCGCCGCGCTCGTCGAACGGCGCCGCTTCGAGCACCAGCACCCGCGCGCCATTCTCCTGCGCCGCCAAGGCCGCGCACATCCCGGCATTCCCCGCGCCGACCACGACGACATCGAATTCCCCCGAAATCATCTCCGCTCCCTCCACCCGATTCGCTGCGGACACGAGTAGCGCGGGAGGGAGATGGGGGCAAGGGGGGCGGCAAGATCGGGAAAAGGGCTCTATAGATTTCTCGCCGCTACGATCAGCGGGTGGGTCGATTGCTGAGGCGCGAGCAGCATGCTCAACGCATCCTTGGCCTTCGTTCGGTTGGGTATCCATACCGGCGGACCGCCAAGACGTTGCGGGTGAGCAAAATCATTTCTGGCTATAAGGCTGAGAATGTCGGCGACGTACACCCTTTCCCTATCGTCCAATCCGCGAGGAAAGGCATTTTCCTTCCGGCCGCGGCCTGGCTGGACGAACAGTTTACGCAGGGTCACCAGCAACACCCTTACTGGCTCTGCCAACGGCTGTATCCGGATGTCAGTTTCATCTTCAACATCGGCTCTGAAGGTCTCAATCTCGCAGTTTGCGTCGAAGATGCTATCCGGAAGGTCAGCCCGACTGATTGCGCCGAAAATTTGCTGAATAAGACATGCTTCCATTCGTGGTCCAGAAATTTTGGAGCCTTTGCGATCGATGTAGATATTATCAACTATACATTCCCTAAGAACGATTCCGGAAAGATCCACCTCGGGCGAAAATTCAAACTGCGTGAAATATCCGTTTTTTAGCACGATATCCCTGTTTGATTTGTCCCCAGTCGGACAGCTCAACAGCGAATTTTGAATGATATTCGTTATGTCGAGTGCTAAGGAAGGTGCTTCGATCTGTTCGGCTGCGTGCTGCAATGCCGCCCTCGCTTGGCCCGTGGAGAGAGGTACCAGCTTCCGCGCAGCTACCTCAACGCCAAGATCCCCCATAATGGTTACACAGTTTCTATCACTAAATAGTCGATTAAGTTGTTCATCGTACATGTACTTTACAAATCGGGCGACGTCACCTGCACGCGCGGCATCCACTAAATCACCGTCGACAAACTCTCGGGCGTCCTCTTGATCGGGCGGGACCGCAACCACTCCGCCCGAGTTAGCCATAGAGGCCGTCAATCCCGCCATGCGCAAAAGCAGCTGCTGCGCCGCTTCGTCAGGACTGGCGGGGAACACCTCGCGGAAAATATCTGTCATCTCTTGAGCTGAAATCGGTCCAAGACCGGTGGTCGTGGCCCGTGCTCGCGTTGCCAAACGATCCACGAATAACCGCACCCGATCGGTCTGACCGCCGAGGTCCTCAATCTGGCCACCTTCGCGGACGCAAATTTGATCGAGCACATAATCCCAACCTTCTGCTCTACTCATGGCAGAAAGACGCCCGCGGTTATCTTGAAGTACGTTCTTTACCGCGAGATATCCGAGCAACAAAGGCCGCGATGGCAGCCAATCCGGTATATCACTTTGATCTAGCCCAAGACGCCTAAGGTATTCCTGAACCTGTTCGAGTGAAAATTCGTTAAGTGTGTACGTAGTAACGTTTCGAGTGGCCATACCAATGGCCTGCGTCCGTTCGTTGGCGGTGCCGAAATAATTTGCTCGCCCACTGATCAATAGGGAGGTTTGATCAGTTGAATGTTGCTCTACGAATTTTCGGACGAGCGTCATTGCACGACGCCTTACTGCTCGGAGTCCTTGCCCACTCGCGCGGAAGCGACTGGAGGCGATCTCGTCAAAACCGTCAAGGAACAGATGCACAAAGCCCGCATTCCAAGCTCTGACTAAACGTTCGGGATTAGAAAAGCCGATCCGAGTTCCGTGATCGAACAAGGCGCTACTGGGCTCGTCCTGGCCAACATGATCACGGAGGTTCAAGAACACAGGGAAATTTACGCTCTTTCCTTCGCGGTGATTATTTCTCAATAAATAAAAAATATGACGCATCGTCATGCTTTTCCCCGCACCAAAATCCCCCAGCAACAAATAAATTCCCGGCGCAGACTGAAAGCCTTCGGCGAGCCTCTGAGGCGAAACCGGCGCGTGGCTATCGGCGTCTATCAAGTCTATGGGGATGAACTGCCTCTCGTCGACTCGTTTCGTTGGCGCAGCCGGATCAGGATTCCGCACGCTCCCAAACGGATAATTCTCTCGCGCCGCAAGATATGCGGGGACATCTATAAGTCGCTGGCTGAACGCGCTCAGACTCAACGCCGCAACCGGACATCGCGCTTTCTTTCTCGCCGCGTCGGCTTCTGCCGTCTGATCCGGTGTCGGATCCTTCTCTGTGATGAACCAAATTCGATAGTTGAACCCCCCGTAGACTCGTTGCAGTTCCCGCTTTAGCTGCACGCTCTTTTCGAGGTCCTGGTTCGCCTTACGCTTTTGAGGGTTTGTGGTCGCCTCTATAATATGGATCGTCTCTCCGTCATTTATCACACCATCGCGCTCACGCCCGTCTAATATGACAGGCCCATATCCGCCACCGCTTGGAAAGAGCTCGCGCGCGACGCGACGCGCCTCCTGTTCAAATACGGCTGACGACTTCATGTTTGTTGCTCCCTTATTGTCGCCGTCTCTCTCCTATTCACGGTCAACTATCAAAGACAAATGTTGCCTCGTGTTCGATATTTTTTCTCAGGCGTTCCTTGCGGACCGGCTCGGCAATGAGATCGACCGAACAGCCCAAGATTTCTTCAAGTCGTCGGGTCAGGTCGTCCAGACGGCCGAAATAGGTGAAACCGCCCTGGCTCGCCTCGGGCGTCAGGCGGATCACGACATCGACATCGGAGCTGCTTTTCGCCTCTCCTCGCGCCACGGACCCGAAAATAGACAGGTGCTCGACGCCGGCGGCTCTCAGTTCCGGCTGGTGTGTGCGCAGGACGGCAATAGCTTGGTCGCGGTTCATAGTCCTAACGTAAGGCGATGGGTCGTCGTAAACCAGCCCTGGAAAAAGGTCAGCGCCGGCCCCGCCCCTCATCGGTTCTGCGAGTTCGGTTTGCGGCGTTCGGCGAAGGCCTTGGGACCTTCGATGTAGTCCTGGTTTTCGATATTGGCCAGCGCGCCGAGCGGGTCGCCGCGGCCATCGCTTACCCCGAATATTATTAAATTGACAATTTAGGTAAGATGTGTTATGGTATAATGCTTTATAAATATGAGATAGTTTGTAATCTGACTTGTAGTAGATAGACCCGAATGACGATTTCGCAATTTTAGGCGCGCGCCAGGCTGTTCGATGCCTTGCGACTGTGGGATCGTTGGCGGGGCCGGTCGTCGTATTTTTCCACGGATGACAGCGGAAACAGCGGGGGTGCGGGTCGCCGAGAAGGGGGGCGCGCCTGTTTTTTCCCTGTATTAACAGGTGGAACAGGTGCCGCGAGCGGGTCCGGCGCTGTTGGGGCGACGCTGATCCGTGGCGGGTTTGGAGCGCTCCGCTACCGGTTCTGCCAGTTCGGCTTGCGGCGTTCGGCGAAGGCCTTGGGGCCTTCGATGTAGTCCTGGCTGTCGATATTGGCCTGCGCCGCCGGGTAGGTCGTGGTCATCGCGGCTTCGAGGGTCGGCGCGTCGAGGCTCTTGTAGACGACCTGTTTCGAGGCGCGGATCGCCATCGGCGAGCATTCGAGGATCTGCGCCGCCCAGCGCCGGGCTGCTTCGAGCGCCTCGCCCGCCGGAACCACCTCGTTGACAAAGCCGAGCGCCTTGCCCTCCGCGGCCGAGACGCGGCGGCCGGTCAATATCATGCCGAGCGCCTGCTTTTGCCCGATCATCCGCGGCAAGCGGTGCACGCCGCTGCCGGCAATCAGCCCGACCAGCGGCTCCGGCAGGGCAAAGACCGCATTTTCCGCGGCGATGATGATGTCGCAGGCGAGCGCGGTCTCGAACCCGCCGCCCATCGCGACGCCGTTGACCGCCGCGATCAGCGGTTTGTCGAGGTCGAAGCGGTGCGATAGCCCGGCAAACCCGGTCGCCGGCCGGGGGCCGCGCCGTCCGGCCGCCTGGACCTTGAGATCGTTGCCGGCGGAAAACGCCCGATTCCCCGCGCCGGTGATGATCCCGACCCACAGATCCGGGTTCGCGGCAAACTCGTTCCACATCCGGTCGAACTCCCAATGCGCCTCGCTGTGCAGCGCGTTCAACACCTCGGGCCGGTTGATCGTGACGATGCGCACCCGGCCTTCGTCGGCGACGGTGCAGAAACGGTAATCGGTCATATGTTGAACCTTCGCGGGGACGAGAGGGTCGGCGGCAAAATTCGGCCAGCAACACTCTCCGATCTCACCTATCGCGGCAACATCATTGCCGATGCGCAGCGGTGGACTGAGTTCAGTCCGATCGAGGAAGGCCGCCAGGCGCACCAATCGATATGCCTACGGCGAAGACGCATTTTTCGCCGCTCGACGATGCGGCGGCCGCCGGGCCGCGCGTTGACGGCGGTAAGGAACCGGCGCTACTGACCGCGGCGGCGATCAATCTCCAGCGGCTGGCCGCAGCCCTCCCTGCCTTGCCTTCGCTCCCTCTTGCCTTCGCCCCCTCTTGCCTTCAAGGGGTCCGCGTGCACTATTCCGAGCGCACGCTGCCGCCCTATTCCGAAGCGATGAGGACGAGATGAAAGCGCTGGTCGCGGTCAAGCGGGTCGTCGACTACAACGTCAAGGTTCGGGTCAAGGCGGACCAGACCGGGGTCGAGACCGCAAACGTCAAGATGTCGATGAACCCGTTCGACGAGATCGCCGTTGAGGAGGCGCTGCGCCTGCGCGAGGCGGGCATCGTTGAGGAGGTGATCATCGTCTCGGCCGGCGTCGCGCAATGCCAGGAGACGATCCGCACCGCCTTGGCGATGGGCGCCGACCGCGGAATCCTGGTGCCGACCGATGTCGAATTGCAGCCGCTCGCCGTCGCCAAGCTGTTGAAGGCGGTCATCGAGCGGGAAAGCCCCGAGATCGTCATCATCGGCAAGCAGGCGATCGACGATGATTGCAACCAGACCGGGCAGATGCTCGCCGCGCTGCTCGGCTGGCCGCAGGCGACCTTCGCCTCAAAGGTCACGATCGAGGGCGGCCATGCCGAGGTGACGCGCGAGGTCGATGGCGGGCTCGAAACCGTGGCGTTCAAGCTGCCGATCGTCGTCACCACCGATCTGCGCCTCAACGAGCCGCGTTATGCTTCGCTCCCCAACATCATGAAGGCGAAGAAAAAGCCGATCGTGCCGATGACCCCCGAGGAGCTGGGGGTCGACGTCACGCCGCGCCTGGTAACGCTCAAGGTCGAGGAGCCGGCGAAGCGCCAGGGCGGGGTCAAGGTCGGCTCGGTGGCTGAGCTTGTCGACAAGCTCAAGAATGAAGCGCGGGTGATCTGATGTCCGTTCTCGTCGTTGCCGAACACGACAACCGGGCGCTGAAACCCGCGACGCTGCATGCGGTCACCGCCGCCGGCGAGATCGCCCAGGCGGCCGACAGCGATGTGCACATCCTGGTCGCCGGCAAGGATTGCCGCGCGATCGCCGAGGCCGCGGCGCAAATCGCCGGCATCGCCAAGGTGCTACTCGCCGATGATGATGCCTACAATCATGGCCTCGCCGAGAACTGGGCGCCGCTGCTCGTCGCCCTCGCCGCCGGCTACAGCCATGTGCTGGCGCCGGCGACGACCTCGGGCAAGAATTTGATGCCGCGGGTCGCCGCGCTCCTCGATGTGATGCAGATCTCCGATATCAGCGCGGTGGTGTCGCCCGATACCTTCGTGCGGCCGATCTACGCCGGCAACGCGCTCGCCACAGTGCAGTCGCGCGATGCCATCAAAATCATCACGGTGCGCGGCACCGCCTTTGCGCCGGCGGCGGCGGCGGGCGGCGCGGCGCCGATCGAGACGGTCGCGGCGACCGGCTCGGCGGGCCTCTCCGAGTTCGTGCGCGCCGAACTGTCGAAATCGGAGCGGCCGGAGCTGACAAGCGCCAGGGTCATCATCTCGGGCGGCCGCGGCATGCAGTCGGGCGATAATTTCCACCTGTTGGAAAAGGTCGCCGACAGGCTCGGTGCGGCGGTCGGCGCCTCGCGCGCCGCGGTCGATGCCGGCTTTGTGCCGAATGACTACCAGGTCGGCCAGACCGGCAAGATCGTTGCCCCCGAGCTCTATGTCGCGGTCGGCATTTCCGGCGCGATCCAGCACCTCGCCGGGATGAAGGATTCAAAGGTCATCGTCGCGATCAACAAGGACGACGAGGCGCCGATCTTCCAGATCGCCGATTACGGCATCGTCGGCGATTTGTTCAAGATCCTGCCGGAGCTCGACGAGGAGCTCGGGAAGCGCCAGCAGTGAGCGAGGCGGACGCCGCGCCCGGCGAGCCCCGGTCCATCGCCGGGCGCGCGCCTGCTCCTGGGCATCAGCGGGCTTGTAGCCGAGCCGGGCGCCACGGTTTCGCTTCAGCTCGCCAGCGAGGGTCGATGGCGGGCGATCCAGAGCTGCCGCGATTTGCCGGATCGATTGCCCCTCGCCACAAAGCCGGGCAATTTGGCAGCGCTCCTCCAACGAGAGGCGCTCATAATGCTCTCCCATGACAACACCTTGGCGAGGTGTTGCACTTCGTTTGTGAACTTGGGGGATCCATGTCTGCCGTGGATACCGGCTTTCGCCGGTATGACAAATCATGTGCGGAGAGAATTGCGCAGATGCCCGACCTGCTGCTCCGAGACATGCCGCGGCACATTGTCGCCGCGCTGGAGCGCCAAACAGGCGCGCACGGCCGCAGCACCGAGGCAGAGCACCGCATCATCCTCGAAGAAGCGCTGCGCGCCGGCTTTTGGGAGCGTGCCGACCCCTATGAGCCAAGAACCCAGGGCCGCATTTCTGTCCCGTCGGCGGAGCTTATCCGACGGGACCTCGACGAACGCTGATCACCCGCAGGCCGCGACCGCGCGGCGGGCCATCACGTTGACGAGGTGGGCGCGGTATTCGGCGCTGGCGTGGATGTCGGTGTTGAGGTCGGTATCGGGGATCGCGATGTCCTTGATCGCGTCCGGCGTGAACGAAGTTGCGAGGGCGGCTTCCATCGCGGGGACGCGGAAGACACAAGCCCCGGCGCCGGTCACCGCGACCCGCACCCCCGAGCCGGTGCGCGCCACGAACACCCCGACGATCGCATAGCGCGAGGCCGGGTTCTTGAATTTCTGATAGTTCGCCTGTGCCACCTTCGGGAAGCGCACCCCGGTGACGATCTCGCCCTCGCCGAGCGCGGTCTCGAAAAGGCCGGTGAAGAAATCGTCGGCCGCGATCTCGCGCTTGTTGGTGCGCACGAAGGCGTTGAGCGCGACGACCGCCGCCGGGTAATCGGCCGCCGGGTCGTTGTTGGCGATCGAGCCGCCGATCGTGCCGCGGTTGCGCACCGCCGGGTCGCCGATCATCCCGGCCATCGCCGCCAGGGCGGGGATCGCGCGCCGGACGACCGGCGAGCGGTTGACCTCGGCATGGCGGGTCATCGCCCCGATCACCAGGGCGTCGCCGTCTTCGCGGATGCCCTTCAATGAGGCGATCGCGCCAAGGTCGATCAGCTGGGAAGGCTTGGCGAGGCGCATCTTCAATGTCGGGATCAGCGTCATCCCGCCGGCGACGAGCTTGGCGTCCGCGTCACTGAGCCGGCTCGCGGCATCGTCGAGGCTGGTCGGGCTTGTGTAGTCGAATTCGTACATCGGGCCTCTCCCTCGTCCATCCCTTGATCACGTCATGCCCGGACTTGATCCGGGCATCCACGGGTTTGGTTCCCGGCGTTCGCCGGAAGGCGTGGATGGCCGGGTCAAGCCCGGCCATGACGAGAAAATGCTCTACTCAGCGGCGGCGCGCGGCTGATGCTGCTGGATCAGCCGCCACAGTTTTTCCGGGGTCGCCGGCATCTCGACATGGCGCACCCCCAACGGCTTCAGCGCGTCGACGATGGCGTTGGCGATCGCCGCCGGCGCGCCGATCGCGCCAGCCTCGCCGCAGCCTTTGACGCCGAGCGGGTTGTGCGTGCACAGCGTCGCATGGGTCGACAGCGTAAAGTCAGGCAGATCGTCGG
>CAYMRQ010000205.1:0-8805 GCA_964392845.1 uncultured Rhizobium sp.
AGCACGCGCAGCGCATTCGCCATGCGGCGCAGTTTGGGGTTGGCGGGCGGGGGGAGCGGCGGAGCAGCAGCGTTCATGGGTTGCCAATCTAAGCGTCGATCGCCACTTCCGCAAATCCCGCGCGCAGGGCGCCGCCGCTGGCCGATCAGCCGTGCCGATTGTTTCCCGATCGCCGCTTCGTTAACCTCGCTTTCGAGCGAGCGCACGGCGCAACGAGGAGACGATTCATGGCGATCGAAGTCGGGACCGGCGAGTACCGGTATCGCATCATCGAAGACTGGGCGAAGCTGCCCGAGGGCTGGTCGTTCAAGGAGGTCGCCGCGGTCGGCGTCGACAAAAACGACAACGTCTATGCCTTCGGGCGCGGCGAGCACCCGATGATGGTGTTCGACCGCACCGGCAAGTTCCTGCGCTCGTGGGGCGAGGGGCAATATCCGCGCGCCCACGGGGTCCATATCGGTCCCGACGATTCGATCTACCTGACCGATGACGGCGGCCATTTCGTGCGCAAATGCCGGATCGAGGACGGCAAGGTGCTGCTCGAGCTGGGCGTGCCCGGGACGCCGGCGCCTTATTTGAGCGGCGAGCCGTTCAATCGCTGCACCCACACCGCGCTGTCGCCGAAGGGCGAGATCTACGTCTCGGACGGCTACGGCAACGCCCGGGTCCACAAATATTCGCCCGACGGCAAATTGCTGATGTCATGGGGCGAGCCCGGCAGCGATGAGGGCCAGTTCAACCTCGTCCACAACATCTGCTCCGATGCCGACGGCTGGGTCTATGTCGCCGACCGCGAGAACCACCGGGTCCAGGTATTCGACGGCAACGGCAAATACGAGACGCAGTGGAACAATCTGCACCGCCCGTGCGGTCTCTACATGCCGTACACCCATAACCCGGTCTGCTATATCGGCGAGCTTTCGGTCAACCGCCTCAACGCCAATCTCGGGCCCCGGGTCAGCATCGTCGACAACCAGGGCAAGCTGTTGTCGCGGATCGGCGATCCGTTTGCCGGGACGGCGCCGACCTCGTTTATCGGGCCGCACGGATTGGCCGCGGATTCGCACGGCGATCTCTATGTCGGCGAGGTGTGCTGGACCTTGTGGCCGGGCCTCTTCCCGGGCCAGCCGCACCCGGCCAATCTGCGGGCGTTGCAGAAATACGAGAGGATTCACTGAGCCGAAGCGCGGCCCCAACACCAATCGGGAGAAATTGCATGTCGATCATTGTCGGGACCGGCGAGTACAGGTACCGCATCATCGAGGACTGGGCGAAGCTGCCCGACGGCTGGTCGTTCAAGGAAGTCGGCGCGGTCGGGGTCGACGCCAACGACAACGTCTATGCCTTCAACCGCGGCGAGCACCCGATGATGGTGTTCGACCGGGACGGCAAGTTCTTGCGTTCGTGGGGCGAGGGGCAGTACCCGCGGGCGCACGGGGTGCATATGGGCCCCGACGACTCGATCTACCTGACCGATGATGGCGGGTCTTTCGTGCGCAAATGCCGGCTGGCGGACGGCAAGGTGCTGATGGAGCTCGGCGTGCCGGGGAAGCCCGCGCCCTATATGAGCGGCGAACCGTTCCACCGCTGCACCCACACCGCGCTGGCGCCGAACGGCGACATCTACGTCTCGGACGGCTACGGCAACGCCCGCGTCCACAAATACTCGCCCGACGGCAAGCTCTTGATGTCGTGGGGCGAGCCCGGCACCGAGCCGGGCCAGTTCAACATCGTCCACAACATCTGCACCGACGCCGATGGCTGGGTCTATGTCGCCGACCGCGAGAACCATCGGGTCCAGGTGTTCGACGGCAACGGCAAGTACGAAGCGCAGTGGAACAATCTGCACCGCCCGTGCGGCATCTTCATGACGCATACCCATCGCCCGGTCTGCTACATCGGCGAATTGGGCCCGGTGATGGGGGTCAACCGCAACAGCCCCAATCTCGGGCCGCGGGTCAGCATCGTCGATAATCAGGGCAAGCTGTTGTCGCGGTTTGGCGACCCGCATGCCGGCACGGCGCCGACCGCCTTTCTCGGGCCGCACGGCCTCGCCGTCGATTCGCGCGGCGACCTCTATGTCGGCGAGGTATCGTGGACGCAGTGGCCGCAATTCTTCCCCGAGACGCCGCGCCCGGCCTACATCCGCTCGCTGCAGAAATACGAGAGGGTGCGTTAGGAATGCGTTAGGCTGGGCGCGTTGACGAGCCGGCCCGCCGGTCCCTAAGCTGCTGACATGAGCGAACTCGACGACGCAATCGCCAGGCTCGAAGCGGCCGTTGCGCGGCTCGAAGCGGCAGCGGACCCGGCAAACCGCGCCGCCGACGACGAGCGGGTGACAGACCTCGCCGCGGCGATCGCCGGGCGGATCGACGCCGCGCTGGCAAAGCTGGGGCGGCTGCTCGAACGGGAGGAGTGAGATGGGCCAGGTCGTCGTCAAGGTCAACGGCCGCGACTTTGCGCTCAGCTGCGGCGACGGACAGGAGCCGCGCATCCGCCGCCTGGCGCAATATGTCGACGCCAAAATCGGCGAGTTCACCAAGAATTTGGGCCAGATCGGCGAAGCCCGACTGATCCTCCTGGCCTCGCTGGTCATCGCCGACGAATTGTCGGACGCCAACGAGGCGGTGCAGCAGGAACGCAACCGCACGCGCGCCGCCGGTGGATCTGGGGGTGGTCCCGGGGGCGAAGCGACCGAAGCGGCCGCTTCCGGCATCCGCGACATCGCCGAGCGCATCGAGTCCATTGCGGCGCGCCTCGAGACACCCTAGGTAGAGGGCGGGTGGAGCTGCGCGGCGCGTTAGCCCGCATGTTACCCCGGGGCCGATACCTACCTCATGGGGGCTGTCCCTGTCGGAGTCGTGGCTCCGGTACATGGCTCCCACCTGCAATGGCGGGCCGCGGAGGTTTAGACGGTCGACGGCCGAGGCGGCTCCACCCATTCTCCTTCAATGGTTTCGCGGAACCGACCAGAGTCTCGGATCGGGCGCAGTGCGTCCTTCGAGACGGCGCTTCGCGCCTCCTCAGGATGACGGTAAGATGTCGTTGTCACGCACAAATTTACGTCATCCTGAGGAGCGCCCGGAGGGCGCGTCTCGAAGGACGCACGGCGCGAATGCCGGTCACGACGAGATGTGTGCGTGCTCTACCCCGCATGCGGGAGAGGGCCATGGCGCCAGCCGTTGAAAACTCCCTCCCCCGCTTGCGGGGGAGGGTTGGGGTGGGGGCTTACGGCCAACGCCCTTGTTGAGTGGTAGGAGCCCCTCTTTGAATATCCTCCTGTGCGGCGATGTGGTCGGGCGTTCGGGGCGCGACGCGATCAAGACGCATCTGCCTCAGCTGAAGCGCGACCTCGCGATCGATGTGGCAATCGTCAATGCCGAGAACGCGGCGGCCGGGTTCGGGCTGACCGAGCGCCTCGCCGGCGAGCTTTACGATGCCGGCGCCGATGTCCTGACCACCGGCAACCATGTCTGGGACCAGCGCGAGCTGATCCCCTACATTCCGCGCGACCCACGGCTGCTGCGGCCGGCCAATTTCCCGGAGGGAACCCCGGGCGCCGGCTGGTGTCTCTGCCCGCTCGACGCCGGACACAGAGTGCTGGTCGTCAATTTGATGGGGCGGCTGTTCATGGACGCGCTCGACGATCCGTTCGCCCGGCTCGAATCGATTCTGGCGCAATTTCCGCTCGGCAGCGGCCCCCTCCCTAACCCTCCCCCGCATGCGGGGGAGGGAAGGGTGGGGGTGAGTGCGATCGTCGTCGATTTCCATGCCGAGGCGACCAGCGAAAAGATGGCCTTCGGCCATTTCGCCGATGGCCGCGTCTCGGCGGTGCTCGGTACGCATACCCACGTGCCGACCGCCGATGCGCAGATCCTGCCGGGCGGCACCGCCTATCTGAGCGATGCGGGCATGTGCGGCGACTACGATTCGGTGATCGGCATGCAGAAGGCGCCTTCGGTCCGCCGCTTTGTCACCAAGATCCCCGGCGAGAAGGCCAAGGTGGCCGAGGGGGAAGCGACGCTGTGCGGCGTCTTCGTGGCGATTGACGACATGACCGGCCTGGCGCGCCATATCGAGCCGGTGCGGGTGGGCGGCCGTCTGGCGCCGCATCTGCCGACGATCTTGTAGGATGGGTTGAGCGAAGCGAAGCCCATCGCCTCCGGGGGCGCCGTTCAGTCCGATGGGTTTCGCGTTGCTCAACCCATCCTACGGCGTTGCGGGTGCCCGGAGTCGCCGCAATCCTGCCATATTGGCTTGTTAGGCCGCGCCGATCGGAAGATTGCTGCCGATCGGATTGCGGATGGCCATTACCGGCGCTTCCGCCCGGGCATCAAGACCACGAGGGCGTCGAGCCCCTCATTCGTCATTCGGGATAGGCGACGATGTCTGGCCATTCGCAATTCAAGAACATCATGTATCGGAAGGGCGCGCAGGACAAAAAGCGCGGCAAGGTTTTTACCAAGATCATCCGGGAACTGACCACCGCGGCGCGCTCGGGCCTGCCCGACCCCGCCGCCAACCCGCGGCTGCGCGCCGCCATCCTGGCCGCGCGCCAGGCCAATATGCCGAAGGACACCGTCGAGCGCGCGATAAAGCGCGGCGCCGGCGGCGAGGGCGGCGAAGCCTATGACGAGGTGCGCTACGAAGGCTATGGCCCGGGCGGGATCGCGGTCATCGTCGAGGCCCTGACCGACAACCGCAACCGCACGGCCAGCGAGGTGCGCGCCGCGTTCACCAAGTCGGGCGGGGCGCTCGGCGAGACCAACAGCGTCGGTTTTCTGTTCGATCATGTCGGCGAGATCGCCTATCCGGCCGCCGCGGCAAGCGCCGATGCGATGCTCGACGCCGCGATCGAGGCCGGCGCCGACGACGTGGAGAGCGATGCCGACGGGCATGTCGTGTTCTCGACGCCGGAGGATTTCAACAGCGTGCGCGACGCGCTCGAAAAACGCTTTGGCCCGGCAACCCTGGCCCGGCTGGCCTGGCGGCCGAAGACCGCCACGACCATTGACGAGGAGATTGCCGCGAGCCTCTTCAAGCTGATCGAAGCGCTCGAGGACAGCGACGACGTGCAGAATGTCTACGGCAATTTCGAGGTCGGCGAGGAAGTGTTGGCGCGGTTGAGCGCCTGAACCGAGGGGGTGGGAACGACGACAACGATGCGGGTTCTCGGGCTCGATCCCGGCCTGCGGCACACTGGCTGGGGGGTGATCGACGTCGCCGGCAATCGGCTCAGCCATGTCGCGGACGGCGTCGTCCATGCCCCGACCGACCTGCCGCTCGCGCAGCGGCTCGTCGCGCTGTTCCGCCAGCTCACCGTGGTGCTCGAACGCTTCCACCCGGACGAGGCCGCGGTCGAGGAAAGCTTTGTCAACAAAAATGCCGCCTCGACCTTGAAACTCGGCGTCGCCCGCGGCGTTGTGCTTCTGGCCCCGGCCGAGCGCGGGCTTCCGGTCGCGGAATATTCGGCCAACTTGATCAAGAAATCGGTGGTCGGCGCCGGCCATGCCGAGAAGGAGCAGGTCCAGATGATGGTGCGCCGACTCCTGCCGGGCTGCGCCATCGTCGAGGCCGATGCCGCGGACGCGCTGGCGGTGGCGATCTGCCATGCCCATCACGCCTTCACATTGCGGGCGTGGAGCGGGAAGCGATGATCGCCAGACTTGCCGGGACCGTCGATTCGGTCGGGCCGGACGGCGCGGTGATCGATGTCGGCGGGGTCGGGTATCTCGCCTTCTGCTCGACCCGCACGATCGCCCGGCTGCCGCCGCCCGGCGGCGCGGCGCGGCTGTTGATCGAGACCCATGTCCGCGAGGACCACATCCATCTCTATGGCTTTATCGACGCCGCCGAGCGCGACTGGTTTCGCCTGCTGACGACGGTGCAGGGTGTCGGCGCGCGGCTTGCCCTGGCGATCCTCTCGGCGGTCGCGCCCGAGGCGCTGGTCCTCACCATCGTCGCCCAGGACAAGGCGATGCTGACGCGCGCCGACGGGGTCGGCCCGCGGCTTGCCGCCCGGATCGTCAACGAGTTGCGCGACAAGATCGGCGGGCTCGCCCTGGCGATCGCCGAGCCCGTGTCGCGCGGCGGTGGCGCCGCGCCGGCAACCAACGGCGCGATCACCGACGCGGTCTCGGCGCTGGAAAATCTGAAGATTGGGCGCGCCGAAGCCTATGGCGCGGTCACCGCGGCGGCTCGTCGGCTCGGCGACGGTGCGGCCGTCGAGGCGCTGATCACCGCCGGGCTGCAGGAGCTGGCGCGCGGGGCTGAGCGGTGAGCGATGCCGCGCCCAGGGTGGTCGCCCTCGAAAAGGGCGATGGGGACGCGCCCGAAGCCTCGATTCGGCCGCTCTCGCTCGACGAGTTCGTCGGCCAGCGCCAGCTGCGCGACAATCTGCGGGTCTTCATCGAAGCGGCGAAGAGCCGGCGCGAGGCGCTCGACCATGTGCTGTTTTTCGGCCCGCCCGGGCTCGGCAAGACGACGCTGGCGCAGATCGTCGCGCGCGAGCTTGGGGTCGGGTTCCGCGCCACCTCGGGGCCGGTGATCCAGCGCGCCGGCGATCTCGCCGCGCTTCTGACCAATTTGCAGCCGCACGACATCCTGTTCATCGACGAAATCCACCGCCTGGCGCCCCCGGTCGAGGAGATCCTCTACCCGGCGATGGAGGATTTTCAGCTCGATCTGATCATCGGCGAGGGTCCCGCGGCGCGCTCGATCCGCATCGATCTGCCGCCGTTCACGCTGGTCGGCGCGACGACGCGCTCCGGCCTCATTACCCGGCCGTTGCGCGAGCGGTTCGGCATCCCGCTGCGGCTCCTGTTTTATGAGCCGGACGAACTGGCGCTGATCGTGGCGCGCGGCGCCCGCATCCTGGCCTTCGATCTCAAGCCCGACGGCGCGGCCGAGATCGCCCGGCGCGCCCGCGGCACGCCGCGGGTGGCGATGCGCCTCCTGCGCCGCATCCGCGATTTTGCCGCGGTCAGCGGCTGGTCCAGCGTCGATGCCGCGACCGCCGACGCGGCGCTGCTGCGGCTCGAAGTCGACGCGCGCGGCCTCGACGGGATGGACCGGCGCTATCTGCGCTCGATCGCCGAGAATTACGCGGGCGGCCCGGTCGGGGTCGAGACCATGGCGGCGGCGCTCAGCGAAGAGCGCGACGTCATTGAGGAGGTCATCGAGCCCTACCTGATGCAGCAAGGCTTCATGCAGCGCACGCCGCGCGGCCGGATGCTGACCGAGATCGCCTTCCGCCACCTCGAATTGCCGGTGCCGGCGAGCCTGCCGGGTCAATTCGACCTGCTGGCCGGGCTCGCGGTCGAGCCCGTGCCGGAATGAGCGCGGTGCTCCGCAATACGGTCGCTGAGGCGGCACGTACGCCGTGCGTCCTTCGAGACGCGCCCCGGTGGGGCGCTCCTCAGGATGACGAAGATTTCTGTAAAATATTAAAGGCTCACGTCATCCTGAGGAGGCCGCGCAGCGGCCGTCTCGAAGGACGCACGAGCCGTGGTCCAGGACTGCAATCGGGGCGGCAATGAATGCCCGATCGGCGCCAGGCATGACGCACACCATGCCCTTGCGGGTCTATTACGAAGACACCGATGCCGCCGGTATCGTCTATTACGCCAACTACCTCAAATTCGCCGAGCGAGGGCGCACCGAGATGATGCGCGCCCTCGGCTTTGCCCATAGCCGGATCCATGAGGAGACCGGGATCGTTTTCACGGTGCGGCGCCTCGGCGCCGATTACCGCACGCCGGCGCGGCTCGACGATTCGCTGACCGTCGAGACCCGGATCGTCGAGATTGGCGCCGCGACCCAGTTGCTCGACCAGGAGATCCGCCGCGACGGGACGGTGCTGGTCGCCCTGGAATTGCTCATCGCCTGTGTCGGGCGCGACGGTCGGCCGCGCCGGGTGCCCTCCGGCTTGCGCACCGCACTCGGCGCACCGGCTAAATCGTCCGCCATTCCATCGATCGTCCAAAAGACGCCATAAAAGGCCGCCATCAATGCAGCCCCTTGAAACCGCCGCGCTTCCCGGCACCGTGTCGCCAACCCTGTCGATCTTCGAGCTGTTCCTGCAATCGGACACCATCGTCAAGCTGGTGCTGCTGCTTTTGGTCGTCGCCTCGTTCTGGTCCTGGGCGGTTATTTTCGACAAGACGCTGCGCATGCGCCGGCTGCGGCAGGCGGCCGAAAGCTTCGAGGAGACGTTCTGGTCGGGCGGCTCGCTCGACGATCTCTACGATCGGGTCGGCCAGCGCCCGATCGACCCGATGAGCGCGGTGTTCGCCGCGGCGATGCGCGAATGGCGCCGCAGCGCCGCCAAGGGTCTGCTCGGCACGGCGGTGATGCGCTCCAGCCTGCAGCAGCGGATCGAGCGGGTGATGAACGTCACCGTCGGGCGCGAGATGGATCGGGTCGAGCGTTTCATGAGCTTTCTCGCCACGGTCGGCTCGACGGCCCCGTTCGTCGGCCTGTTCGGCACGGTGTGGGGGATCATGGACAGCTTTCAGTCGATCGCCGCATCGAAGAATACCAGCCTCGCGGTCGTCGCCCCGGGCATTGCCGAGGCGCTGTTCGCCACCGCGCTCGGGCTTGTCGCGGCCATCCCGGCGGTGGTCGCCTACAACAAGCTGTCCTCTGATTTCGGCCGCTATGCCGGCCGTCTCGAAGCGTTTGCCGCCGAGTTCAGCGCCATTCTGTCGCGCCAGCTCGACGAGAGGCCGTGATCGATGGCGTCACCAGTCTATAGCGGGAACAGCCGGCGCAGTGGCCGCGCGGCGGCCGGGCGCTATCGGCCGA
>CAYMRQ010000206.1:0-1835 GCA_964392845.1 uncultured Rhizobium sp.
GCTACCGGCCGAGGCGGAGGCTGCGTCTGCGACAGCGAGTGTTTTTGTTCGAGTTCGCCCACTCGGGCGCGGAGACGATCGCGCTCGCTCGCCGCTTTATCGCGATCGGCGGTCAGCTGCTGAAGCTTCTTTTGCCACTGGTCGAGCCCGGTCTGCGCCTGCTGCTGGCGCACCTGCCCCTCGGTCAAATCCGTGTTGGCCTTGCTGAGCCGGGCCAGCAGCGTGACGCGTTGTGCTTCGGCGAGGTGCAATTCGCGCTGTGCCTGTTCGAGCGCACGCGTCAACTGCGCGACCCGATCGGTCTTCGAGGTCGCGACCTGCTCGGAGACCGCAAGCTGCTTTTTCGCCTCATCGCTCAACGCCGCGATTCGGTGTTGCGCCATGCTGAGCGCCTGGTTGGCGACCCCGACCTGATCGCGCAGCCGCGCCAGCGCGTCCTGCAGATCGGCGTTGGCCCTTACGGCGTGGCTGACCGCCGCCTGCTCCGCCGCGGCGAGCCGCTCATACCGGACATAGCCGATGCCGAGATAGACCGACGCAGCGAAACCGATCGCCACCGCGGCACCCAGCGCGGTCGCTTTGCGGTGTCCTGAGACGAACTCGACCCCGCTGCTCGCACGGTTCCAAAACCATTGCTTTTCCGGGAAGTTCAGACTCCCCCAGTGCAAAAGATCGGTCACCCCTCGCCCCCCGCGCTTTATCGAGCCGTGGATGTCGGGGCCGCGCGCCCGACCAGGCCGCAAAGCATAGATTCGAGTGGCGCCGCCGCCGTATGCTCTTGAAACCGCGGTCCGCGAAGTCCCGAAACCGCTGCTTCCCCACCCCGCATAAACGGCGTGCGGCATCCCCCAAAGCAGCTGCACCCTAACGCCTCACTGTCGGTCATGCAACAGCAAATGACGGATTGCGCGATGGCCCAATCCTGTATATCCGGGGAGCCTCCGCCGGAGCGGCACAAAGACTCAGTCAAACGATAATGCTGCTAGCAGCATAAAAGCCGCGCCGCTGCGCAGCCATTGCGGCTATGCGTGACGCAGATCAGGTATATTGCAGCTGTACTGGCAGAACTGCAACACTGGCTGCACCGGATTATTGAATTCCAGCGGGAACCAGGCGGAGGCGGCGGCAATTAAGCAACATCATCTGTTGTATATCGGCAACGCTATCGTCTCACGCCGAGACCGAGAGCCCGGCCTCGGGGGCGTGTTCCGGGGCGAACTGCGTGCGATAGTAGTCGGCAAAGACCCCGCCACGCCGCAGCAGTTCCGCGAAATTGCCCTGTTCGGCGATGGTGCCGTCGCGCAGCACGATGATGCGGTCGCACCGCCGAACCGTCGACAGCCGGTGCGCGATGATGAACGTCGTGCGCCCGCGCATCAGGGTTTCGATCGCCGCCATCACCAGCGCCTCGGTCTCGACGTCGAGCGCCGAGGTCGGCTCGTCGAGGATCAGGATCGGCGCGCCGCGCAACAGCGCGCGGGCGATCGTGATGCGCTGCTTCTCGCCTTCCGAGAGCAGCACCCCCGCTTCGCCGAGCAAGGTTTGGTAGCCCTGCGGCAATCCGGCGATCGTATCGTGGATGCGCGCCAGGCGGGCGGCGTTTTCGATCGCGGCCTGATCGGCGCCGGGACGGCCATAGGCGATGTTGTCGGCCGCCGAAAGCGGAAAAATCAGCGGCGGCTGCAACACCATCGCGATCTGGCTGCGCAGCGCGTGAAGGGTGAATTCGCGGAGGTCGGCCGGTTCGTAGTCGACGGTGATCGAGTGGAGGTCGACGACGCAGAAGAACGCGTCGCCGAGCTCCTGCGTCGCGGCGTACTGGCGAAAGCCGCCCG
>CAYMRQ010000206.1:1845-8136 GCA_964392845.1 uncultured Rhizobium sp.
GGCTCGGGTCGAAGAACCGCGGCAACAGGCCGAGCAGGGTCGATTTTCCCGCTCCGGTCGGCCCGACCACCGCGATTTTCGAACCGGCGGCGACGGCGAAGTCGATATCGTTCAGCACCGGCGTCGCGGGCCGGTAGCGAAAGCTGACGCCGCGCCACGCGATGGCGCCGCGCGCGCCTTCCGGCGGAAACTGGCGCGCGCCGCTCTTGAGGTCGGCCTCGGTTTCCAGCACCTCGAAGACCCGGGCGGCGCCAACCCGCGCCCCGGCAATCAGGCCCCAGCTCTGGCTGATCTGGTTGATCGGCGCGTATAGCTGCGCCAGGTAGGCGATGAACACGATCAGTTGCCCGAGCGATAGGGTCCCCGACATGACCGCCCGGGCGCCGGCATAGATGACGAGCGCGGTGCCGAGCGCGATGATCAAATTGACCCCGCCCGAGTAAAGCGTCTGCCAATTGTAGAGGCGCAAGGTGGCGCGCAGGCTGTCGCGGCTGGCGCCCATGAACCGGCGGTGCTCCTCCTCCTCTTTGGTGAAAGCCTGCACGACCTTGATCGCGGCCATGCCCCATTGCACCAGCGAGTAGACCCGGCTGTCGAGGGCGCCGACCTCGGTCGCGGCGTCGACGATCTTGCGGTTGAACCCGGCGATCAGCACGAACAGGACCGGCACGATCGTCAGCGACAGCACGGTCAGCACCGGGTCCATCGGAAACAGCACGATCAGCATGCCGCCGAGCAGGATCACCGCGGACAGGATCGGCAGCACCCCGTTCATGATCATCGTCTGGACGGCAAAGCTGTCCGCGGTAATCCGGTAGAGCAGATCGCCGACCCGCTGCCGGCTGTGATAGGCGAGCGACAGCCGCTGCAGATGGGCATAGAGGTCGCTGCGCAAATCGTTGACCATGCTCTGGCCGACCCGGATCGTCGTGTAATTATGCAGGAGGGTCAGCGCGCCGGCGCAGAAATGGATGATGACGATGGCGATGCAGGCGAAGAGCAGCAACAAGCCTGCCGGCAACGACAGCAATTGCCCGAGCGGCCCGCCGCCGATTGGACCACCGCTCGGGGGCGTTTTGCCGCCCAGCACGTAGTCGATGACGATCTGCAGCGGCCAGGGTTTCAAGAGCTCGACCCCGGCGATCAGGAACACTTGCGCGAGCGCCCAGGCGACCGGCCAGCGATGCGCTTTCAGATACGGCAGGAACTTAGCGATCATCGGGCCGCCCAACTTGCGACGGCTTGCGCAGGCGCCGTGCGTCCTTCGAGACGCACCCCTGCGGGGCGCTCCTCAGGATGAGGTAAATTTTTATGTTGCATTAAAGACTTACCTCATCCTGAGGAGGCCGCGAAGCGGCCGTCTCGAAGGACGCACCGCTGCCTGACCGAGGTGGCGCTTCAGGGTCAATCACACCGTGCGCGGCTCGCCGATCGGCAGCGCCGCGGCACCGACCGGGTCGGCCGGCATCAGCCTGGCCTGGCTTGCGACCGCTTCGATGATCCGGTGCATGATCCGGCCAAATGTCGCAAGACGCCAACCAATCACCCCGAAATTGGCCATCCCCACGGCAAAAAAGGCCAAGGCGGCTGCCGGCTCGCCGAGGATCAGGCTGCCCGCCCCCAGCGCCACATAAGAGCGCAGCAGCACCCGGGCGAGGCTCGACGAGCGCATGGCGCAGCGCACCCGCAAGAGGCGCTTCCCGCCGCCGTGATTCTCACCGCAGATCGTGACCAGGGCGCGGCTCCACAAACCGCGCGCGATCTTGAGGTCCCATTTGCTCCAGCCGGTATCCGCCACCACGAAATATTTCTGCGGCAAGAGGGAGTCCATCAGCCCCTCCAGCAGCATCTCTTTTTCGGCCGAATCCTCGTTCCAATAGGACAGAACGAAGGCACGCGCCGACCAATCGATGCGGGCCCGCTGCTCGACCGGAGCCAGGCGGATATGGTCGTGCGCCTGCATCGTCTTGACGCGCCATTTGAGGCGTTCCCAGCCGCGCACCAGCGGTCCGAGATAGATCAGGAGGGCGACGAGCGCACGCGCCTTCAGCCCGGTAAAGCGCGGATCGATCGAGGCTTTCAGCGCCCCGTTGATGCACATCACCCAGGTCGCCAGCAGCGGCACCGCGAGCAGCCATAGCCAGCCGCCGCCAACGATCCCGATCAGGGCGAGGACCAGCGCGGCAACGCTCCACTCGAAGGTCAGCGGCAACAGCGCGGTCAACGACGAGGGCGGCTCGTACATCGTCTGGAACAGGCCGCGCCCGAACACGCCGGAGTAGATCACGGGCTTGCGCGACAAGAGCAGCGCCGCCGACAGATCGCCATAGATCCGCCCGAGCCACTTGGCCTGACCGAACAGATTGAAACGGAACGGATGCTTGGCATAGACGAGCGCCTCGGCTTTGCCGTAGCCGCGCTGCTGGGTGATATAGGCGCGCACCGTATTGCGGCGGAAATGCCAGACCACCGCGGCCGGGCTGAAGCCGATCGCATGCCCGGCATCCTGGAAGCGCCAGCAGATGTCGACATCATCGCCCGCCGCGCGATAGATCGGGTCGAAGCCGCCGAGCGCCATCAAGACATCGCGACGGAACGCCATGTTGCAGCCGGCGATATGCTCGGCGACCTCGTCGCTGATCAGCACATGGGTCGGGCCGCCCGGCGACACCGCGACCGCGGCCGGAACCAGGCTGTCTTCGCGGGGCGGGAAATTGGGCCCGCCGCACGCCGCCAGATTGCCGGCCTCCATCCGGGCAACCAGGTAGGTGAGCCAGTCGGGATCGGCGACGCAGTCGCTGTCGGTATAGGCGACGATCTCGCCGGTCGCCGCTTCGGCACCGACATTGCGCGCGACAGAGAGCCCCTTGTTCGGCTGGCTGATGATCCGGCAGAACGCGAAGCGCTCGGCGATTTCGAGGGTGCGGTCGGTCGCCCCGTCATTGACGAGGATGACCTCGTAATCGGGATAGTCGAGGGCTTCGAGCGAGGCGAGGCATGCCGCCATCGTGCGCTCGGCATTGTAGGCGCACACCACCACCGATATCCGCGGGTAGCGCGGCAAGGGCGGCGGCAAGGGCCCCTTGTAGCGCCGTGCGACCTCAAGGAAGGCGGGCTTTGGCTGGCGGTCGCGATCGACCAGGCCAAACGCCCAATCCTCGACCAGGTGGCCGCCGGTGAACCACTCGTCGGTCCAGGCGAAGACGAAGGTGCCCGCGACCCCCGCGGCAAAGGCGGCGCGGACCTGCCAGAAGAGGATACGGGACTGCTCCTGCGCACCATTGTGCATCGAATCGATACCGAATTCGGTCAGCACCACCGGCTTGTCGACCGCCAGATTGTGCAGCCGGGCGATGTAGCGGCGAAACGCGGTTTCGTCATGCAGATAGACGTTGAAACACAGGAAATCGGTGAAATCGATCGTCAGGTACTCGGTGGACGGAAAGTTGGCGTAGCTGACCAGCGCGCCCGGGTGCTGCTGGCGTACCAGCCTCACCAGATCCTTGAGGAACTGCCGCACCGCATCGGCGCCGTGCCAGCGGATCATGTCGGGCGGGATTTCATTGCCCACGAGATAGGCAAAAACTGCCGGGTGACGACAGCAGGCGCGCACCCCGGCCGCGACCGCCGCGCGGATCTCGGCCTTGATCGCGGCGCTGTCGAGAAAGGCGACATGCTGCGACCACGGCAGGCCAACCAGAACCTTGAGCCCGGCCTCCTCGGCCATATCGAGCAGCCAGACCGGCGGCACGGTGAAGACGCGCACGGTGTTGACTCCGGCGCCCCGCATCAGCGCGAAATCGCGCCCGACCATCACGCGCTCCGGAAACGGCGAGTGATGACCACCGGTGGCAAATGGGCCGTAGGTGACGCCTCTGACGAAGTGCTTGGCAGCACCGGCGAAGAAGAATTTTCCGTGCACCCGGATCGGATCGGCGACCGCCGGCGCGCCTGCCGGCAGCTCGTCCAGCGCGGGCGCCTCCCGGGCGACGCCGCCACGTTCCAACGTGCTCATATCGGCAGCTGCTCCCGCGTTTGTCGGCCCGGGGACCAATCGAAGGCCGGCGTTCTCTCGCGCAATTGATGAAATTATGTCCATTTCACATCCAATACCAAGCAATCGTCGGACCAGAAGAGCCGCGTCGGGTTATTTCTCGGCCGATCAAGCAACCCTGCCGGGGCGCGTCTCCCACGCGAGCGCGGTGCCGATGATCGTGTCGAGATCGGAGTGGCGCGGTTGCCACCCCAGCCGGGACAGGGCAAGCGCCGGGTCGGCGACGAGCTCCGGCGGATCGCCCGGGCGCCGCGCCGCCTCGCGCTGCGGCACCTTCCGCCCGCCGATCCGCTCGACCGCGGCAATCACCTCGCGCACCGAACAGCCGCTTCCGGTCCCAAGATTCAGCGCCGCGCAGTCGCCGCCGGCGGCAAGATGGCCGAGCGCGCGCACATGCGCGTCGGCGAGATCGCTGACATGGATGTAGTCGCGGATCGCGGTGCCATCCCGGGTCGGATAATCGGTGCCGTAGATCTCGACCGGCTCGCCGCGGCCGAGCGCGGCGCGCAAGATCCGCGGGATCAAATGGGTTTCCGGCTCGTGATCCTCGCCGATCTCGCCGTCGGGATCGGCCCCGGCGGCATTGAAGTAGCGCAACGCGGCATATCGCATGCCATAGGCGGCGGCGTACCAGTGCAGCGCCCGCTCGATCGCCAGCTTGGTTTCGCCATAGGGATTGAGCGGCGCCTTCGCGGTCGTCTCGCGGATCGGCAGGTCTTCCGGGATGCCATAGACCGCACAGGTTGAGGAAAAGACAATCGTCTCAACGTGAGCCTTGCGCATTGCTCCCAAAAGCGCGAGAGTGCCGCCGAGATTGTTGGCATAATAGATTTCAGGGTCGGCAACCGATTCGCCGACATAGGCGAACGCCGCGAAATGCATCACCGCGGTTACCTGGTGCGCGCTCAGTGCCGCCGCGAGCCGGGCATGATCGTGGAGATCGCCTTCGACGAGCGGGCCCCACCGCACGGCCTCTCGGTGCCCGCGCGACAGGTTGTCGTACACCACCGGTCGGTAACCGGCGCCGGCCAGGGCTTTGCAGGCATGGCTGCCGACATAGCCGGCGCCGCCGGTGACGAGGATCGATTGCGACATCAGGTCATTACCGGCTACCGTTGCGCAAGCCAGGGGACAACGGGGGAGCCGGCCCTTGTCTTCCACGGCAGGCGGGTGCGTCGGCTCGCCGCGCCGACGGGCAGGGGAATAACCCCCCGGATGGCCCGTTCTGGGCTGCGTCGAGCGTCAGGATAACAGGGAGACCGCGTCCATGCGCATAGCGATGATCGGGACAGGATATGTCGGCCTGGTCTCCGGCGCGTGCTTTTCCGAATTCGGCGTATCGGTCACCTGCGTCGACAAGGATGCCGGCAAGATCGAACGCCTGGTGCGCGGCGAGATCCCGATCTTCGAGCCTGGCCTCGACCAGCTGGTAGCCGGCAACGCCGCAGCGGGGCGGCTCAGCTTCACGACGGACCTCAACGCTGCGGTCAATGAGGCCGATGCGGTATTCATCGCCGTCGGGACGCCATCGCGGCGCGGCGACGGTCATGCCGATCTGAGTTACGTCTTCGCCGCCGCCGGCGAAATCGGCGCGGCTCTGGCGCAGGGAGAAGGCGAGCGCACGGTCGTGGTAACCAAGTCGACGGTGCCGGTCGGCACCGGCCGCCAGGTTGAGCGGATCCTGCGCAACGCGCTGCCGCACGGCGGCTTCGATGTCGCCTCGAACCCGGAATTCCTGCGCGAAGGATCGGCCATCGAGGATTTCATGCGGCCCGACCGGGTGGTCATCGGCACCGACAGCGATCACGCGCGGACGGTTCTGGGAGCGTTGTACCGGCCGCTCTACCTGCTGGAAACCCCGATGGTCTTCACCTCCATCGAGACCGCCGAGCTGATCAAATATGCGGCCAATGCTTTTCTCGCGACCAAAATCACCTTCATCAACGAGATGGCAGACCTCTGCGAGGCGGTCGGCGCCGATGTCCACGACATCGCCCGCGGCATCGGCCTCGATGGGCGCATTGGCCGCAAATTCCTGCATGCCGGCCCGGGCTTTGGCGGTTCGTGCTTCCCCAAGGATTGTCAGGCACTCGTCCGTTCCGCGGAGCTTGCCGAGACGCCGCTCTCGATCGTCGAGACCGTGCTGCGCGTCAATGATGCGCGCAAACGCCGGATGGCGGACCGGATCATAGCGGCTTGCGGCGGCGGTGTTGCCGGCAAGATGCTGGCGGTGCTCG
>CAYMRQ010000206.1:8146-8795 GCA_964392845.1 uncultured Rhizobium sp.
ACAGCCCGAGCCTCTCGATATTGCCGGCATTGCGCGCGGCCGGGGCGAGGATCCGCGCCTTTGATCCCGAGGGCATGGCAGAGGCCAGGAAGCTGATGCCCGAGCTTGAATATTGCAGCGATGCCTACCAGACGATGGAAGGGGCCGACGCCCTCATTCTGATCACCGAGTGGAACGAATTTCGTGCGCTCGATCTCCACCGGGTCAAGGCGCTGCTGCGCGAGCCTGTCGTGATCGATCTGCGCAACATCTACCAGCCGGACGAGATGATCGCGGCCGGCTTCAGCTATCACAGCATCGGCCGGCCAATTAGTCCGTGGGGCAGCGAGAAGATCACCGAGACGCCCGCCGGTCTGCGGGTGATCGCCTGAGCCCTTGGTCCCAATCCACCGGGGCCGGGCATATTCCGAGGACGCTCTGATGCGCACTGTAGTAAAGCGGGTTCTGGTCACCGGCGGCGCCGGATTTCTCGGCTCGCATCTCTGCGAGCGCCTACGCGCCCAGGGCCACGACGTGCTCTGCGTCGACAATTACTTTACCGGGCGCAAGGACAACATCGCCCACCTGATGCATGACTCGCATTTTGAGGCGATGCGCCACGATGTGACCCATCCGCACGAGCGCGTGGCCGATTTCCGCCACCACGCCA
>CAYMRQ010000207.1:0-8712 GCA_964392845.1 uncultured Rhizobium sp.
TGCCGCGGGCCGTCACGCTGCCAGGCGAAAACCTGAGTCCGACAGGCTGCTAGCCGCCGAGCCGGGGTGGCCAACCCTCGCGATGGCTCGGGGAAGATTATTCCCGCGCCCGCGCCGGGCTGATTGCCCTGCCTATTTGCGAGCGCACCTGAATGCCCGCGCCATGACCTAAATTCAGGACACTTGCCCTTCAAGGCCCTGCAAAGAGCGGCGATCTACGCCGGCGGCGGCAGCCTGAAGGCCGCACGCGCTAGCAACTTCCAGCCGGCATCCTGCTTCTGCCACACCTGCAGGATGCCGATCTTGGTGTTGGTAACCTTGCCTTCGAGCTCGCTTTCTGACACATAGAGGTGACGCACCACCGCGGTGTTGCCGGTGATCGCGACCGTGAGGTCGGGCCATTCGAGCGACTTGAGGGTTGACTTGCGGGTCATCGTCCCGTTGATGACTTTGGCCTTGTCCTCGACACGGCCATCCGAGTGGCTGTAGCTAAGCTGCTCGGCGAAAAGCGCTTCCAGTTTCGCCTTGTCTTGCGCCAGCACGGCCTTTCTAAATGCCTCGACCCCCTGCTTGACCGCGGTCTCATCGGCGGTTTCCGCCATCGCCGATCGGATCAGGGTCGGCGCGCCAAGCGCGAGCACGCCCGCGGCGGCTAAATGACGACGCGACAGTTCCATGGCTTCCTCCCATTGGTCTACGCGTTGGACTTTGCTCACCCCAGCGCCTGCCGCAGCTGCCGGCCGGCGACGACCAGCATAGCGAGATCGGGCGCGGTTGCGGAGCGCAATTCGGCGGCAATCGCCTCGGCCGGGGCGAGCCGGCCCGCATGGGTTTCGACCCAGGCGGCGAGCGGGTCGGCGGCGCCATCAGTGTCCGCCAGAACGCGCGCCGCGAGGTCGGCCTGCAAGCCGTAGAAATCGTCGATCAGGGTCTCGGCCGCAGCCTTTTGCCAAGGCGTATCGCCCGGCAGGCGGCGCGCGGCGGCGCGCATCTGGTCGAGGGCAAAGCGAGCGCCGGCTCCGTAAAAAACCCGTGCGGCGCGATCGACCGGTTGTCGCGCGCTCTCGGCCAAATCGGCAACCTCGAAGGCGGTTGTCAGAAAGATCACGCCAGCGACGCGTACGGCCAGCGGTTGCGGCGCGCCAGCGGTGGCGAACTGCGCCGCGCGTTCGTCGAACAGCGCACGCTCGCCTGGCGGCAACAGCTCCGCGACGATCGCGGCGAGATGCTGGACGGAAGGCGCAAACCGGGCGATGTCGCTCCCGAGATCGAGCCGGTTGGCGCGCAGCAGCCAGGATGCGGCATGCTCGACGAGGCCCGATATGTCGAGCAGCATATCGGTCTGCACCGCTGCCGGAACCTGGTTGTCGAGCGCCTCGATCCCGGCCCACAGCGCCGGCAGCGCGAACACCTCGCGGACGATCCGGTAGCTCTTCGCGATGTCGGGTGCCTCGCGCCCGGTGCGCGCGCGCATATCGTGGATGAAGGTGAGGCCGGCGCGGTTGACCAGATCGTTGGTCACCACCGTCGCGGCGATCTCGCGCTTCAACGGATGGGCGGCGATCTGCGCCGCAAAGCGCTCGCGCAAGGCCGGCGGGAAATAGTCGCGCAGATCGGCGGCGAGCTCGGGCAGGTCGGGCAGATCGGAGGCGAGCAGATCCTGGTCGAGCGACATCTTGGCGTAGGCGAGCAGCACCGCCAGCTCCGGGCGCGTCAACCCGCGGCGCGACGCGGTGCGGGCCGCCAGGGTTTCGTCGTCGGGCAGGCATTCGAGCGCGCGGTCGAGCCGCACACCGCGCTCCCCTGGGCGTTCGAGGTCGCGGATCAGCCTCGTCTGGCGGTCGAGCGCAGCGGGTCCGCGCGCCTCGGCGAGCGACAGCGCCTCGCCCTGCAGATAATTGTCGCGCAACACGTGAGCGGCGACATCCTCGGTCATCTGTACGAGGAGCGGCTCGCGTTCCTGCCGGCCCAGCGCTCCCGCCGCGATCGCGCCACTGAGCAATATCTTGATGTTGACCTCGTGGTCCGACATGTCGACGCCGGCCGAGTTGTCGATCGCGTCGGTGTCGATACGCCCGCCTTTGAGCGCATAGGCCACCCGGCCGCGTTGCGTGACGCCGAGATTGGCGCCCTCGCCGACCACCGTGGCGCGGATTGCCTCGCCATCGATGCGCAACGAATCATTGGCCCGGTCGCCGACCTCGGCATTGCTCTCGCCCCTCGCCTTGACGAAGGTGCCGATGCCGCCGAAGAACAACAGGTCAACCTCCGCCGTCAGCAAATGGCGGATCAGCTCGGCCGGGGTCAGGTTGTCCCCGGCTATGCCGAAGGCGCGCTTCATCTCCGCGCTGATCGCGATCACTTTCGCGGTGCGGTCGAAGACGCCGCCGCCTGCTGAGATCAGCGCCGGATCGTAATCGGACCAGCTCGAACGCGGCAGGCGAAACAGGCGCTCGCGTTCGGCAAAGCTCTTCGCCGGGTCGGGCTGCGGATCGACAAAAATGTGCAGATGGTTGAACGCGGCCAGGAGCCTCGTGTGGCGCGATTGCAGCATGCCGTTGCCGAACACGTCGCCCGACATGTCGCCGATCCCGACCACGGTAAAATCGCCGGTCTGGATATCGCGGCCGAGCTCGCGAAAGTGCCGCTTGACGAGTTCCCAGGCGCCGCGCGAGGTGATCGCCATCGCCTTGTGGTCATAGCCGGCCGAACCGCCCGAGGCAAAGGCGTCGCCGAGCCAGAAGCCGTATTCCTCGGCGATGCCGTTGGCGATGTCGGAGAAGGTCGCAGTGCCCTTGTCGGCGGCGACGACGAGATAGGGGTCGTCGCCCTCATGGCGCACCACCTGCGGCGGCGGGACGATGGTATGAGCGCCGGGGCCATTGCCGGGGACATTGGTGGTGTTGGCCGCGACGATGTTGTCGGTAAGGTCTAAGAGGCCGCGGATCAGGATCTTGTAGCATTCGATGCCCTCCGCCGCGAACTGCTCGCGGTAGTTCGGGCTCGCCTGGGCGGGCGGGCGCTTGACCACGAAGCCGCCCTTCGAGCCGACCGGCACGATGACCGCGTTCTTGATCGTCTGTGCCTTCATCAGGCCGAGGATCTCGGTGCGAAAATCCTCCTTGCGGTCGGACCAGCGGATCCCGCCGCGCGCCACCTTTCCGGCCCGCATATGCACGCCCTCGACCCGCGGGCTGTAGACGTAGATCTCGTAGAGCGGCCGCGGCAATGGGAACAGGTCGATCGCGCTCGAGGCGAGCTTGACCGCGAGCGCCGGCTTTGCCTCGCCGGAGAGCCCGGTCTGGTAGTAATTGGTGCGCACGCTCTTCAGGATGAGCGTCAGGTAGGCGCGCAGGATGCGGTCCTCGTCGAGGCTCTCAACCCGGTCGAGCGCGTGGTCGATCGCCTGCACTTCGGCGATCTGGTCGAGCGAGGCCCCGGGCTTTGACCCGACCGCGGCGCGGGCCGGATCGAAGCGCCGCTCGAACAGCTGCACGAGGCGGCGCGCGATCGGCGCATGGCGCGCCAGCGTGTCTTCCATATAGCTTTGGCTGAAAGTCGAGCCGGCCTGGCGCAGCACCTTGCAATAGAGACGCAGCACCGTGGTCTGGCCGGCCGATAGGCCGGCGGCGAGCACCAGCCGGTTGAACCCGTCATTCTCGACCGCTCCGGTCCACACCGCGAACAGCGCGTTCTCGAAGCGGCGGCGTGCCGCGGCGGAGAGCGCGGCCGGCACGGCACCGGCACTAATCGTGAATTCATGGATCCACACCGCTCTTCCGTCTTCGCTGTCGATGCGGAACGGCTCCTCGGCGATGATGCGCAGGCCAAGATTTTCGAGGATCGGCAACACATCCGACAGGACCGCCGGTTCGCCCTGGCGGTAGAGCCTGAGGCCTGCCCCGTCGCCATTTGGACGCGGATGCAGCGAGGCTTCGATCGGCGACCCGGCGAGCACCGCCGCGATCCGGTCGAGATCGGCGACCGCCTGTGCCGGCTCGGTGCGCGCCTGATAGGTGATCGGAAACGGCTTCAATCGGCGCAGCCGGGCGCGCCCGGGGATCTCGCCGAATGCGGCGGCGGCGGCCTCCTCGACCCGGTCCGACCAGCTGCGCCCGGCCTCGGCGAGGCGCTCTTCGAGCTGGGGCACATCGACCGGTGGCACCGCGCCGCGGGTGACGCGGATGATGAACTGGACTCGCCACAGCACCGATTCGTCGAAATGCGTGTGGAAATCCGCGACCGTGCCGGCGAACGCCGCTTCGAGGATCGCGGCAAAGCTCTGGCGCAGGCGGGTGTCGTAGCGGTCGCGCGGCACATAGACGAGGCAGGAGACGAAGCGTTCGAGCGGGTCGCGACGCACGAACAGCGCGATGCGCTGGCGTTCCTGCAGATTGAGGATACCGATCGCCGTGTCGAACAGTTCATCCTCGGTGATCTGAAAGAGCTCGTCGCGCGGGAAGGTACCGAGGATGTGGAGCAGCGCCTTGCCGTCATGGCTGGCCGGCGCAAGGCCTGCGCGCTCGACCGTGCGCCGCACCTTCTGCCGCAGCAGCGGGATCGACCGCGGGCTGCGGCTATAGGCAATCGAGGTGAACAGGCCGACGAACAGCCGCAGCGCCACCACCTCGCCCGCCGCATTGAAGCGGCGGATGCCGATCGCATCCATCGGCACGGCGCGGTGCACGGTGGCGCGGTGCATCGTCTTGGCGATGATCAGCAACTCGCGGCGACGCACGAATTCCTGCACATCGGGCGGCAGCGCGGCGAGGTCGCGCAACCCGCCGAATACCGAATAGCTCGCCTCGGCGAGGATGCCGAGCGGCTTTCGCGGCGCCTCGACTGCGGCACCGGGGAAGACATAGTCGCGAAAGCCGAGATAGGTGAAATTGTCGTCGTCGAGCCAGCGCAGAAAATCGACGCCCTCGGCGATGTCGGCTTGCATCAGCGGCGGCGGCTCGGCCATCGCCTCGCTGGCGATCGCCTGTAACGCGCGATGCATCGCCGGCCAATCCGACACCGCGGCGCGGACATCGGCGAGCATGGCTTCGAGGCGGGCGGCGAGCGCCTCGCGTCCGGCAGAATCCGGCTCGCGCGTGATGGCGATCTGCATCCACGACTCCCGCAGCCCGCCGGCGGGCGGATCGAGCCCGACGACAGACCCCGCGCCATCGCGCGCCACGGTGAGGATCGGGTGGATGACGAGCCGCACCTCGCGACCGCTGTCATTGACCGAAGCGGCCAACGAATCGACGAGAAACGGCATGTCGTCGTTGACGATCTCGACGATGGTGTGCGGCGAGGACCAGCCATCCCTCCCGCTGGCCGGATTATACACCCGCACCTTGGCGCTGCCGCTCTGGCGGCGCGCCGCCAAGCGCCACAGCGCGAGCGCGGCGCCACACAGATCGGCCGGGCTGCGCGCTGCGACATCGCTCGGCGGTACATGCTGGTAAAGCTCGGCGATGAAGCGGTGCAGCGGCGCGCGCTCCGCCGCCTCGGTTCGCTGGTCGGCCAGCCTCTGAGCGTCGCGGACTAATGCCGCCTTCCTTGCCTCGATCGTGCTTGTCACGGCCCTATCCCTCCAGGTGGCGAGAGAGTCGCCGCTCGGCAGCAACGCGGCAAGCGGTTTCCGCCCGGCAATCCTGCGGAGGTGCGCGGGCCGCAATTGCGCTGGCAGATGCACCGAAACGCTGGAAAATTCGCCGGTATTTTGACAATCATATAACGGTCAGCCATCGCCGCCTGCCGATCGGCGAGCGAGGGCGGCGGAGATTTGACCTCGCTCGAATGATGCGCGAACCCCGGTGAAGCGTCTCCTGTCCTTCTTCCGCCGCAGCATCATCTACTGGGTGCCGCTGGTGCTGTTGCTGGCGACGGTTCTGGCGCACCTCGTCATTCCCGATGAGTTTGAGCAGCTGTCGTCGCTCGTCGCCTTTGACGTGCACCAGCGGATTAGGCATTCCCAGCCACCCGAGGATGCGGTGGTTATGATCGTCGACATCGACGAACACAGCCTGAAGCAAATCGGGCAGTGGCCATGGCCGCGCACCGTCATGGCTCAGCTGGTGGAGAAGCTGCGCGAAGCCGGCGCCGCCGTCGTCGCCTTCGACGTCTTGTTCAGCGAACCCGATCGCACCTCGCCGCAGATGCTGATGTCGCTGCTGATCGAAAGGGGTACCAGCGAAGCGGAGGCAAAGCGGCTGCTCGCGTCGATGCCGGATCCCGACGAGCAGTTCGCCAAGGCGATTGCCGGCGCTCCGGTCGTAACCGGGTTCAGCCTCATCGCGACCGCCGGAACGGGCAGTCCGGCGATCAAGGCCGGGTTCTCCTGGGTCGGCGAACCGGGCGCCAACCCGCTCAGGTTCGTGCGCAGCTTTCCCGATGCGGTGAGCGCCCTGCCGCAGTTTGAGAAAGCCGCCGCCGGCAACGGCTTCGTCAACCAGATTTCCGATTGGGACAATGTCGTCCGGCGCGTCCCGTTGCTGCTGCGCCTTGGCGACAACGCCATCCCCTCGCTCGCTTCCGAGGCGTTGCGCGTCGGGCTCGGAGCGTCCAGCTATATCGGCCGGTATGCAGGCGCCCAGGCAGCGAAAAGCCTCGGCGTGAACACCGGGCTGAACGCCATAAAGATCGGCCCGCTGGAGATACCGACCGACGCCAAAGGCCAAGTCACGGTCCACTACACGCGGCGGCATCCGCGCAATCTCGACCCGCGTTACATCTCGGCCGGCAGAATTCTTGCCGGGGATTTCGATCCCGCGCGGATTGCCGACCGCATCGTGCTGATCGGCTCGTCGGCGGCTGGGCTCAATGATTTGAAGGCGACGCCGATCACCTCGGACATGCCCGGGGTGGAGATCCACGCTCAGCTGATCGAGCAGATCCTCCAGCAGGATTATCTGTTCCGCCCGGATTGGGGACCCGGCGCCGAGATCGTCTTCGCCCTATTGATCGGGATGATCCTGATCATCGCTGTCCCGCGCGTCGGGGCGCTGCCGAGCGCCGCGGTCGCCGGGTTAGCGATGATCATCGCCGCGGCGGTCTCGTGGTTCGCCTTTCGCAACGGCCAGGTGCTGATCGATCCAGTCTATCCGATCGCCGTCCTGGCCAGCATCTATCTCTGCAGCACGCTGCTCAACTATCGCCTGACCGAAACGCGCCAGCGCGAGATCCGCGAGGCCTTCTCGCGCTACATGTCACCGCATTATGTCGCCGAGCTCGCCAGAAACCCCGAGAAGCTCAAGCTCGGCGGCGAGGTCAAGCTGGTCACGATCATGTTCTGCGACATCCGCGGCTTCACCACCCTGTCCGAAGGGCTCAGCGCGGCCGAGCTGGGCCAGCTGATCAACGAATTCCTGACGCCGATGACCGACATCGTCATGGCGCACAAGGGGACGATCGACAAATACATCGGCGACTGCATCATGGCGTTCTGGAACGCGCCGCTCGACGATCCCGACCATGCCAAGAACGCGGTGGCGGCGGCGCAGGAAATGCGGCGCAAGCTGGTCGAGCTCAACGCAGCCTGGACAGCGGAGGGCCGCCACGCCTTGCACATCGGCATCGGCGTCAACACCGGGGAGTGCAGCGTCGGCAATTTCGGCTCGCACCAGCGCTTCAATTATTCGCTGCTCGGCGATCCGGTGAACCTGTCGTCGCGGCTCGAGGGTCTCACCAAGCAATATGGCGTCGATCTGATCATCGGCGAGGACACGGCGACCCGGCTCGACGACCCCGGCCTGATCGAGCTCGACCTCGTCGCGGTCAAGGGCAAGACGCGCGCAGTGCGGATCTTTACCCTGCCGCCGCATCCGGTCGAGAGCCAGCAATACCTGGCGCGCCATGCGGCCCTCTTGGCCGCCTATCGCCGGCGCGACTGGGACGCGGCGCTCGGCCTGCTCGAGGATCCCGTGCTTGCCGCGGAACGGGAGATGGCGCCGCTCTACGGCCTGTTCCGCGAGCGGATCGAGCAGTTGAAGGTCGAGTCGCTGCCGTCCGACTGGGATGGCGTGTTCGTGGCGCACGAGAAGTAGCCGGGCGCGATCGCGCGCCCGGCCGGCGATTCTCCGATTGGCGGCCTTTGACGGGAATAACCGCCGGGCGCGACCGTTCTGCTCGACGCGGCGCTGCCCATAAAATCAGCGATCGAGCGGCTAAATGCCGCGTTTTCCGCCAATTAACTACAAATTGGCCTTCATTCTATGCTTCTCGTTGCGGATAATGATCCGGCGTCAAGGCCAGGCGGCCGCGACGCCAAAGGATCGCCCCCAACGGGCGCGGAGAATCTTGGCCTGGGCGGCAGCGCCGCCCCGGGGGAAATGAATGGGGATCATGGCATTCGAGGTTTGCCGGCGGGCGCGCGACGACCGGTGGATCGTCCTGCTCGGCGACGCCGTCTACGGCGCCTATCTCGACAAGGAACAGGCTCTCCTCGACGCGGTTGACGCGGCCCGCGACGCGCTGCAATGCGGGCGCGAGGCGCAGGTGTGGATCCGCGACCGCACCAGCACCGCCCGGATCCTTTGAGCCGCTCGCAACACACACTCGCGTGCCATATCGGCATGCCAGCCGGTCCCGCGCCTCGCCTCTCCGATTTAGGACCCGTCAGGGAACAACCGCACCATTCGGACCGCGGGCCTCCGAGGCTGTGAAAGAATCGCCAGAGTGTTCGAAACAAGTGCTGCATGACGAAATATGCGTCCTTCGAGA
>CAYMRQ010000208.1:0-8551 GCA_964392845.1 uncultured Rhizobium sp.
GAGGCATGTGCACGTGCGTCCGGTGACGCAATCTGTGGTGGCGGCAGGTGCGGCGGTATGGTAGAACAAATAACGAACATGAGCCGCTGAGGTGAGCCGCCGTGACCGATTTCCCGCGTACCCTGATCGCGTTTCAACATCGCTTTGCCGATGAGGCGGCCTGCGCCAGATACCTCTTCGCGGCGCGCTGGCCAGAGGGGTTTGTCTGCCCCGGCTGCGGCATGACCAAGGCCTGGGAACTGCAAACCAAGCCGTGGACCTGGGAATGCGCCGGCTGCGGCAAGCAGACCTCGGTGACCGCCGGGACGATCATGCACCATTCCAAGCTGCCGCTGACGACCTGGTTCTGGGCGGCTTATCTGATGGCCACCCATTCCAACGGCATCTCGGCCCTGCAACTGCAACACCAGCTCGGCTTGGGGTCGTACCGCAGTGCCTGGCTCTTATGCGGCAAGCTGCGCCGCAGCATGGTCGCGCCCGGCCGCAGCCCGCTCGCCGGCCTGGTCGAAGTCGACGAGACCGAAATCCCCTGCCGCGGCAAGCACGATCCCGTGACCGGCGGCGGCGGACGCAGCCACCAGGGCAAGATGCTGATCGTCGGCGCCGTCGAGGTCGAGGACAGCGGAGCCGGCCCCGGCCGCATCCGCCTGGGCGAAGTGCCCGACTACTCGGCCGCCAGTCTGCACCCCTTCATCGCCGATAACCTCGCCCCGGGCGCCATCGCCAAGACCGACGGATGGTCCGCCTATCCCGGCGCTCCCAGCGTCAAACACGACCGCCATGTCATCGGCAAGATGGCCGCTCACATCGTCCTGCCCTGGGTGCACCGCATCTTCTCCAACCTCAAGGTCTGGGCCTTGGGCGTCTACCACGGCTTGCGCCGCAAGCATCTTCAGTCCTATCTCGACGAGTTCGTCTTCCGCTTCAACCGACGCCGCACCCGCCCCGCCGCCTTCCGCTCCCTGCTCGGCATCGCCGCCGGCCACCCACCCTTCAGCTACAATATGTTGATCTCACCGGAAGCACAGGCATAAGCCTCTATCCGGATTAACTCTTATCCATGTGGTTGACAATCCCCTGGGGATGTCGACCCGCTCGAAACCGGGCAAGTGACTAAAACATTCTAAATCTACTGAATGCGTCCGATTGGCGATTGCAGTAAAATCCGTCTCGTTTTCTATCTCTCTTCCATGTCGAATGACCACTTGTAGGGAATTTTTATTGAGGAATGGGATCTAATGCTCCTGAGAATGTCCCAGTCTGAAGTAATCACTATGCTCATGATACTTAAATAGCTCTTGTGTGATGCAAGGAGAGTCCATATCGAAGCCACGGTAGCCGCTATCTCCCGTCTCTGGAATAATTTTAACAGCCAGTTTAGACCATTTATCACGAAATCCAAACTCGTTTCTGATACCCCAAACTTGATTTCTGGATAATAACTCTCGCCAATTAAAGTCGTTCGGAAGGATTGAGCCACAAAGAATTATTTTATCGAATTTTATCTCCTTATATTTTGCCATCGTTTCACCCACGACTAGGCTGCCAAAACTATGCGCGATGATTGAAGGTCGCTTTACGCGTCGTATCCTATCGTCCGGTTCAAATTTGGAGCACCGTCGCAAATACCACTCATGAAAATCTTCGGCAATTTTTTTTCGTGACCATTTATTCAGAAAACGAGGCAAGCTGAAATAGCCGTACTTAAACGCGCAGTGAGTCCATCCACGTTCCTTCAATACCGGGTTCAAAGCGTCTTGCCAGGCGCCGAGTGTGCGGATTCCGTGTATGGTGAACAACAATCGGTCGGTTTGTCGGGCGTGCGGCCTGAGCGTGCTCGCGTCGCGGGCCTGTTGGGGAGCACTTGAAGCGGGAGTCCATCGCCGGAATTCTGCTCGCATTGGAGCCTCCCTAGTTTTATCCCTCAGCCCCATCTGATCATACACCGACCCTCAGGCTCGTGCCTAATCGGGTTGGCCCCAGCCGTGCCGAGCCGCTATGGTGGAATGATCTGAGGCGAATGTTTGCAATGGCTGACTCAAGCCATGTGCCACCCTCCGGAGCCATCATGCCGATCATCCCCGAGGTGCTCGACTGTCTCGACGAGTTGAGCGAGATCCGTCGCGACATTCACGCCCATCCCGAGCTTGGTTTCACCGAGGAGCGCACCGGCGATCTGGTCGCGCAGAAGCTCGCCGAATATGGCTGCGAGGTGCATCGCGGGCTGGCGACGACCGGCGTTGTCGGCACGATCCGGCGCGGCAATTCGCTGCGCGCGATCGGCCTCAGAGCCGACATGGACTGCCTGCCGATGCAGGAGCTGAACGACTTTCCGCACCGCTCGCAATTTGACGGCCTGATGCATGGCTGCGGTCATGACGGGCATACGACGATGCTGCTCGGCGCCGCGCGCTACCTCGCGGCGACCCGCAATTTCGAGGGCACCGTCCATTTCATCTTCCAGCCGGGCGAAGAAGGCTATGGCGGCGGCCGGGTGATGGTCGAGGAGGGTCTGTTCGAGAAATTTCCCTGCGACGCGGTCTTCGCGATGCACAACAAGCCCGGCATCGCGATCGGCCACATGGCGACAAAGGCGGGGCCGATGCTCGCCGCCTCCGACCGCTTCGACATTCATGTCAAGGCGCGCGGCGGGCACGCCGCTCATCCGCATCTGGGGACCGACCCGTTCGTGATCGGCGCCCAGATCGTGCTGGCCTTGCAGACGATCCCGTCGCGCAATGTCGATCCGTTCGATTCGGTGGTGATCAGCGTCGGCTTCATGCGCGGCGGCTCGGCCTATAACGTGATCCCGGACGAGCTGCATATCGGCGGCACGGTCCGCACCTTCCGCCCGGAGGTGCTGGATCTCGTCGAGCGGCGCATGGGCGAGGTGGCGAGCGGCGCCGCCGCGCTCAATGCCGCCGCCGCCGAGCTGACCTACCGCCGCGGCTATCCGCCGACGATCAACCATGCCGCCGAAGCCGGCTTTGCCGCCGACGTCGCGGCCGAGATCTGCGGCGAGGCGCATGTCAACCGCAACGTCGCGCCCTCGCTCGGCGGCGAGGATTTCTCCTACATGCTGCAGGCGCGGCCGGGCGCGATGCTGTGGCTTGGCAACGGCCCGGGCGAGGGCGGCTGCCTGTTGCACAACGCCCGCTACGATTTCAACGACAGCGCGATCCCCTTTGGGGTCAGCTTTTTCGCGCGCCTCGCCGAGCGGTTCCTCGCGGCGGAAGAATAACGGAGACTGGTGTCGATGAGAGTGCATGTCGTCAACGTTCTGCGGCCCGAACCCGGCACGACCGGCCGGACCCTCGATCGCATCAGCGACTTCGCGCGGCAAGTCGAAGCTCGGGGTTTTGCCGGGTTGTGGGTAACCGACTCGTTCGGCCGCGGCCGGCCGACCCTCGATCCGATCGTGTTGATGAGCGTGATTGCTGCGGTAACCCAGCGCGTCGAGATCGGGACCTGCGTATTGCAGGTGCCGGTGCGGCACCCGGTCGAATTGGCGCACCGCATCGGAAGCCTGCAGGCGATAATCGGCAATCGGCTGCAGCTCGGCCTCGGCAGCGGCTCGACCAAGGCCGATTTCGATGTCGTGGGGGCCGATTACGAGCAGCGCTTCAAGACGCTGATGATCTCGCTCGACATCATGCGCCAGGCGTGGCGGGGCGAACCGCTTGCCGGCGGCACGCTGACCCCCTGGCCCGGTACGGAAGGCGGCCCCGCGGTCATGCTCGGCGCCTGGCGCAACAAGCGGTGGATCGTCTATTCCGCCGAACATTGCGAAGGCTGGATCGCCTCCGGCCTTTATTCCCAACCGGAAGAGCTCGCCACCGGCATGAAGATCTACCGCGATGCCGGCGGCAAACGCGCGGTCCTCGCCAACGTCATCCTCGACCTGAAGGGCAAGGGCGAGGGGATGCCGCGCGCCGGCCAGGCGACGGTCATGCTGACCGGGGGCGAAGCCGAGGCGCTCGACCGGTTGAGGCGTATCAAGGATGTCGGGTTCGACGACATCCTGTGCATGACCCCGCCCGAGGGGCTCGACGACCTGGCGCGGCTGCGCGACGCGCTGTGATCGGACCGCCTGCCTCGGGCCCGCAGCAGGGCGGGACGCCGGCGGTCCGATCATATTGACGGCTGCGAGGCCACGGCTTACCTAGGCCGCATGGCTTTGTTACCGATCATCACCGCGCCCGATCCGCGGCTCAAGATCAAGGCGCGGCCGGTTCGCGCCGTTGACGCCAGGGTGCGCCGGCTGATGGACGACATGGTCGAGACGATGTATTACGCAATCGGCATCGGGCTTGCCGCGCCGCAGGTCGGGGTGGCGCAGCGGGTCCTCGTCATCGATTGCGCGCGCGAGGGCGAGAAGCCGCAGCCGATGCGCATCGCCAACCCCGAGATCCTGTGGCATTCCGAGACATTGATCCTCGCCAATGAGGGCTGCTTGTCGCTGCCCGAGCATTACGCCGATGTCGAGCGCCCCGATGCGATCCGGCTGCGTTATCTCGACCACGAGAACGAGATCCGCGAAATCGAGGCGAAGGGGCTGCTCGCGACCTGCCTGCAGCACGAGATCGACCACCTCTCCGGGGTGCTCTTCGTCGATCACATCTCCGCGCTGAAGCGCGGCATGATCCTCAGGAAGCTCGCCAAGGCAAAACGCAGCCACGCGCTGGCGACGGTGTAGGCGCGCATGCCGTATCGCTCCCACCCCAACCCTCCCCCGCTTGCGGGGGAGGGAGAGACCCGCGCGCCTAAGAACCCGTCGGAAAATTATCGAATCGGCTGCGGCACGGTGCGGTGCTCGGACCGCGGCCGTCTCGGCCGCATGCGGGCGGGACGCCCGCGGTCCAGATGGACCAATTATTTCCGAACGGACCCTAACTTAACCCTCCCCCGCAAGCGGGGGAGGGAAGGGTGGGGGCAACCGAGCTGGTGCGTGCGATGACCACCCCGCTCGACCTGATCTTCATGGGGACGCCGGATTTTGCCGTGGCGATCCTCACCGCCCTGATCGATGCCGGTTATCGCATCCGCGCGGTCTACACCCAGCCGCCCCGCCCCGCCGGTCGCGGCCACCGGCTGCAACCCTCTCCGGTGCAGGCACTGGCCGCGCGGCATGGGATCGCGGTGCGCTGCCCCACCACCCTGTGCGCCCCCGCGGTGCAGGCCGAATTCGCCGCAACCCCGGCCGATGCGGCGGTGGTCGCCGCCTATGGCCTCATTCTTCCGCCGCCGGTCCTCAAGGCGCCGCGCCATGGCTGCCTCAATGTCCATGCCTCGCTGCTGCCGCGCTGGCGCGGCGCGGCGCCGATCCAGCGGGCGCTCCTCGCCGGCGACCGCGAGACCGGGATCACGATCATGCAGATGGCGGAGGGGCTCGATACCGGCCCGATCCTCTTGCAGCAGGCGATGCCGATCGCGCCCGACATGACATCAGGAGAATTGAGCGAGCGCCTCGCCGCGCTCGGCGCCCGCCTGATCCTCGAGGCCCTCGAAGGCGTCGCCCGTGCAACCCTGGTGGCACGGCCACAGCCGGGCGCGGGCGTCACCTACGCGGCAAAGCTGCGCCGCGAGGAGGCGCGGCTCGATTGGCGCTTCTCCGCGATCGCCCTCGAGCGGCAGGTGCGCGCCTTCGATCCCTGGCCCGGCGCCTATTTCTGCGGCCGCGGCGAACACATCCGCGTGCTGCGGGCCGCGGCGGATCCGCGAGATGCCGCGGCGCCGCCGGGCACGGTGCTCGACGAGCGTCTGTCGGTCGCCTGCGGCGAGGGGGTGCTGCGACTGTTGCGATTGCAGCGGCCGGGCCGCACTGCGCTCGACACGGCGGCGTTTCTGCGCGGGTTTGCGATGGCACCCGGGACCCTCCTGCCGTGCCCCGTTACAAGCTGACGATCGAATATTGCGGCACCGGCCTCGTCGGCTGGCAGCGGCAGGCGAACGGGCTGTCGGTGCAAGAGGCGCTCGAAACCGCGATCCATGATTTCTGCAGCGCAATCGTGACGGTGTTCGGTGCCGGGCGCACCGATGCCGGGGTTCACGCGCTGGCCCAGATCGCCCATGTCGATCTGCCCCGCGAGGCCGCGCCCGAGGTGATCCGCAGCGCGGTCAACCACCATTTGCGCCCGCACGCGATCAGCGTGCTCGCGGTCGAGCCGGTATCGCCGGCCTTCGATGCCCGGCATTCGGCGACCGGGCGCCACTACCTCTACCGCATCCTCAACCGCCGGGCGCCGTCGGCGCTCGACCGCGACCGGGTGTGGCATGTCGCGCCGCCGCTCGATCTCGCGGCGATGCAGGAGGGAGCCCGCCATCTCGTCGGGCATCACGATTTCACGACCTTCCGCGACTCGCTGTGCCAGGCGAAATCGCCGATCAAGACGCTCGATGCGCTCGACCTCGCTCGCGTCGGCGAGGAGATCCATATCGAGGCGCGGGCCCGCTCGTTCCTGCATCACCAGGTGCGCAACATGGCGGGGACGCTGAAGCTGGTCGGGCTCGGCCGCTGGCGCCCCGACGATGTCGCGCGCGCCCTCGCCGCCCGCGACCGCCGCGCCGGCGGGCCGACCGCGCCGGCGGCAGGGCTGACCCTCATCCTGATCCGCTACGATCGCGCTCAGTAAAGCGATACCGCGACTCGGCCCAGCACGGTTCCGAGTAGGAGATCGATGATCACGACGAGCGTCGCCTGGGTGCCGGTGACGGCGAGCGCAACCCGGGCGATGTACCATCCGTAGACGAGCGCCGCGATGGCGGCGAGCAATCGGGCGAAAGAGGCTGCCGACGGCGGCAGCAGGCCCGACCAGGCATCCAGCCCCACCAGCACAAACAGCACCGTCTGCGGTATCTGCGACCAGTTGTAGGCGACCATATACGGGAGAAAGCGGCCGTCGCGGCCGAGCCAGCGGGCAAGCGGCAGGATCAGCAGCGGGAAAGCCACCCAGGAGATCACATAGGCGATGGTTTCTACGGCGAGGATCGGCGCGACCCCCGATGCTGCCCATTGCGGGCCAGTCGGGCGAAAACACACAAGGAGCAGGTAAAGCGGGTAGCAGATCAGCCCGGCGCGAAACGAGCGCCAGAACCCATCGATCGAGGTGTCGAAAAACCCCAGTCCGCGCCGGTCGCCGACCGCCAGCCGCAGCGCGCCGCCGACCGCCAGCTGTACCTCGGTCCACGCCGCCGACGTCATCTACCCGGCTCGCCCGATCATGCCAGCGCGAAAAACCGCTCGAGAAAACCCTCGTAAATCGCGGTCAGCTGGGCGATGTCGGCGATCTCGACGCGCTCGTCGGTCTTGTGCATCGTCAGCCCGACCAGGCCGAATTCGGCGACCGGGCAATGCGCGTGGATGAAGCGCGCGTCGGACGTGCCGCCGGTGGTGCTGAGCTCCGGGACCCGGCCGGTGACCGCGCCGATCGCCGCGCTGAGGCATTGGCTGACCGGGCCGGGCGGCACCAGAAAGGATTCGCCGCTGACTTCCCAGGCGAGCTGATAGCGTCCGCCGACCGCCGCCAGCTTGTCGGCGACCCAGGATTTGAGGGTCTCGCTCGTCCACCGGTCGTTGAACCGGATGTTGAAGGTGACGCGCGCCAGACCGGGGACGACATTGGTCGCCGGATTGCCGATATCGATCGTCGTCACCTGCAGGCTGGAGGGCTGAAAATGCTCGGTGCCGGCATCGAGCGTGCTCAGCACCAAGGCCTGCAGCAGCGCCACCAGGCGGTGCGCCGCATTGTCGGTCAGATGCGGGTAGGCGACGTGGCCTTGCACGCCCTCGACGGTGAGCCGGCCGGTCATGCTGCCGCGCCGGCCGATCTTGATCATGTCGCCGAGCGCCTCGGCCGATGTCGGCTCGCCGACGAGGCAGGCGTCGAGCACCTCGCCGCGCGCGCGCAGCCAGTCGAGCACCTTCTTCGTGCCGTTGACCGCGATCCCTTCCTCGTCGCCGGTAATCAGGAGGCTGATCGACCCCGCGAATACGGCGCCGCGCCCACCGAGAAACCGCTCGGCGGCGGCGATGAAAGCGGCGATCGCGCCCTTCATGTCGACCGCCCCGCGGCCGCACAGCGCACCCTCGGAGACGTTCGCGGCGAACGGGTCGAACGACCAGGCATCGACCGGGCCGGGCGGCACCACGTCGGTATGCCCGGCAAAGCACAGATTGGGCCGCCCGGTGCCAACGCGGGCGTAGAGGTTGGCGATCGGCGCGGTCTCTTCGCCATGGGGGCCCGGGTCGTCAAACACCAGGCGATGACAGACAAAACCAAGGCGTTCGAGGCGCCCCGCGACGATATCGAGCGCGCCCTCGTCCTTCGGGGTGACGCTCGGCCGGCGGATCAGCTCGGCGGCGAGCGCGACCGGGTCGATCTGCCAGTTGCCTGGGCCGGTTGTCGCTTGGCCATGCGCGGCCGGTGCGGCCTCGCTCATAGGCGCAACAGCTCGTTGATCGCGGTCTTGGCGCGGGTCTGTGCGTCGACCTGCTTGACGATGACCGCGCAATAGAGGCTCGGCCCCGGGCTGCCGTCGGGCAATGGCTTGC
>CAYMRQ010000209.1:0-8529 GCA_964392845.1 uncultured Rhizobium sp.
AGATCGCCGAGCTCGGCATCTATCCGGCGGTCGATCCGCTCGACTCGACCTCGCGCATGCTCGACCCGCGCGTCGTCGGCGAGGAGCATTACCAGATCGCGCGCGACGTGCAGCGCGTGCTGCAGACCTACAAATCGCTGCAGGACATCATCGCGATCCTCGGCATGGACGAATTGTCGGAAGAGGACCGGCTGACCGTCGCGCGGGCGCGCAAGATCCAGCGCTTTCTGTCGCAGCCCTTCCATGTCGCCGAGGTGTTCACCGGCACCCCCGGCGTGTTTGTCGCCCTCGACGACACGATCAAGGGGTTCAAGGGCATCGTCGCCGGCGATTATGACGAGATGCCCGAAGCGTCGTTCTACATGGTCGGCACGATCGAGGAGGCGGTCGCCAAGGCCCGCCGCATGGCGGCGGAAGCGGCGTAGTGCTAATGGTCCTCCGCTCCATCGTCATGGCCGGGCTTGACCCGGCCATCCATGCCTTTTGCCGAAGCGGTCCCGTGGATGCCCGGGACAAGCCCGGGCATGACGGGCTTTGCTACGCGGTGGGATATCCCTGATGGCCGACCGCATACAGTTCGAACTGGTGACGCCGGAGCGCCTGATCGTCTCGGCCGAGGTCGAGATGGTGGTGGTGCCGGGCACCGAGGGCAATTTCGGCGTGCTGCTGGGGCACGCCCCGCTGATCTCGACGATCCGGCCGGGCACGATCGACATCTACGAGGGCCGTGCCATCACCGAGCGCATCTTTGTCGTCGGCGGCATCGCCGAGGTGACGCCGGAGCGCTGCACAGTGCTCGCCGACGAGGCGATGGCCCCGGATTCGCTCGACCGCGCCGCGCTCGACCACGAATTGACCGAGATCGAAGGCAATCTGCCAAGCCTGCGCGAGCAGGTGGCGCGCGCCGCCGGCACCGAGCGCGAGCGCCTCCTGACCGAACTGCGCCGCCTGGAACGCCAGCAGGGCGTCGCCCGCGCCAAGCTCCAGGCGCTTGCCGAGATCAGCCGCTGAGGCGGTACACGAAAGTCCGTCGGTCATTGCGAGGAGCGCCTCGGCGCGACGAAGCAATCTCCCCGCTCAGCGCCCTTGCTGCCCGAGATTGCTTCGCTTCGCTCGCAATGACGACGGGAATAGGTCGCTGCGGGAGCTTTTCCGCGCGCTGGTGTATACATCCGGCGTCGACCGACCGGAGGGGGGCGGCATGGGGTTTTGGACGCTCGACGATATTGCCTGGGACCGCTTCGATCGAACCAAGCTCGATCCCGAGATTGTCCGCATCGTCAAGGCCGCGAGCCTGGTCGAGCATAACGGCGCGGCATACGCGCATCATCTCGGCCGGATTTTCGCCGACGACCCCGAGTTCCAGGAAACCGCGCGGCGCTGGGGCGAGGAGGAGATCCAGCACGGCCGCGCGCTGGCGCGCTGGGCATCGCTCGCCGACCCCGATTTCGATTTTGCCAGGGCGTTTTCCCGGTTTCAGGCTGGTTTCCGGGTCGATTTCGACAGCGCCCGCTCGCGCCGCGGCTCGCGCTCGGGCGAGATGGTGGCGCGCTGCATCGTCGAGATCGGCACCAGCGCCTATTACACCGCGCTGCGCGAGGCGGCGGCCGAGCCGGTGCTGCAGCAAATCTGCCGGCATATCGCCGCCGACGAGCTGCGCCACTATCGGCTGTTCTACAAGCACCTCGATCGCTGCCTGGCGAAGGAGCGGATCGGGCGTCTCGCCCGACTGCGCGTCGCGCTCGGACGGGTCGCCGAAGCGCACGACGACGAGCTGGCCTATGCCTATTACGCCGCCAATGAGAGCGAGCTTCCGTATGACCGGCGGCGCAACACCCAGGCCTATGCCCGCCGCGCCTTTGCGCTCTACCGGCCGCACCATGTCGAGCGCGGCGTCGCGATGCTGCTGAAGGCGGTCGGCCTCACGCCGAATGGGCGGCTCGGCCTCATCGCCAGCCGCCTCGCCTGGCAGGCGATCCGCTACCGCGCCGCACGGCTCGCCAAAATCGCGGCGTGAGCCTTTTCAACCCCGCCGAGCGGCGCCGCTGCGCCATCCGACAGCCGCCACCCGGTTGATTCAAATCAAGGTGATCGGCGGTTTGAAGCGGCATCCTTCGCTATCGAGGCGGGGGAACCGATGGCCATCGAGATCGAACGACGCTTCCGCGTGAGCGACTCATCGGCCCGGCGCGACCCGGCCTTGCATTGACGGCTGTTCCCGGTGAAATTCGCGGGGATGGCAAAATCGAAGGCGAAACGGCAGGTTGTCGGCGTGGTGTCGCAAAAGGGTGGCGTGGGGAAGTCGACGCTGTGCCAGCTGATCGCGCGCGAGGCGGCTGTCTCTGGCAAACAGACAAAGATTCTCGATTTCGACACCAAGCAGATGACCTCGACCGACTGGGGGCGGGCGCGGCTGGAACGCGATCTCGAACCCGCAATCGAGGCCGAGCCGGTCAAAAACGTCGGGAACGCGCTCAAGCACAATCGCGGCTACGACATCATCGTCCTCGACGGCGCGGCCGGAACGCCGAAACGCACCGGCGAGCTGGTGTCGGTCTGCGACTTGATCGTCTTGCCGACCGGCGCCTCGCGCGCTGATCTGGTCCCGAGCCTGGCGCTGGCCCGCCGCATCGCCGAGATGAAGCTCGCCGTGGACGGTCCGGTCTTCGCGCTGTGCCGGGTGCTGACAGAGAGCGAGGCGGCGGAGGCGCGGGCGGCGATCGGCAGGGCCGGCTTCGAAACGCTGGACGGGGAGTTGACCGAACGCCCGGGCTATCGTCAGGCGCAGAATTTCGGGCGCAGCGCGACCGAAACCGGCTTTCCCTCGCTCAACGACAAGGCGCGCCGGCTGGCGCACGCCATTCTCGACCGCCTCGCCTGGAACCGCATCCCGCTGAGGTAGCGCCATGAGTTTGCAATTGCGACCAGCTGGGGCTGGCTCAGCTTGTACGGGCCGCGCCGCTTCGCCTCGCACCCCCGGGGAGGCCTGAATCCCAACCGAGATCGAAATAAAGCTGGCGACACGGGACGCCGATCTGCCGGCTTTGCGGCGCTTGCTGCAGGACATGGCGGCAGGCGCAACCGCCAGGCGCTCAAAGCTTGTCAGCACGTATTACGATACCGAGGACCGCAGCCTGGCGCGGCAGGGATCGGTATTGCGGGTGCGCCGGAATGACGGGCAGTACGTACAAACCGTAAAGTCGGCGGAGGTGCCGGGCAGCACTCCCCTCGCCCGCGGCGAGTGGGAAGACACGATCGCCGGCGAGTGCCCCGACCCGCTTGCTCCCGAAAGCGGGCGCTTCCTGACCTCCGATATCGCCGCCCGGATCGCCCCGGTCTTCCGCACCGAGGTTACCCGGCTCGTCACCGAGCTCTCGCCGGCCCCCGGCACATGCATCGAAGCCGCGATCGACCGCGGCACGATCCGCGCGCCCGACAAGAAGCCGGTCGCACGGATCTGCGAGATCGAGCTCGAGCTGAAAAGCGGCCCCGTCACCGCGCTTTACGATGTCGCGCTGCGGCTGCTGGCCGAGGCCCCGGTGCGCCTTGAGCGGCGCAGCAAGGCCGAGCGCGGTTATCAGCTTGCCGCCGGACGCCCGATAACGCAGGCGGTGCGCGCCGATCGGTTCGCGCTCGATCCGGCGCTGAGCGGCGAGGAGGCACTGCAGCGCATCGGCCGCGTCTGCCTCGACCAGATATGGCGCAACGAGGCTGCAATCCTTGCCGGGCGAGCCGACGGCGTCCACCAGATGCGCGTTGCGGCTCGCCGCCTGCGCGCCGCCCTGTCCGCATTCCGCAAGATACTGCCGCCGGAGCAGCGGCGCCGGGCCAGCGATGAATTGCGCTGGCTCGCCGACGCGCTCGGTGCGGCGCGCAATTTCGATGTCTTCGAGAGCGCCCTGATCCGCCCGGCGCGCGAGGCCTTGCCTGACGTCGCGGCGCTGCGCGTGCTGAGCGCTGCGGCGCGGCGGCGGCGGCGTGCCGCCTATGAAGCTGCGCGGCAGGCGATCGGCTCGCGGCGCTATACCGCGCTGCTGCTGGGCCTGATGCGGTGGTTCGACGGCTGCGGCTGGCGCGACGGCGAGGCCGCCCGCGAGCTCGAACGGCCGATCGGCGATATCGCCCCGCTGCTGCTCGCCAAACGGCGACGGGCCGCGAAACGGCGCGGCAAAGGCTTCGCCAAGCAATCCGCCGAGGAACGACACAGATTGCGGATCGTGCTCAAAAAGCTTCGCTATACCACCGAACTGCTGAGCAGCCTCTATGACACGGGGGCGGTGGAGAAGTTTACCGGAGGGCTCAAACGCCTGCAGGACGATCTTGGCGAAGCGAACGATGTGCGTGTCGCGCAAGACATCGTCGCCGAGCTGGCGCGCGGCGACGACGGCGCCACCATCGCGCGCGCCGGCAAGATCGTTCTCGACTGGCACAAACGCCGGCTCGCCAAGCGCGAGCCGGAAATCCGCAAACATCTGCGCCGTTTGCTCGACGCCGAGCCGTTCTGGCGTGGCTGATAGATTTACGAAGATCGGTCTGGCGACATGCCGTCTTGTGTACCTTGGGGTCTGTGTGAAAATTATCGAATCGCCCCAGGCACACGCCGATCTCGGGACCGCGGCCGTCCCGGCCGCATGCGGGCCGGAGGCCCGCGGTCCAGACGGTGCAGTTATTTCCGGACGGACCCTTTGGGTCGGCGATGCGGTGACGACATCACATTCGACCCGCGCTACGGCAATTCCCGGCTGGCGCGCTCGCCAGGCGGCTGCCCACAAGGCGCGGCCTGACCGGCCCGGCTAGAGGCGGGTGAGCTCTCCCTCATGACAACCATCTCGCCGATCGCCGGCTTTCTGCTGCTGCTCGGTCTCGGATTTTTCTTCGGCCTCGCCTTCGAGGAGTTCCATGCCCAGGCGGGGCAGGCGCGCCCGGGCGGCGTACGCACGTTTCCGCTGTTGGCGCTGGCCGGAGGGCTGCTCTACCGGCTTGATCCCACCCATCTGCTGCCGCTCAGCCTCGGCCTCCTCGTGCTCGGAGCCTGGCTGACCTGCTATTACTGGCGGCACGTCGAGGAGATCGACCCGGAAGGCCGCCCGAATGTCGGGCTGATGGTGCCGGTCTGCAACGTCCTGGCCTATCTCCTGGGTCCGATCGCCCTCGCCGAGCCGCCGTGGATGTCGATCGGCGTCGCCGTCGCGGCGGTGTTGCTGTTGACCGCGCGAGAAACCTTGCACGGCTTTGCTCGGCGCATCGAAATCGGCGAAATCATCACCGCCGGCAAGTTCCTGATCCTTACCGGCCTGGTCTTGCCGTTCCTGCCGAGCGAGCCGGTGACGCGCCTCAGCGAGATCACGCCGCATCAGGTGTGGTTGGCGGTCCTTGCGGTGTGCACCGTTTCTTACGCGAGCTATCTGCTGCAGCGCTATGTGGCGCCGCCGGGTGCCGGCCTCTGGGTCGCGGTGCTCGGCGGACTTTATTCCTCGACCGCCACGACCGTGATCCTGGCGCGGCGCGCCCGCGCCGAGCCCGCGATGCTGCGGCAGGCGCAGACCGGCATCATGCTGGCGACATCGGTCATGTATGTTCGCCTCTTGATCATCGTCGCGATGTTCGACCTGCCGCTCGCCCGCGCCCTGGCGCCAATGCTGCTGCCGCTCGCGGCGCTTGGCTTGGCGCTTGCCGGACTGTGGTATCGGGTGCGCGCCGCGCCGATGGTAGCCCAGGCGGCCGCGACATCGCCCGCCAACCCGCTGGAACTGAGCGCCGCGTTCATCTTCGCCGCGCTGTTCGTGGCGATCTCGCTCGCCTCCGCCTGGGCCGGGACCGAGTTCGGCCAAAATGGCCTCTTCGGGCTGGCCGCGATCGTCGGATTCGCCGATATCGATCCCTTCGTGCTCAGCATCGCGGCCGGCGGCGCGGCGCCACTGGCGGTCGGCGCCGGAGCGGCCGCCATCCTGATCGCCGCCTCGTCGAACAATTTGTTGAAGGCCGCCTATGCCGTGGGTTTTGTCGGCGGGCGCGGTGCCGCCGCACCGGCGGCGGTGCTCGCCCTCCTGGCGCTGGGCGGCGCCGGGGCGGCATGGTGGATCGCAAGGGGCATCGCCGGTTAGCGATTACGCCCTCATCAACCAGCCATCGAGCCGTCATCGAGCCGGGTTTCGTTGAAGGCGAATACGATCGCCGGGTCGAACGCCAGGAGGCCCTGCTCCTTGCCCCGGTAATGCAACTGAGCCAGCAGATGGCGGATCAGGTTGAGGCGCGCCGCGTGCTTGTCGCCGGCCCGCACGATATGCCAGGGCGCATGCGGGGAATGCGTGCGGCGCAGCATCGCGTCGCGGGCGCGCGTGTAGTCGTCCCAATGCTTTAGCGCCACTTTGTCGATCGGACTGGTCTTCCACTGGGTCAGCGGATCACGCCGGCGTTCCTCCAGCCGCTGCGCCTGCTCGTGCCGATCGATGTCGAGATAATATTTGAACAATTGGATGCCCGAGTTGACCAGCATCCGCTCGAAGATCGGCGCATCTTCGAGAAAGGTCTCCGCCTCGGCCTCGCTGCAGAAGCCCATCACCCGCTCGACGCCGGCCCGGTTGTACCAGGAGCGGTTGAACAGCACGAACTCCGCGGCTGACGGCAAATGGGCGACGAAGCGCTGGAAATACCATGCCGTGCGCTGTTCGCTCGTCGGCGCCGGCAGGGCGACGACCCGGGTTTCGCGGGGGCTCAGATGTTCGATGATGTGCTTGATCACCCCGTCCTTGCCGGCGGCGTCGCGCCCCTCGACCAGCACGAGGACGCGGTCGCCGCGCCCGATCAAGCGGCGCTGAAACTTGACCAGTTCGATTTGCAGCTCGCGCAGGTTTCGCTGGTAGTGGTGCTCGGGCTCATCGTCGCGCGAGCCGGTTTTGCTCATGCTGTCTCCGTGGGCCGGACGGTGAGGGGCCGCTTTGAGGCCGATAGATATATCAATAAAAGCTTCTATGTTCGCGCCCATGGATGCGCCGCGCGGGCTGTTCGACGAATTCGCCATCGCCGCCGCGGTGTTGACCCGGCTGCCGGTCGGCGTGGCGCTGCCCGCCGAGGGCGCGATTGCCGCCGCGGGCTGGGCGTTTCCGCTGGTCGGTGCCGGGATCGGCGTGCTGGCCGCGCTGGCGTTTCTGATCGCGGAGCTCCTGGGTTGCGGCAGCGCCCCGGCCGCGCTGATCGCGCTTGCCGCCGGCCTCGCGTTGACCGGCGCCCTGCATGAGGATGGGTTGGCCGATACCGCCGACGGCTTTGGCGGGGGCAGCAGCCGCGAGGAGAAGCTCGCCATCATGCATGACAGCCGGCACGGCAGCTTCGGCGTTCTCGCCCTGGTGCTCAGCATCGGGCTGCGTACCGCTGCGCTCGGCACGATCGGCGAGCCGATCCATGCCGGCCTCGCGCTGATCGCCGCGCATGCCGCCTCGCGCGGCGCCTTGCCGCCGCTGATGCGGATCCTGGCGCCGGCGCGCGCCGATGGGCTCGGCGCCATGGCCGGCCGGCCGAGCCTCACCGTCGCGATCATTGCGGCGGCGCTCGCTGGCGCGATCGCGCTCGCGGTCTTGGGGCCGGGCACCGGCGCGCTCGCGCTCCTGCTGACCAGCGGCGCCCTCGTGCTCGCCGCGATGCTTGCGCAGCGCCAGATCGGCGGCTACACCGGCGATGTCCTCGGCTTTTTCCAGCAGATCGGAGAGATCGTGATGCTCCTCGTGGCGGCGGCAAAATGAGCGGGGCTTCGCCAGACACCTCGGCGGGAAAAATCTCGCCGTTCAGCGCGGGAGCGATCGGCGCAGGGGGCGTCGGAGGCACCGCGACGGCGACGCGCTTCTGGTGGGTGCGGCACGCGCCGGTCGAGCATGACGGCCGGATCTATGGCCAGAAGGACATGCCATGCGACTGCACCGACGCCGCCGTCTTCGCCGGCCTGGCGCGCCAATTGCCGCGCGACGCGGTGTGGGTGACGAGCCATCTGCGCCGCACCCACGAAACCGCGCGGGCGATCGTGCGCGCCGGGCTGACCGGCCCCGACCCGATCCCCGGCCCCGATGCCCGGGCCATTCCCGATCTTGCCGAGCAGAGTTTTGGCGAGTGGCAGGGGCTCACCTATGACGAGCTGCGCCACTCGCGCGGCGGCGCGTTTCATCGCTTCTGGCACGCGCCGGCCCATGAACAGGCGCCGGGCGGCGAAAGCTTCGTCGATGTGATGCAGCGGGTCGCGCGCGCCGTCCATGGGCTCATAGAGCCGCATCGCGGCCGCGACATCATCGCCGTTGCGCATGGCGGCACGATCCGCGCCGCGCTCGGCCTCGCCCTCGGCCTCGAGCCCGAAGCCTGCCTCGCCTTCACGATGGAAAACTGCTCGGTCACCCGCATCGACCACATCGACGGCCCAGGCCTCGGCCACGGCTGGCGGGTCATCACGGTCAACCGCCCGCCGCGCTAGCTCGGTGCGTTCCGATCCAGCGTCCTTCGAGACGGCGCTTCGCGCCTCCTCAGGATGAGGATAAGTCTATGATG
>CAYMRQ010000210.1:0-1006 GCA_964392845.1 uncultured Rhizobium sp.
GAACAGGGCCAGCAGCGGTCCCGGAACCTGGCGCACGAAATGCCAGTAGAACCGCAACACCGCATGCGGGCTGCCCAGCACCGGCGGCGGCGCATCGGGCGGCGACCCGGTGGGCTCGAGCAGGCCTTCGAAAAACTTCAGCATCGTCTGCTAAATGCCTGCAGCGGCGTGGCGGGTCAACCTGCCCGATCAATTTGCTGTTATGCGGGCATCCACGACGCGCCGGCAAACGCGGCGCGCCCCGCGATTCGGTCCGGCGCCGGAGAGCCGCAGCCGATCAGCCCGCGATCACCTCGGCGATATCATCGACATGGACGAGATCGTCGCTCTCCCCTGCCTCCCCCTCAGGCGACACGCGGCGCGCGATGACCCAGGTGCCGTCGTGCGGGTTTTCGCGGATCTCGGCGAGCGCGCCATCGGCGAGCCGGATCCGGGTGCCAGGCTTCAGATGTTGGATCGCGATCATCGGCGGGCGGATCCTCGGGAAGTCATTACGATCCACGGGAAAAATTCTGGAAGCGTTTCAGTTATACCCCAACCGTGGGCGCATGCGGGCCGGAGAGCTGGTGAATTTATCGGCGAGACCGCCGGATCGGCGCGGCGGGTCCTTCGAGACGCCCGCTGCGCGGGCTCCTCAGGATGAGGTCTTTTCTTAATGCCATCATAGATTTAACCTCATCCTGAGGAGGCGCGCAGCGCCGTCTCGAAGGACGCATATTTCGTCATGCAGCACCCGTTTCCAACGCTCTGCCGATTTTTTCACAAGCTCGGAGGCCCGCGGCCCAAATCATGCCGTTATCCCGGACGGGTCCCTAATCTTATCGCCCCGATATCACCCCGCCGCCCGCCGCTTTGGTCAGCGCAGCTCCGGGAAATCCTCTTCCCAGAACTCGGCAGCGCCGCGCTTGCCTGCTGCGCGCCGCGCCCCTTCGGCGGCGCGCAGCTCGACCCGCCGGATCTTGCCGGAAATGGTCTTGGGCAGATCGGCGAATTCGAGGCGGCGTAC
>CAYMRQ010000210.1:1016-8385 GCA_964392845.1 uncultured Rhizobium sp.
CGCTTGAACGGCGCCAGATGGCCGCGCAGATGGGCGAAGATCGACAACGCGGTGGCGCGGTCGGGGGTATGCCCCGGGGTCAACGCGACGAACGCCTTGGGCACGGCGAGGCGCCGCGGATCGGGCGACGGCACGATTGCCGCCTCGGCGACGGCGGCATGCTCGATCAGCACGCTTTCGAGCTCGAACGGGCTGATCCGGTAATCCGATGATTTGAAGACGTCATCGGCGCGGCCGACATAGGTGAAATGCCCGTCCGCGTCGCGCATCGCAACATCGCCGGTGCGATAGACCGCGCCGGCAAGCGGCTGAATCGCGCCGTCGTCGCCCTGATAGCCGCGCATCAGGCCGAGCGGTGGCGGGTCGAGAGCGAGGCAGATTTCCGCTTCTTCCTGATCCTTCCCGTCGCCATCGATCAGATGCACGCGATAGCCCGGGGCCGGCTGGCCCATTGCGCCGGGCTTCAGTTTCTGCCCTGGGAAGTTGCCGATCTGCAGCGTCGTCTCGGTCTGGCCATAGCCGTCGCGGATCGTCAGGCCCCAGGCGGCGCGGACCTGCTCGATGACTTCGGGGTTGAGCGGCTCGCCGGCGCTGACCGCCTCCCTGAGCGCGACCTTGCAGGCCCTCAGGTCTTCGAGGATCAGCATCCGCCACACGGTCGGCGGCGCACAGAAGGTGGTGACGCCATGGCGCGCGATCGCCTTGAGCAGCGCGCGCGCGTTGAACCGGGGCTGGTTCAGCATGAACACGCTCGCCCCGGCGTTCCACGGCGCGAAAAAGCAGCTGTAGGCGTGCTTGGCCCAGCCGGGCGAGGAAATGTTGAGGTGGATATCGCCGGGCCGCACGCCGAGCCAGTACATCGTCGCCAGATGGCCGACCGGGTAGCTCTCATGGCTGTGCAGCACCAGCTTGGGCTTGGCGGTCGTGCCGGAGGTGAAATAAAGGAGGAGCGGGTCGCTCGCCCGGGTCTCGCCATCCGCGGCGAAGGCGGCAGGGGCGTCATAGGCATCCTCATAACGATGCCATCCCGGCGCGGCATCGCCTCCGGGGCCGCCCACCACGATCCGCGTGTACGAGCCCGGCACCTCGGCGAATTTGCCGGTGTTGTCGGCGCTGGTGACGACATGGCGGGCGCCGCCGCGCTCAAACCGGTCGACGAGGTCGTCGCGGGTCAACAGCGTCGTCGCCGGGATGATGACCGCGCCGAGCTTCATCGCGGCCAGCATGGATTCCCACAGCGGCACGACATTGCCGAGCATCAAGAGGACGGGGTCGCCGCGGCCGACGCCAAGCGCGCGCAGGTGGTTGGCGACACGGTTCGAGCGTTCCGCGATCGCGGCAAAGGACAATTTGTCCTCGCTGCCGCCCTCGTTGACGATCCACAGCGCGAGCCGGTCGTTGCCCCGGGCCATTGGGTCGAAATAATCGAGCGCCCAGTTGAACCGGTCGAGCACCGGCCAGCGGGAGTCGCGATACGCCCGCTCATAATCCTCGCGGCTTTCGAGGAGAAAATCCCGCGCGGCGATAAAGGCGGTTGCTGGCATCGCGATCCCTCCCTATTGCGGTGCTCAGGCCGGTCAGCCCGCCAGCACCTCGGCGATGTCGTCGACGATCAGGATACTGACGCTAACGCTGCGGCTCCTACGTCGGTGCGCTGTCCTCTGCGCGGCAGCCGGACGGTGAACTCGGTGAACTCGCCGACCTGGCTGTCTACCCCGATGGTGCCGCCATGCTGCTGGGTGACGATGTCATAGCTGATTGACAGGCCGAGCCCCGTGCCCTCGCCGGTCGGCTTGGTGGTAAAGAACGGCTGAAACAATTTGTCCTTGATCTCGGGTGGAATGCCGACGCCGTTGTCGCGCACGCGGATTTCGACCGCATCGCTGAGATCGCGGGTCGTCACCGTCAACACCGGCTGGAAGTCCGGCTCGGCGCGGTCGCGCTGGCGCTTGTTGGCGGCGTAGAAGCCGTTGCCGAACAGGTTGAGGAGCACCCGGGTGAGATCCTGGGGCACCAGCTCAATCGGTGCGAGGGCGTGGTCGAACTCGCGTTCCAGCGTGACGTTGAAGCTCTGGTCCTGGGCGCGGGCGCCGTGATAGGCGAGGTTCAGCGCCTCTTCGACCAAGCCGTTGAGGCCGACGCTTCGACGCTCGCCGGTCCCGCCCCGCGAATGCTCCAGCATGCTCTTGACGATGCCGTCCGCGCGCTTGCCGTGCTCGGTAATCTTTTCCAGGTTGCTGGTAAGCATCGCGATGATTTCGTCGATGTCGGCGCGCTTGTCGTCGCCTAGCGCGGCGATCGCCGGTGCCGTGGTCTCTTTCAATTCCTCCAGCAGCTCGCCCGACAGGCCGGCGAAGTTGTTGACGAAGTTGAGCGGGTTCTTGATCTCGTGAGCGATGCCGGCGGTCAGTTGGCCGAGCGAGGCCATCTTCTCGGCCTGGATCAGATTGGCTTGGGCAGCTTTCAGCTCGCGGTAGGCGGCCTCGATCGTGCGGCTGGCTTCTTCCGCGGCGTCGCGCGCGGCAAGGATCTCGACCTCGGTCCGCTTGCGTTCGGTGACGTCGCTGTACATCGAGACGAAGCCGCCGCCCGAGACCGGGTTTCTGAGGATCTCCAGGTTGGTGCCGTTGGCGCGCGTACGCTCGGTGATATAGCGCTCGCCGACGCTCGCCAGATGCTCGCGCACGGTCGTCTCGGCATCGACCGGCCCATACTCGCCTTTTTCCGCCAGAAACCGGATCAAATCGGGGAAATCGTTGCCCCGCGCCGGAAACTCATCCGCCAGCCCTACGATCTCGCGGAATTGCTCGTTCCACGCGACCATCTTGAGATCGCGGTCGAACAGCGCGACGCCCTGCGGCACATTGTCGAAGATGACGCGCAGCGTCGCCTCGCGGCCGGCCAGCTCCTCGGTGCGCTGCTCGACCAGCCTTTCGAGGCGATCCGCCGCCTCGGCGCGCTCGGCCAGCAGCGCGTCACGCTCGATCGCGTTGCGGCGGAAGGTCTCGACCGCCTGGCCCATCGCCGCGATCTCGTCGCTGCCGGTCAATGGAACCGCGGTTTCACGGCCGCCGCCTGCAATGTCAAACATGGCGCCGCTCAATAGGTTCAGACGCGCCACGATCTTGCGGCCGACATAGAGCCACACGATCAGGATCGAGGTGACGAGGCTGAGCGCGACCAGCACGGTAATCGCCTGGGTGCTCAGCTGCTGCGCGCGCAGAGCGAAGCCGGTTGCGGCCCGGACCTCGCCCTTGGTCGCTTCGACCAGCCGCTCGGCGGCGGCGGTAAGCTGAGTGGAGAGATTGGCATTCTCGGTCAACAGCCCGCGCGCATCGGCGATCAGATCCAATTCCTGTTGGCGCAGCTGGGGGATCGAACTCGGCCCGTCGACCAGCGTCTTCAATTTGTCGACCTGAGCCAGAAACAGCGGCCGAAGCTTCGGTTCCAGCGCTTGCGAGCCGTTCTCGAGCTCCCCAATCGTTCGGCGGAGCTGAAAAGCGAGGATCAGCACACGCTGCTTTTGCTCGCTGACCGAAGCCTGCGCCAGGGCGTCGGCGGCGACGGAGGTCTGCTGCTGAACCCGTCGCACCGGGCGTTCCGCCAATAAGCCGGCGATCAGCGGGCGAACCGCCTCCCGTGCCGGATCGTCTTGCCCTCCGCCGGTACCGATCAGCGCGGCGAGCCGCGTGATCTGACTGTCGTAAACGAGAAGCGTCGGGGCCAGAAGCCGCTGAGTTTCTTCATTGGTATCGAACGCGCCACGCATCAGATCCTTGGTTCGGCCGATCAGTTGCAGCCGCTGGCGGACGTCCGCGTCCAATGCCGCCAGATTGGCGTCCAACTGAACCGCGTTGTATTCGATGGGCGCCAGCCTCTCCTGGCTGATTCCGCCGTCGCGCAAATCGGTCAGAAACGATCGCAGCTTGCCTGATTCGCCGGAAAGTCCGGCGAAAACATGCTCGCGCTCCTGCTCGGTGGTGACGGCGGACAGCGCTGATGAGGCGGTAACGATGCGCTCGACCGAGCGCGCGACTTCGAGGGAGGCCAAAATCGGGTTGATCCGACGATCGATCAGACTGAGCGATTGACCGACCTCAAAAAACGCGTATATGGCGGCGCCCGCGACCAGCGCCGAAAACGCGCTGATACCGAAAAAGGCCAAGAGGAGCCGCGACCCGACCCCACGCGAACTTGTCAGTCTGTTTACCAACGTCTAGGGTCCTATGAGTTCAAGGTACGCCGCGATCTGCCCGGCGATAGTGCCTTAAAATCGAGCGTCGGACAATCTGCCGAGCGCTTCGTCTGGGGAGACCGCGATGAGGACACGACGCCGCGACATGCTGCTTGGGGCGACGGCTGCGGTCTTGGCCGCCGGGGGCCTGTCCGCGCCGGCGATTGCGCAAGGGATCAAAGAACTCAAGATGGTGACCAGCTGGCCCGCGAACTCGCTCGGGTCACAGACAAGCGCTGAGCGTCTGGCGCAATCGATTACCGCATTGTCGGACGGGCGTCTCAAGATCGCGGTTTATCCAGCCAATAGCCTCGTCCGCCCGTTCGAGGTCTTTGACGCGGTCTCTACCGGCGTTGTCGAAATGTATCATTCGAGCGAGATTTTCCAGGGCAAGTCGCCGGCGCTGAATTTTTTCAGCGCGGTGCCTTATGGTCTTACCGCCGACGAGTTGTGTTCGTGGGTCCTCTTCGGCGGCGGGCAGGCGTTGTGGGACGAGATCGACGCCCAGTTCAACATTAAGCCGTTGATGGCCCTGAATAACTGCGTGCAGATGGGCGGCTGGTTCAACAAGGAGGTTAACACCCCTGAGGACTTCAAGGACCTGCGCTATCGGATGCCGGAACTCGGCGCCGAGGTCCTGCGACGCATGGGCGCCACCGTGGTGCTGACACCCGGCGGCGAGATCATGACGGCCCTTAAATCCGGTGCCATCGATGGCAGCGAGTGGGCCGGACCTTGGATGGACATGGATCTCGGACTCGACAAGGTGGCCGAGTATTACTACCACCCCGGCTTCCATCAGGCTGGCGAAAACCTTACGCTTGGTGTCAACAAGACGCTGTGGGACGGGCTGACGGCTTCCGAACGTTCGCTGATCGAAGCCGCGGCCCACGCCGAAGTCACCCGCTCGCTCGCCCAGTTCAACGCCGAGAACGTCAAGGCGCTCAAACGGCTACGCGACGACAAACGAGTCAAGATCCGGCGGTTCAACGACGAGCTGATCAAGGTGTTCGGCAAGCTCAGCAAGCAGGTGCTTGCCGATATCGCGGCCAAGGATCCGCTGACCCGCAAGGTTTACGACAGCTATATGGCCTTCCTCGCCGGCATGATGGATTGGACGGAGCTGTCGGAACGCGGCTACCTCGACACCCGCCGCCTGGCTTTGTCGTAGTCAGGAATGCTGTACTGCGTCGGCGCCATCCGACTCGGCGATGCGCTGGCCGAGGTGTTGCTCCGGCTCTTTAACGGTGGCTCCCGACCAGCGGCACGCAGTTCAGAAAAACACCGTCAGGTTTTTCGCCAGCAGCACGCTCTGGTCGAGCAGGATCTCGCGCTTGGCGAGAAGCCAGCTGTCGCCGGCGCGGCGCAGCAGATCGTTACGCTTTCCGGCGAAGGACGCGCCGCGATCAGCCGGATGTTGGCGCTGGACTATTTGCGGTTCAGCGATGCGCGGCGTTGTAGCGCTCCAGAACCCCGATTCCGGGGCACAGCTCCGCTTCGCCGAGCGCGTTGAGCGGCGTCTCGACCGTGTCGAGAAATTCGTGCAGATCGCCGTGATCGGGTTCGACAAACAGCAGCCCGGTGACGACCTCGCCCTGGGCATGGCGCTGCTGCAAATAGGTCAGCGCCGAGATGCGGTCGTGCGGGTCGTAGTCGAGCGCCAGCTTCCTGAGCCGCACGATCGAGCCGTCGTGCTGCATGACGGTTTCGACCGTGCCGGGCGCGTAATCGGCGGTGATCGCATCGCGCTCGACCATGAAGTCGAGCTGGTTGACCGCCTCGTTATGGGCCCGCACGTAATCGAAGCTCTTGGTCGAGCCCGGGTGGTTGTTGAAGGCGACGCACGGCGAGATCACGTCGATAAAGGCCGCGCCCTTGTGCTCCATCGCCGCCTTGATCAGCGGCACCAGCTGGGCCTTGTCGCCCGAGAAGCTGCGCGCCACCAGCGAGGCGCCGAGCTGCAGCGCCAAGCCGACCAGGTCGATCGGCGCATCGGTGTTGACCGCGCCGCGCTTCGCGCTCGAGCCCTTGTCGGCGGTCGCCGAGAACTGACCCTTGGTCAGCCCGTAGACGCCGTTATTCTCGACGATGTAGACCATGTTGACGGCACGGCGGATGCAGTGGGCGAACTGGCCGAGCCCGATCGAGGCCGAGTCGCCGTCCCCCGACACGCCGAGATAAAGAAGGTCGTGGTTGGCCAGATTGGCCCCGGTCAAGACCGACGGCATCCGCCCGTGCACGCTGTTGAAGCCGTGCGACTGGCCGAGGAAATAGGTCGGCGTCTTCGACGAGCAGCCGATGCCCGACAATTTCGCGATGCGGTGCGGCGGCAAGGCCAGCTCGAAGCACGCCTGGATGATCGCGGCGCTGATCGAATCGTGGCCGCAGCCGGCGCATAGCGTCGAGACCGCACCTTCATAGTCGCGATGGGTATAACCGAGCGCGTTGATCGGCAGCTTGGGGTGATGGAGCCGGGGCTTGACGATGTAGGTCATGCGGACCTCAGAAGAAATTCACCACGGAGGCACGGAGAACACGGAGGTTCTTGATGGTTTCGCATCCGATATCACGCTCTCGTCGGGTCGCCGGCATCGCGCGGATATCGAATGCGAAACAGAAACCTGTTCTCCGTGATCTCCGTGTCTCCGTGGTGAGATACATTTGATCACGGCAGCGCCTTGCGCAGCGGGGCGAGGGTGACGACGGCGAGGAGGTCGGCGATCGCCTTGACGATGAACCGCGCGGTGATCGGGGTACCGTCGTAATGCAGGATCGGGACGAGCCGGGCCGGATCGACCTCCAATTCGGTCGTCAACAAGGTGCGCACCTGGGCGTCGCGGTTCTGCTCGACGACGAAGACGCGCTCGTGGCTGGTGATGAAGTCGAGCACGTCGTCATGGAACGGGAAGGCGCGCAGGCGCAGCGTGTCGAGGTGGATACCGCGCGCTTCGAGCGCCTCGAGCGCTTCCTCCATCGCCGGCGTGCTCGAGCCGAAATAGATCGCGCCCAAGCGGGTCGGCTCGCGGGCCTCGCGCTTCACCGGCTGCGGCACGAGGCGCTTGGCGGTCTCGAACTTGCGCAGCAGCCGCTGCATGTTGTCGACGTAGTCCGGGCCTTCCTCGGAGTAGCGGGCGT
>CAYMRQ010000211.1:0-2413 GCA_964392845.1 uncultured Rhizobium sp.
CGTGGTCACCGGGTAGCCGTGCACCATCAGCGGCAATCCCGCATCGATCGCGCGCCGCGCCACGGCGATCGCCAGATCGACCCTTCCATAGGCCTCGGCGAGCGCGGCCAGCATCGAAAAATCGAGCGGCGTCTTGCCCGCATCGGCCATCTGCATGAGGAACGCCCGGGCGTGCTCGCGGTCGCCCGCGACGAAGAACAGGTGGGCCGCGCGGACCAGCTCATGCGCGTCGAACCGGGCCTGCGCGGCGCCATCCGGGCGCGGTTCGGGCATCGGATGCGGCGGGGCGTCCCGCCCGAGCTGATGCGCCGCCAGTTGGCCGTAGAAGGTCGCCATGTGCTCGGCGCCGGCGCCATACCACTTCGCCGCCAGATCCGGTTTGCCCGCCGCCTCGGCGGCGCGCCCGCCCCAATAGGCGGCACGCGCCTTGGCATAAGGGCTGGTGACCCGGGCCAGGATATGGGCGAAATGATCAAAGGCGAGGGACCCGTCCTTGCGATAGCGCAGCGCGATATACCCGGAGAGGAATTGCGCCTCGGCGTTGGCGCCGCCGGCGGTCGAGCCGGGCTGCTGCGCCAGCCGATAGGCGATATCGGTATTGCCGCCGGCCAGCAGGCGGCGCACGACGAGGAGCCGCTCGCTCCACCACAGCGCGGCGCGAACCGGAGTGTCGTTATGAGCGAGGAGCAGCTGCGCGGCGCCAACGTAATCGTCTTTCTTGCGCCGCCAGCGCGCTTCCTCGAAGGCCAGCCCCGGATCCGAGCGCAGCTGCGTCGGGACCCGCGCCAGCACCGCGTCGAGGTTGGCGGCGTTGCCGGACAGCGCGAGGCGCGCCTCCGCGACGGCGCGGTAATCGGCCGGCACCAGCGCCAGCATGCGGCGGGCGGCATCGCCCTGACCGTCCCACATCAGCCGGTCGAACCGTCTCTGGTGATCTTCCGGCCGCAACCTGGCGGCAAACCGTGCCAGGAGGCTGGGTTCCTCGGCCAGGGTGAAATCGCCCTCGGCCCAGGCCGCGCGCAGCGCCGCCGTACCGGCTTCGACTTTGCCCCGGTTGATGATAATCTCGGCCGCGCGCGCCTTGCCCGCGCCGCTGACCGGAAGATGGCGCCCGAGCCAGTCCGCGGCGATGTCATCGCTCTCGCTCGACAGCGCCCCTTCGGCGCGCCGCTTCAGCGTCTTGTGCAGCGGCCAATCCGGATTCTGGTCGATAAACCCGGCGATTTCAGCGAAGCGCCCGCTCGGGTTGGAGCGGGTATAATCGAGCCAGCGGACCACCTTCTGCGCCAGCCTGTCCCGGCTTTGGCCGGCCTGGGCATAGGCCTTTGTCCAATCGCCGCTGCGCGCGGCGGCGACCGCGGCTACGGCCGCGCTATCGGCGCCGGCATCGGCGCGAGCCGGTGCGGCCAGCGCGGCAATACTGCCGAGGGCGACAAACAGCAGGCGACATACCCGGAACAAGCCGGCCGCTCCATGCATCATCAAGGCGGGAGCCTCAGTCTTTACGGGGTCTCGCCGCGATCGGCAAGGCGATACTGTAACGGTCGGCAACACCCGCGCGCGAGGCCAAAAGCAAGATCAGCCGATCGGTGCTGTTGAAGCGCGCGGCGGCGGGGACTATCGTTGGCCCTCGGATGTTCGCATCAAGCCGCGGGAAAAACCGGGGAGGAAGCCATGTTCAAGGGGTCGTTTGTTGCGTTGATCACCCCGTTTCGGGACGGTGCGGTCGATGAAACCGCCTTTCAGGAACACGTCGCCTGGCAGATCGGCCAGGGCACGCACGGGCTGGTGCCGATTGGCACGACCGGCGAGTGCCCGGCGCTCGAAGAAGCTGAACAGGAGCGCCTGATCGCGTTGACCGTCGAGGTGGCGAAGGGAAGCAGGCCGGTCATCGCCGGCACCGGGTTCAACTCGACCACCCATACGATCGCGGCGACGCGAATCGCCAAGGCGGCCGGCGCGGATGCGGCGCTGATCGTCTGTCCCTATTACAACAAGCCGACGCAGGAAGGCCTCTACCAGCATTTCAAGGCGGTGCACGATTCGGTCGACCTGCCGATTGTCATCTACAACATTCCCGGGCGCAGTGCCGTCGATATGAGCAACGCGACGCTGGCGCGGCTCGCCAAATTGCCGAACATCGTCGGGGTCAAGGACGCGACCAACGATCTGGCCCGTCCGCTCCGGATGCGGGTTGAGATCGACGGCGAGTTCTCCCTGTTGTCGGGCGAGGACGCGACCGCGGTTGCCTATCTCGCGCAAGGCGGCGACGGGGTCATCTCGGTCACCGCGAATGTCGCGCCGGGGCTGTGCTCGGAAATGCACGTGGCATGGCAGAAGGGCGATCTGGCGACGGTGCGGCGGATCAACGAGCGGCTGAGACGCACCGAGCCGCAGGCTTCAGCCTGCGCGG
>CAYMRQ010000211.1:2423-8335 GCA_964392845.1 uncultured Rhizobium sp.
TTGGTTGAAACGAGCCCCGCGCCGGTCAAATACGCCGCCTCGCTCCTGGGACGCTGCACCGCGGAGGTGCGCCAGCCGCTGTGGCAGACAACCCCCGAGACCCAGGAGAAGGTGCAGCGGGCGATGCGCGGCGCCGGGCTGATCAACTAGCCGGAGCGGTCGATTTAATCGACGAAATCCAGCCCTCGTAGGATGGGTTGAGCGAAGCGAAACCCATCACGCCTTCAGGACGTTTGCGCAGCGATGGGTTTCGCCTCGCTCAACCCATCCTACATTCTGATCGTCTGCGTCCAATGCGAGCCGCACATGCGGGCGACCGACCGTTACGCCGCGCTGAATCGCCGCGCCCGGCACGATTACCTGATCGAGGATACCCTCGAAGCGGGGCTGGTTTTGCACGGCACCGAGGTCAAGGTGCTGCGTCAGGGCGGCGCCAGCATCGCCGAAGCCTATGCCGACGAAGCCGGCGGCGAGCTTTTTCTCGTCAACGCCAACATCCCGGAATACAAGGCCTCGGCGCATTTCAACCATCAGCCGCGCCGGGCCCGCAAGCTCCTGCTGCATCGCAAGCAGGTGAACCGGCTGTTGGGCGCGATCCGGCGCGAGGGGGTGACGATCGTGCCGCTGGCGATCTATTTCAACGAGCGCGGCCGGGCCAAGGTCGAGCTCGGCCTGGCGCACGGCAAGAAGAAGGCCGACAAGCGCCAGGCCGACCGCGACCGCGACTGGCAGAGGAGCCGCGCGCGCCTGATGCGCTCGCGCGACATTTGACGCTCCCCGGCGCCGCTCAGGCGGCAAGGCGCGCGGCGAGGGCGGTGACCACCGCTTCGAACATCGCCTCGGTGAGCCGGCCGGTATTGGTGTTGAGCCGCGAGCAGTGATAGCTGTCGGCGAGCACGACCCCGTCGGGCAGCTCGTGCACCCTGCCGTGCGCAAAGGGATAGAGCGCGCGCCGCAGCTCCCTCGCCGCGAGCACCGCGTTGTGCGCGATGCCGCCGAGCGCGAGGATCGCCTTGAGGTGCGGCAATGCCGTCAGCTCGGCCGCGAGGAACTGGCGGCAGGCGCCGAGTTCGCTGGCGTCGGGCTTGTTCTGCGGCGGCACGCAGCGCACCGCATTGGTGATCCGGGCGCGGCAGAGCGCCAGCCCGTCCTCGGCGTGGGCGCCGTAGCTGCCGACGGCAAAGCCTGACTTCAAGAGGGTGCGATACAAGAGATCGCCGGCAAAGTCGCCGGTGAACGGACGACCGGTCCGGTTGGCGCCGCGCAGCCCGGGCGCGAGGCCGACGATCAAGAGTTCGGGCAAGGCATCGCCGAAGGCGGGGACCGGGGCATTGAACCAGTCGGGATGCACCAGCCGCTGGGCGGCTCGAAAGGCGGCCAGCCGCGGACACAGCGGGCAATCGCGTCCCGGGGCGGTTCCAGGCGTCATTGCGAGCCCACGGGTCGGCGCTATGCGCCGCCCGAGGACAGGCTCCGCGAAGCAATCTCGTACCGATGGGGCTCGTTGGATCGAGATTGCCGCGTCGACCCTTCGGGCCTCCTCGCAATGACGGGGTGGCGGGTCACTCGGTCTCGACCGGCTCGGGGCGCGGGCGGGCAAGCTCGTCGCGCGGATGATGGTTGCGCATGATGCTGGGCGCCAGGTCCTGCAGCTCGACGAAGCTGTCGGCCTGCCGGCGCAAATCGTCGGAGGCCATCGGCGGCGTCGAGCGGATGGTCGACACGACCGACACCCGCACGCCGCGCCGCTGGACCGCTTCGACAAGCCGGCGGAAATCGCCATCGCCGGAGAACAGGATCGCATGGTCGATATGCTGTGCCATTTCGAGCATGTCGATCGCCAGCTCGATATCCATGTTGCCCTTGATGCGGCGGCGCCCCATCGAATCAGTGAATTCCTTGGTCGGCTTAGTGACCATGGTATAGCCATTATAATCGAGCCAATCGACGAGCGGCCGGATCGGCGAATATTCCTGATCCTCAATCAACGCCGTGTAGTAGAATGCGCGAATCAACCGCCCTTTCGATCGAAACAGGTCGAGCAGCCGCTTGTAGTCTATATCGAACGCCAGACCCCGGGCGGCGGAATAGAGGTTGGCGCCGTCAATGAATATCGCAATGCGTTCTTCTGGATAAAAAATCATCGGAAACCCCGGTGGGATTGAAAATGTCGGTTATTCTCATGCGCGAGAGATTTGCCGTCAAGCGCGGCGCAAGCGGGGGTGATCGCCGGTGATCCTCATTGGCATCGGCAGCAACCTCGCAGCCCCGCAATTCGGCTCGCCGCAGGAGACGGCGAGCGCGGCGGTGGCGCGCCTGCCGGCGATCGGCGCCCTGGTCGTGCGTTGTTCGCGCTGGTACCTGTCGCAGCCGGTGCCGCCTTCGGATCAGCCCTGGTACGTCAACGGAGTCGCCGCGGTCGAGACCCGGCTGGCCCCGGCCGCGCTGCTCGCGGCGCTCCTGGCGCTCGAGGCCCGGTTCGAGCGCCGGCGCGGCGTGCCGGACGCCGCCCGGACCCTCGACCTCGACCTGCTCGATTACGATGGCCGCCAATGTGCGACCGAGCGCCTTGTGCTGCCGCATCCGCGCCTGCACGAGCGCCGCTTCGTCCTCGCCCCGTTAGCCGAGATCGCGCCCGACTGGCGGCATCCGCGCCTCGCAATGACCGCGACCGAACTGCTCCTTCGCCTGCCCGTTGGCCAGGCGATTCACCCGCTTGGTTATCAAGGATCGCCGCGCGGGTGATTGTGGTTGCGTCGGGACACCGATATAAGGCCGCCCCGATACGACCGTCGCCTGAATTGGCATCGAGGCTCCCGCGGTGATGCGATGACTGTCCACGACGCTGCTCGCGTCAAGATGATCGAGAGCCAGCTGCGTCCCAACAAGGTGACCGACGAGCGGGTGATCGGCGCCTTCATGCAGCTCCGCCGCGAGCTGTTCGTGCCCGAGAGGCTGCGCGGCGTCGCCTATGTCGACGATGATCTGCCGCTCGGCGGCGGCCGCTACCTGATGAGGCCGATGGTCGCGGCTCGGCTGCTGCAGGCGGCTGACGTCGACGCGAAGGACACCGCGCTGGTGGTCGGTGCCGGGGTCGGGTACGAGGCGGCGCTCTTGGCGCAGCTGGCGCGCAGTGTCGTAGCGCTTGAAGAAAACCCGGAGCTGGCGCGAATTGGCCGGTCGGCCCTGGTCGATCACCGAATCGCCTCGGTCAGCTATGTCGAGGCGCCGCTGCCCTTGGGGCACCGGCAACGCTCGCCCTATGATTTGATCCTGTTCGGCGGCGCAGTCACGGCAATTCCTGGGGTCATCAACGCCCAGCTTGCCGAAGGCGGGCATATCGCTGTGGTTTTACGGCAACATGAATGTGTCGGGCGCGCAACTTTGATAACACGGACTGGCGGAGCGCTCGCGCTGCGCGTTATGTTCGACGCTGGTACGCCGCTACTTCCGGGTTTTGTCGCAAAGCCGGGTTTTGTGTTTTGAGGGGTGGATGCCGCAACCGATGAGGTGCCTCAGACGCGGTCGGTCGCTGCGGGTTTCAGCGAGCTGCGTCGCAAGCGTCGCGGCGGCGCTGTTGCTTGCCGGGGCACCGGCGTCGGCGCAGACGCTGACCGAGTCGTTTGCCTTCGCCTATAACAACAACCCGCAGCTGCTGGCTCAGCGCGCCACCCTGCGCGCGACCGACGAAGGTGTGCCGCAGGCGTTGGCGAACTGGCGGCCGACGGTGACCTTCACCGGCTCGGCCGGACGGACGAACGGCTTCAGCCACACCCCCACCAGTTTGACCGCCCCGAACGTGCACTCGGTTTTTGTGACGCGTTCGATCGACCTGCAGATTACCCAGCCGGTCTATCGCGGCGGCCGCACCGAGGCCGCGACGCGGCAAGCGATCAACACGGTGCAGGCCGGCCGCGCGCAAACCCTGGGGGTCGAAACCACGGTGTTCCAGGCGGTCGCCCAGGCCTACCTCGACGTCGTGCGCGACCAGACCCTGGTCGAGGTCAGCCGCAACAATGAAGCGGTCTTGCGCAAGCAGCTCGATGCGACGCGCGACCGGTTCCGGGTTGGCGAGGTGACCCGAACCGATGTCGCACAATCCGAATCGTCGCTGGCGCAGGCGACCGCGCAACGCATCACCACCGAGGGGAATCTGGAGAACAGCCGGGCAAACTTTGCCCGCGCCGTCGGCCATCCGCCCGGCCGGCTGATCATGCCGCGCGAGCGGCCGGTGTTGCCGGCGACCCGCGAGGAAGCGCTGAGCCTGGCCACCAGCGACAATCCGAACGTCATCGCGGCCTCCTTTACCGAACTTGCCGCGCGCGACAACGTCGACGTGATCCGGGGTCAGCTGTTGCCGCAGATCTCGATCGTCGGCGATCTCAACCGCAGCACCGCGCCGTCCTTCAGCCAGAGCAAGACCCGGCTGGACGTCGCCTCGGTGACGGCCAAGTTGACGATGCCGCTCTATGAGGGCGGCGCAATCTATTCGCAGACCCGAGCCGCGCAGCAGACCGTCGGACAGCGGCGCAGCCAGGTCGATGATGCGCGCCGCCAAGCGGTGCAGATCGCAACCCAGAACTGGGAGACGCTGCATGCGGCGCGCGCCGCGATCGCCTCGTTCGGCACCGCGGTGCGGGCCGCGCAAATCGCTCTGGAAGGCACCCAGCAGGAGGCGCTCGTCGGCTCGCGCACCGTGCTCGATGTGCTGATCGCCGAGCAGCAGCTGTTCACCACCCAATCCCAGCTGGTTACCGCCCAGCACGACGCGGCGCTTGCCGAGTTCAACCTCACGGCGGCGACCGGCCGGCTGATCGCGCCGGAACTGAAGCTCCCGGTGCAGCTCTATGACATGGGGCGCCACTATAAATCGGTAAAGGACAAATGGCTGGGGTTCAGCGGCGGGCTGAAAGAATAGGCCTCGCCGTTCCACTGGCAAATCGCGGCAGACTTCCCTAGTTTGGCCGCGAGCATTCCTCGATCACGGTTGACCCAGATGCCCGGTGGGAGGAGGCACCGATTGGCGCGGAAGTCGGTCGTCGGCCCATCCCGGGCGTTTTCGGCATGATCGTTGACTGATGGACGGTTCGGCGATGCTGGACAAGACCTATCGCCCCGCAGATGTGGAAACTCGCCAATACGAGGCGTGGGAGCGCGCCGGCGGCTTTGCCGCCGATCCGTCGAGCAGCAAGCGTCCCTATACGATCATGATGCCGCCGCCGAACGTCACCGGCAGCCTGCACATGGGGCATGCGCTGACCTTCACGTTGCAGGACATCCTGGTTCGCTTCGAGCGCATGCGCGGGCGCGACGCCTTGTGGCAGCCCGGCACCGATCACGCCGGGATCGCCACCGAGATCGTCGTCGGCAATCAGCTCGCCGAGCGGCAGATCAACAAGCACGACCTCGGCCGCGAGAAGTTCATCGAGCGGGTGTGGGAATGGAAGGCGGAGTCGGGCGGCACGATCACGACGCAGCTGCGCCGCCTCGGCGCCTCGGCCGACTGGGCCCGCGAGCGCTTCACGCTGGATGCGGGCCTTTCCGCCGCGGTGCGCCGGGTGTTTGTCACGCTCTACCGCGAAGGGCTGATCTATCGCGACAAGCGCCTCGTCAACTGGGATCCCGTCATGCACACGGTGATCTCGGACCTCGAGGTCGACAGCCGCGAGACCAAGGGCTCGCTGTGGCACATCCGCTACCCGGTCGAGGGCCAGCCCGGGCGCTACATCACCGTCGCCACCACCCGCCCGGAGACGATGCTCGGCGACACCGGGGTGGCGGTCCACCCCGAGGACGCCCGCTACGCCGATCTCGTCGGCCAATCGGTGCGCCTGCCGCTGGTCGGACGGCTGATCCCGATCGTCGCCGACGAATACGCCGACCCGGCCATGGGCAGCGGCGCCGTGAAGATC
>CAYMRQ010000212.1:0-5153 GCA_964392845.1 uncultured Rhizobium sp.
AGCCGAGGATGCAGAACGGCGGGATGATGTCTTCCTTGAAGTTCTCGTACTGGTCATCGCCCCACACCAGCACGAAATCCGGGTTGAAATCGTCGAGGATCTTGCGGATCGCCCGAAAATCGTTGCCGAACCGATCGCCGCAGCGATTGGCTGCCGACAAGCCGTCGTCGTTGCCGAGTTCGGCCAACAGCTCCTTCGGCCAATTGGCCGGATCCTTCACCGCCGGGTCGACATTGGGCGCGCCGAGCACCCGCTTGAAGACACCGGTAAGCCCCTCATTCGGCTGGCACAAGGTCGGCCAGTGGGTGCAACCGAGACCAAGAATTTCCGCCATCTGTCTATTCCTTTCCTCCGATGTCATTGCGAGCGCAGCGAAGCAATCTCATGCCGATTACGCTCTTGCCATCGAGATTGCTTCGCCGCTTCGCTCCTCGCAATGACGGTTAGTATTGCCCTTTCGGCTCGAGGCCGAAGAGGTGCTGGCCGTACATCGTGCCGACCGCGTCCCAGTTGAGGCTGACATGGCGGGCGACGGCGTTGGCGTCGCGCCACGCCCGCTGCACCGGGTTGTCGAGATGCAGGCCATAGCCGCCGGTCGAGGCATTGAGCGCCTCGACCGCCTGCACCGCCAGCCTGGTCGCATAGGCCTGGTTGCGCCGGGTGCGGATCCGGTCGGCGATGGTGATCTCTTCGCCGGCAAACAGTTTCTGCGTCGCCCCGCGCATGTCGGTGAGGAGGATCAGCTCGGCCGCCTCGACCGAAGCTGCCGCCTCGGCGATCCGCAGCTGCACGGTCGCGAACTCGGCCATGTGCAAGCCGCCGCCGGCGAGCGCGCCGCGCGTCTTGCGCCGCGTAGTCATCTCCAGATAGGCCGCCAGCGCCCCTTTGGCGGCGCCGATCGCGGTCGAGGCCAGCATCGAGGCGCCGAGCATCAACAAGGGCAGGCGATAGATCGGGTTGTCATGGTGCCGCGCGCCGGGCGAGGTGCCGGCCCGCGTCTCGGAAAACCGCAGCACCCGGTGCGCCGGCACGAAGAGATCATCGACGACGATGTCCTTGCTGCCGGTGCCGGCCAGCCCACAGACGAACCAGTTGTCGACGATCCGGCAATCCTCGACCGGCAGCAGGAAAAAGGCCCCATCGTGAGCTTGCCCGGGCGGCGGCTCGGCACCGGGCGGCGTGATCATCGCGCCGAGCTTGCCCCAGCTGGCGATGTCGCAGCCGCTGGCGAACGACCATTGGCCGCTCAGCCGGTAGCCGCCGGCGACCGGGATCGCGGTGCCGGTCGGCGCGAAACAGGCAAAGGTGAACGGGTCGGCGTCGCCCGCCCAGATCTCGCGCTGCGCCTCGATCGGCCAATGCGCCAGGGACATTCCGTTCGAGACCGCGCCGTTGACCGTCCAGCCGGTCGAAGCGCACGCCGCCGAGATCGTCAGCGCGATCTTGAGCGCGACCTCGCCGTCATACTCAAATCCGCCGAACTCCCGCGGCCGGCAGGTGCGCAACAGCTCGGCGTCGCGGATCTGGTCGACGATGTGCGGCGCGAGGCTGCGGCTGCGCTCGGTCGCCTCGGCCAGCGCGCGGATCTCGGGGACCATGGCGCGCGCCCGCCCGATCAGCTCCTCGGCCGAGGGGATCGCGAGGCGGCGGACTGCGGCGGTGGTCATTCGAGGCGTCTCCGATGCTGCCGCGGTTCCCTCCCCCGCACGCAGCTCGGTGAAAATTCTACCGCGCAGATGGGCGCAGCGGCAATGACATTGGCCGGGCCGTCCGGCGCATGTCTCAGTTTGAAATTGCCTTCAAACTGAGACACTCTCCCCTCGCACAACCGCTGGTAGATTGAAGGGCAAAGGGTTATCCTCGCACCTTTAGAGTTCGTCGCTCCCTGATCGCCGTGCACTTGCCGCTCCGTCCGGGGGAAGCATGCCGCACCTTCACGTTTCGGACTATGTCCGGCCGAGCGCCCGCGCCGACGAGGCGATCGAATGAGACGGCGCAATTTCCTGCTGCTCGCCGCGGGCACGGCAATCGCCTGGAACCCGGCCGCGGCCGCGGCCAGCACCCCGCGCATCGGCTTTATCGGGGCGGGATCGCGGGTGGCGAACCGGAGCTTTCTCACTGCGCTGCGCGGCGGTCTGCGCGGGCTCGGCTGGACCGACGGGGGCAATCCCGTCATCCTCGACCGCTGGGCCGAGAAGCACACCGTGCGACTGCCGGGGATCGCCGAGGAATTGATCGGCTCCGCCGTCGATATCCTGGTCACCGCTGGAACGCTGGCCACGCTTGCTGCGACGCGCGCTACCGCGACAATCCCGATCGTCATGGTCGGGGTTGGCGATCCTGTCGCCCTCGGTGTCGCCGACAGCCTAGCTCAGCCGGGCGGCAACGCCACCGGCCTCTCGTTGAGCTCGACCGAACTGATCGCCAGGCGATTGCAACTGCTCCAAGAACTCCTCCCCGGCCTGCATCGCGTTGCGGTCATCGTCAGGAATGATCCCGGCCTGGAGCAAAAATTGGCGGATATCCGCGACAGCGCCGATGAGATGGGGCTTGAGGTCGTCGAGCTCGAGGCGAATTCGGGACGGGCCCTGGGGTTGGCCTTTACGCGGCTGCGCAATGATCGTTGCGAGGCGATCTATGTGGCCTCCGGCCCTCTGGGCCCCGCCAAGCGCGCCCAGATCATTGCGCTTGCCGCGGACTATGGCCTCCCCGTGATCTACTCCTTCGGGATATTTGCCGCCGCCGGAGGCTTGATGTCTTTCGCCCCGGACGAGGCCGATTTGTTCCGTCGCGCCGCGACCTTCGTTGACACGATCCTCAAGGGCGCAAAACCAGGCGATCTGCCGATCCAGCAACCGACCAAATTCGAACTGGTGATCAATCTGAAGACCGCCACGGCGCTGGGCCTGACCGTGCCGCAATCGGTCCTGGCCCGCGCCGACGAGGTGATCGGGTGAGCGTGTGCTCTCTGCCGCGCACGCTCGTTCGCTCCCGAGGCGCACTCAGCTTGCGTTCTACAATTCGGCTCCGCATTTTTTGCAGTATTTTGGTGGAGAGAATACGTTCTGTGAAATAAGGGTTGCCCCACACGAATCGCAAAATCGGATCATTTTCAGATTTAGAAGAGCTATTATTGGAATAAAAATGAGAACAGGAAATGGCACACTACCCATTATCAGATATAAATCTGATAAATATTATGCAAACCGACACAATACAAATCGGTAGCAAGGTTCTTTTCAATTTTACATTTTTATTCAGATAGAAAAAGGCCGTCCCACCGATCCCCAAAAACATCCAGACCGCAAAAAATATCTGGAAGATCTGTTCTGGATCCATTTTCGCCCTTCGCCTTTCGCCGGATCAATTTCCTAAGTCGTTCATTCTGTGCCAAGCTGCTTGGGGAAATCCAGCAATGATGGCACCGGCCGGAAGTCAGTGTTAGCGGTGAGAATCTGACATTTGGTGCCCAGCGCGCCCCGATGTGGCTCTCTCAGAGCAATTTCGGTTCAGCGGCGCCCGCTAGCGCGCCAACGCCGCGGCGATCGCGGTAACCAGCGGCTTCATGAAAAAGCTGTCGCGCGGCATGATCGCGACAGCCAAACCCCGGCGCTCCAGCTCGGCGGCGACCACTGGGCCGACCGCGGCGATCGCCGTCCGCTGCAGCGCGGCGCGCAGCAATGGTTCCGCCTTGGCGTCGCGGGCCAGCGCGAACAGCTGCACGATTTGGGCGGCGCTGGTGAAGGCGACCGCATCGATCCGGCCGGCGGCGATTTCCTCGATCAGCCGACGAACCTCATCGCCGCCGGAAGCCGCGATGTAGGCGTAGGGCAATACCGGGTCGGGCAGCGCGCCGGCAGTAGCGAGAAAATCGACGAGCGTCGGCGGCGCATCGGGATAGAGCTGGACGGAAACCCGCCGGCCGCGCAACGCGCTCTGCGCGAGCGCGGCGACGACCCCCTCGCTGGTCGGAAGCTCGGCGCGCAGCCCGGGCGTCAGGCCAATCTCGCGCAATGCCCGCGCCGGCTTGGGACCGCGGGTGATCGTCCGCACCTGGCCGAGCGCGCTATGAAACGCCGGTTCCAGCCCGGCCCGCTCGGCAAAACCGCGCAAGCGCCGCAACCCCTCCCCGGTCATCAGGACCAGATCGTCGGGCGGGGCGTCGACAAAGCGCTGCAGCCAGGCCAGCACCGGCGCCGGGTCAGCGGCATCGGCGATGGCCACGAGCGGACAGCGCAGCGTCAGGGCGCCTTGCGCCTCGAGCATGCCCCCCAGCCGATCGAGCTCGCGATGCTCGAGGACGGCGATCCGCCGGCCATGAAGCGGCCCCCGGACGGACTGCCCTTGCGGGCCGTTCCGCGGATCGCCTATCGGATCAGGCGCGTTCATGGCGCAAAATGCGGTGGCTGCCATGATGAAAGAGCGGGGCGATGATCAAAGGCATCAGTGCTGTCACCCTGGCGACGCACGACATGCGGCGCGCGGTCCGGTTCTACCGCCTCTTGGAGTTGCCGGTCATCCACGGCGGCGAGGAGGCGGCCTTCACCAGTTTCCGCGCGGGCGACAATTTTCTCAACCTGATTGCCCAGGCGCCCGAGCGGCGGTGGTCGTGGTGGGGCCGCCTGATTTTCTACCACTCCGATGTCGATGCACTCTACACTAGGCTGATCGCCGCCGGATGCCGGCCCGACGCCGCGCCGCGCGACGCGGAATGGGGCGAGCGCTTCTTCCACGTCACCGACCCGGACGGGCATGAGCTGAGCTTTGCCTGGCCATTGCCGGAATGATCGCGTGGACCCGCGCAGGTTTTGCGAACTCCGCCAACGCCGTCCGGGCTGGGCGGGCTCGCAAGCACCTGCCGCCCCGCCTGGTCAAGGCAGGCCGCCCGGCGCAACGAGAGCGACGCGGCGATTGATTTCCGGCGCGCCTGCCGCTAGACCCATCGCGCCGCTTGCAGCCTCGTCCCCATCGTCTAGAGGCCTAGGACACCGCCCTTTCACGGCGGCGACACCGGTTCGAATCCGGTTGGGGACGCCAATTCAATCAATGCCTTGTAAACAAATCTTTCCGGAGATTCGGACGCCTACGGCAAAAGCGTGCCGGACGCAGGCGGACAAAAGCTCTGAACCATCCGCCGCGCCATCATGCCGGCC
>CAYMRQ010000212.1:5163-8318 GCA_964392845.1 uncultured Rhizobium sp.
GCACAGAACCGGAATCGATGCGTACGCCAGCCAGGTTGACCGGGTCGTCGCGTTCGTCATGCACAACAAGCCGAGTGTCCGATTTCCGCGGCTACGGCGGCCGAACCGGGCGGCCCAAGTTTAAGGCTTTGGCAAGCTTTGGCTTGCGTGGTAGACCAATCCGCCGCTGTAAGGAGGACTTAAATGTTTGTCACCCTGATGAGGTTATGGAAAAACGAGGATGGGGCGACGGCGATCGAATACGGCCTGATCGCCGCCTTGATCGCGGTTGCGGCGATCAGCGCGTTCCAACTGGTCGGAACCAACCTCACCTCGACCTTCAATACCGTCGCTTCGGCAATATAACGATCGGCGATTTCGGTCGGTTTTCGACCACGCCCGGCGGTGCCAGCGGCGCCGCCGCGTGTGGCGTTTTTTGCCGCCTGGGCTGACCCCTCAACTCCTGAAGCCGCCTTCCTCGCGGCGATCCTCCACCGCGCTTCTCCGCGAACGCGTCGTGGTTAACGGCTTGGTAACCAAAATTCTCTAGGCTTGCGAATCGCCTCTTGGGCTGATTGGGCAAACAGAGCTGACAAAGCGGGCGGAGCCTCGAGGCCCCGCCCGTTCGCTTTTAGGCCTCCAGCCCCGGCTCTTTGGGTGCGATCTTCCATCGCGCCCGGCCGAGCCCGATCTGATCCCGTTGACAGTGGCGATGATTGTACACATCTAGGTACAAACAGGGAGCTACCGATGGAAACCGTCTCTTACTCCGAGCTGCGGCAAAAGCTGAAGGCGCACATGGACCAGGTTTGCGCCGACCATGCCCCGCTGCTCGTGACCCGGCAGAATGGCGAGCCGGTGGTGATGATGTCGCTGGCGGAATATGAGAGCCTGGAAGAGACGCTGCATCTGCTGAGCGATGCTGCGAACGTGGAGCATCTACGCAGATCGATGGCGCAAGCCGAAGCCGGGGATTTCGTCGAATACGACCCCGGTGAATGAGGGTCCTGTTTACCAGGGACGCCTGGACGGACTACCTCGGGTGGCAGGAATTGGGCCGTGAGACGCTCTCCCGGATCAATCGGCTGATCGAAGACGTCCAGCGCTCCCCCTTCACCGGGCTCGGCAAGCCCGAGCCGCTACGTGGCAATTTCGCGGGTTGGTGGTCGAGGCGGATCAGCGGCGAGCATCGGCTGGTGTACCGAATCGTCGGTTCGGGAGAAGAGCAGCGGGTCGAGATCATGTCCTGCCGCTTTCATTACAGCCGCCGGAATTAACGAGCGCGCACGCTCCCTTCGACGCCACGCGGCGCGGCCGGGCCGCCGCCAAGGCCTGAAGCCGGCGCTCGCCGGCCGCCTCGCGCACGGTCGCGACGACGCTCCAGCCGCGCCGCTGCAATTCCGCCGCGAGCCCCAACCCCAGCCCGCGCGACGCGCCGACGACGAGGGCGGTGCGATTGTTGGCTGCCATGGTGTTTCGTCCCTTTGATCTTGCTCAACATAATTGTACGCTTGAATTGATCAGCGGATCGTCTCCAAAGAGACCACCAATGTCGGACAGCTGGCAGGCGGCACAGGCGCGGGCTCATTTTTCAGAGATCGTCGATGCCGCTATCGAGGGCAAGCCGCAATTCATCCGGCGTCGCGACGGGCATCAGGTGGTGCTCGTCTCACGCGACTACTTCGATCGCACGAAGGCAAATTTAAAGACGTATCTGCTCGCCGCGGGATTTGCCGACGACAGAGCCGATGAGTTCGACGCGGCATTGCGGGAGATCAGAGGAACCGGGCCGCAGTTCGCACCGCGGGCCATCGGCCTGAAAAAGTGACGTGTTCGTTCTCGACACGGACATTCTCAGCGAACTGCGCCGGCTCCGGCCCAATGCGGCACCGCTCCGCTGGCTCGACTCGGTCGGATGGGAAGAAGTGGCGACAACGGCGCTAACGATCATGGAGATCCGGTACGGCATCGAGACGGTGCGCCCGGCGAGCGTGACCGCCATCGAAGGATGGCTTGAGGGGCTGCTGGAGGCTGGCGGGCCGCACATCCTGCCTTTGGACGGAGCGGCAGCGCAGGTCCTCGGCCGAATGTATGCGACCCCGGCTCTGAGGACCTTCTTCACAACAAGCTCAACCGCGCGGCAGGCGAAAACCGGCGCGGACCTGGCGATCGCGGCAATTGCGATCTCCAACGAGGCGATTGTGGCGACCAATAATGTGGTCGATTTCCAATCAATCCACGCGTATTTCGCGCTGCCGGGCCTGTTCAACCCGTTCACTGGCGAATGGCATATCCCGGCAGCGGCGGCCGCTGGCCCGCAAGCCTGACCTCAGACATCCAGATTGGCGACGTTGAGCGCGTTGGCCTGGATGAAGTCGCGGCGCGGCTCGACGAGGTCGCCCATCAGGGTCGAGAAGGTCTCCTCGGCGAGGTCCTCGTGGCTGACCCGGACCTGTAGCAGCGAGCGTGCCTCGGGGTCGAGCGTGGTTTCCCACAGCTGGTCGGGGTTCATCTCGCCGAGGCCCTTGTAGCGGTTGACCTCGATGCCGCGCCGCCCGGTCTCCATCACTGCCTCGACCAGGGAAGAGGGGCCGGCGATCGGGTATTCCTTGTCGCGCGCGACCAGCCTGCCCGGCCGGTCGTAGACCTCGCGCAGCGCGGCGCCGTCGCCGTCTAGCCGGCGCGCCTCGCTCGACCGCAGGAGCGCCGCGTCGATCAGCCGCCGTTCACCGACGCCCTGGCGGATGCGGCTGAACACCAGCCCCTCGCCGGCGATGACCTCGCCCTGCCACTGCCCGTCCAGCCCGCCGCCATTGAGCCCATCAGCCAGCCGGTTGAGCCGGTCGGCGGTGCGGTGCGCCATCTCGATCGCGCGGTTCGGATCGACGAGCAGCCCGGCGGCGAGCGCGCCGGCAAGCGCCGCCTGCTCAACGACATCGAGATTGCCGACCTTGGCGGCGAGCGGCTGCAGCCAGCGGCGCTGCGCCCGCGCCTGCTCCAAAATGCCGCGCAGATCATTGGCCGCGCGCTGACCGCCATCATGCTGGGTGAACACCGCGTCGCGCAGCGCGGCATCGATGCAATAGGCTTCGAGCGCGCCGTCGTCCTTCAGATAGACCGGCTTGGCGTTGCCGCGCTTCACCCGGTAGAGCGGCGGCTGGGCGATGTAGAGATAG
>CAYMRQ010000213.1:0-8288 GCA_964392845.1 uncultured Rhizobium sp.
GGCCGGGCGGGGTGCTGCTGAGGAAGCCGATCACCGGCATCGCCTTCCGCTGCGCGCGCGCCGCCATCGGCCACGCGATCGCCGCGCCGGCGAGAGTGGGGATCACATCGCGCCGTCTCATTCGATCACCTTATCGGCGCGGGCGAAGATCGATTGGGGCACGGTGAGGCCGAGCGCCTTGGCGGTCTTCAAATTGACGACCAGCTCGAACTTTGTCGGCTGCTGGACCGGCAGATCGGCCGGCTTGGCGCCTTTCAGGATCCTGCCGGCGTAGGTGCCGAGCTGGCGAAAGGCGGCCTCCCAATCCGGCCCGTAGCTGATCAGGCCGCCGGCCCAGGCATAGCTATCGACTGCGTAAATCGTCGGGACGGCGTGGTTCGAGGCGACATTGACGAGGTAGGGCGACTGGTAGGTGAAGAACCGGTCGGCATCGACGAGGAGTCCATCGGCATGCAGTTGGACGGCGATATCGAAAGCGACGTCGATTTCGTCGACCGTGCTGGCCTTCAGGATGTGGAGTGCCAGCCGCCTGACGCGCGCGGCATCCTGCGCATGCTGCACAACGATCGCAGTGGTGGAGGCGTTCGGGTTTACCAAGAGCGCGAACGCGGCGGCGCGCGGAACCAATTCAGACAGCAATTCTAGCCGCTTAGCCGTCAGCTCGCCATCCATCAAGCTGACACCGGTGAGGTTGCCGCCGGGCCGGGCGAGATTGGCGACCAGGCCCTCTGCTACCGGTTCCCCGCTGAAAAATACGATCGGGGTCGTCGTGCTGGCACGCTTGGCGGCGAATGCCGCGCTCGACCCGATTGCCGCGATCAACGCGACCCTGCGGCTCGCCAGGTCGGCAGCCATCGCGGTCAGTTCATCGTATTGCCCCCGCGCCTGGCGGTAGTCGATCGCGACATTCCGCCCCTCGACGAAGCCGGTTTCGCTCAACCCCTTCGTAAACCCCGAGCCGGGCAACCACGTCTCGGCGAGAAGGCCGATCACCGGCATCGCTTTCTGCTGCGCGCGCGCGGCGAGCGGCCACGCGATCACACTGCCAGTGAGCAGGGTAATGAGGTTGCGACGTCTCATTTGCTCACCATGCGGTCCAGCCGCCGTCGACGAGGAGCGATGAGCCGGTGACGAGGCTGGCGGCAGGAGAGGCGAGGAAGACGACGGCGTTCGCCACCTCCTCGACCGTGCCGGTGCGGCCCAACGGGATGCGGTCGGTGACCCATTTGCGGGTGTCGGGGTCGTCGAGAAACGGCTTCGACAGCGGCGTCATGACGAAGGTCGGCGCGATCGAGACGACGCGCACCCCTTTCGGCGCCAGCTCGACCGCCATCGCCTTGGTCAGCCCTTCCAACGCGTGCTTGGTCATGACATAGACCGTGCGGTCCCGCTCCGAGCCGACATGGCCCATCTGCGACGACACGTTGATGATAACTCCCCCTGGGACCCCGCTTCCGGCCTCGACCATATGCCGCGCCGCCGCCTGCGCCACGACGAACGCGGCCTTGATGTTGAGCGCGATCATGTGGTCGAGCGTGGCGTCGTCAACCGCGAAAAAGGGTTGCGGCCGGTTGACCCCGGCGTTGTTGACCAGGATGTCGAGGCGGGCGAGGCCGGCGATCGCATCGCGCGCGGCGTTGCTGTCGGTCACGTCGAACGGCACGGGCGATGCCCGCCCGCCTCGCGCGCCGATTTCCGCCGCCACCGCTTCAAGTTCGGCCGGGGTGCGGCTGTTGAGCAGCAATTCGGCCCCGGCTTGGCCAAGCGCCAGCGCGACCGCGCGGCCGATGCCGCGCCCGGCGCCGGTGACCAGCGCGATCTTGCCGTCGAGACGGAATGGGCTGGCGGGGGATGGCACGCGGATCTCCTTAGACTCGTCCGGGATAACCGCACGATTTGGACCGCGGGCCTCCGAGCTTGTGAAAAAATCGGCGGAGCGTTGGAAACGGGTACTGCATGACGAACCATGCGTCCTTTGAGACGGCGCTTCGCGCCTCCTCAGGATGAGGTTAAATCTGTGATGGCATTAAGAAAAGACCTCATCCTGAGGAGCCCGCGCAGCGGGCGTCTCGAAGGACGCACCTCACCGATCCAGCGGTCTCGCCGGCAAATTCACAAACTCTCCGGCCCGCATGCGGCCGGGACGGAAGCGGTCCGAAGGTTGGCTCATTGCCAGTGCCTCAGCAAGCGGGTAGCGCTATGGCGGCGCGGCGGCCATCATGAAGGCATGGCCCAGGCATTGCCGCCAGCAGCTCCAACCGGCGCGGCGACCGAAAATTTGGCCGGCCTGGTTGAACGGGTGGTGTTCCACAACCCGGAGAGCGGGTTTTGCGTGCTGCGCGTCTCGGCGCGCGGTCAGCGCGAGCCGGTGACGATCGTCGGCCATGCGCCGCTGATCTCGCCCGGCGAGTTCGTCCAGGCAAGCGGCGTCTGGGCCAATGATCGCACCCACGGGGTCCAGTTCCGCGCCGTGTTCCTCAAGCCCACGGCGCCGACGACGCGTGCAGGAATCGAGAAATACCTCGCTTCGGGAATGCTGCGCGGCATCGGCCCGGTCTATGCGAAAAAGCTGGTGCGCGCCTTTGGTGAGGGGGTGCTCGACATCATCGAGAACGAGCCCGGCAAGCTACGCGGGGTGCCCGGGATCGGCCCCAACCGCGCCAGGCAAATCGCCGCCGGCTGGGCCGAGCAGCGCGCGGTTCGCGAGATCATGCTGTTCCTCACCGGGCACGGGGTCGGCACCGCGCGCGCGACGCGCATCTACAAGACCTACGGCGCCGAGGCGGTGCGTCTGATCTCGGAAGACCCGTACCGTCTCGCCCGCGACATCCGTGGCATCGGCTTCCGGAGCGCCGACCAGATCGCGCTGCATCTCGGCATCGACAAGACGGCAATGATCCGGGTGCGCGCCGGGATTTCCTATGCCCTGGCCGAGGCGATGGGTCAGGGAAATTGCGGGCTGCCCGAAGAGGAGCTGATCGCGCTCGCTGAGAGTTTGCTCGAGGTGGCGGCGCCGCTTGTTGAAACCGCGCTCGGTCTCGAAATCGCGGCGGGCGCCGTCGTCGCCGACACGGTTGTCGGCAGGCGCTGCGTCTTCCTCGCGGCGCTCCACCGCGCCGAGCACGACATCGCGGCGAAGCTCAAGATTCTGGCCGCCGGCGCACCGCCCTGGCCGGCGATCGATGCCGAGAAGGCGATCCCCTGGGTCGAAGAACGCACTGGCTTGGCGCTCGCCGACAGCCAGAAAGCGGCGATCCGGGTCGCGCTCGGCGCCAAAGTGGTGGTCATCACCGGCGGCCCCGGGGTCGGCAAGACGACGCTGGTCAATTCGCTCTTGCAGATCCTCATCGCGAAGCGGGTCCGGGTCCTCTTGTGCGCGCCGACCGGCCGCGCCGCCAAGCGCCTTGGCGACAGCACCGGGATCGCGGCGAAGACGATTCATCGCCTGCTCGAAGCCGATCCCGCGGGCGGCGGGTTCCGCCGCGATGAAACCGAGCCGCTCGATTGCGACCTCCTCGTCGTCGACGAAACGTCGATGGTCGATGTGCCGCTGATGCGGGCATTGCTGAGGGCGGTGCCCGACGGCGCGGCGCTGATCCTCGTCGGCGATGTCGATCAGCTGCCGTCGGTCGGGCCGGGGCAGGTGCTGGCCGACATCATCGCCTCGGGCGCGGTTCCCGTGGTGCGCCTCACCGAAGTCTTCCGCCAGGCCGCGCAGAGCCGCATCGTCACCAACGCGCATCGCATCAATCAGGGCGTGATGCCCGAGCTCGCGGCGAGCGAGGGCGGCGATTTTTATTTCGTCGACGCCGCCGACCCGGAAGATGCGGTGAAGAAACTTGTCGCGATCGTCGCCAAGCGGATCCCCCGGCGCTTTGGCCTCGATCCGATCCGCGACATCCAGGTGCTCTCGCCGATGAACCGCGGCGGGCTCGGCGCCCGCTCGCTCAATATCGCGCTTCAGCAGGCGCTGAACCCGCCGGGCGACGTCAGCATCGAGCGCTTCGGCGCGATCTTCGGTCCCGGCGACAAGGTCATGCAGGTCGAGAACGATTACGACAAGGATGTCTTTAACGGCGATCTCGGGATCGTCGCCCAGATCGATCCCAAGGCCGGCGAGCTGACCGTCGATTTCGACGGGCACCGGGTCGCCTACAGCCAGGGCGACCTCGACCAGCTGGCGCTCGCCTATGCGACGACGATCCACAAGAGCCAGGGTTCGGAATACCCGGCCGTGGTGATCCCGCTCGCCACCCAGCACTACCCGATGCTGCGACGCAACCTCGTCTATACCGGCGTGACCCGCGGCAAGCGCCTCGTGGTCCTGATTGGCGAGCGCCGCGCCTTGGCGATCGCGCTCGGCGGGGGGCAGGCGAAACGCCGCTGGTCGAAGCTGCGCGAGTGGCTCGCGACAGCGTAGAACGCTCGGAGCTCCTTGCTTGTGTCCGACGCTGGCACGTCGGATACATTGCGCGTCCATTTTGCCGGGAGCCCCCATGCCGACCTTGCACCCGCAGATCGTGAACGTCCTGGAAGCCACAAGAAAGGCCGGGCTGCGGCCGATCGAGGCGATGAATCCGGCCGAGGCGCGCGCCCAGATGGAGGAGACGGCAAACAGCCGCAAGGCCGAGCCCTTGCCGGTCGCCCGAATCGAGGAGTGGGCGATCCCCGGCCCCGCCGGGCCGATCCGGCTGCGCCTCTACTGGCCGAACGACACCGGGGCGGTCCCGGCGATCGCCTATGATCACGGCGGCGGGCACGTCATCGGCAGTCTCGACACGCATGATCTGATCGCCCGCAATCTGTGCGCCGGCGCCGCGGCGCTGGTCGCCTCGGTCGACTACCGGATGGGGCCGGAGCATCGCTTCCCGGCGGCGGTCGAGGATTGCTTCGCCGCGCTCGAATGGCTGCACGGCAATGCCGCGAGCCTCGGCGCCGACCCGAACCGGCTCGGCGTCCATGGCGACAGCGCCGGGGCGAACCTGGCCGCGGTCGTGGCGCTGATGGCGCGCGACGCCGGGGGCCCGCTTCTGCGGCTGCAATCCCTGGTCTACCCAGTCGCCGATTACACGCTGAGCAGCGCCAGCTATGAGAAATTCGCCGAGGGCTATGGCCTCCTGACCCGCGCCGCGATGGTCTGGTTCCAGGAGCGCTATCTGCGCAGCCTGGCCGATGCGCAGGATTGGCGCGCCTCGCCGATCAAGGCGGCGAATTTCGCCGGTGTCGCGCCGGCCATCATCGTCACCGCCGAATGCGACGTGCTGCACGATGACGGCGAGGGTTACGCCCAGGCGTTGCGCCGCGCCGGAGTCGCGGTCGAGTATCGCGAGTACCCGGGGATGATCCATGGCTTCCTCGGCATGGTCCCGGTGGTCGACGACGCGATGAACGCGCAGCGCGCCGTCTGGGCGGCGTTCAAGCAAGCCTTTGTCTGATAATCGCGACGCCGGAATGGCCTATGCGCTCGAGCAGATCCGCCCCGGCGGGCGCGTCGCGCTGCCGGCGCTGTTCATCGGCTTCCTGAAGGTATCGCTCTGCGCCTTCGGCGGCGGGTTGGTGTGGGCGCGCCGCATGGTCGTCGATCGGCAACGCTGGCTCAGCGAGCAGGAATTCGCCGAAATCCTGAGCCTGTGCCAGTTCATGCCCGGTCCCAATATCGCCAGCATCACCGTCTGCGTCGGGTCGAAATTGCGCGGAACCCCGGGGGCGATCGTCAGCCTGACGGGCTTCATCGTCATACCGTGGACGATCGGCTTCGCGCTCGGCGCGCTCTATCTGCACTACGCTTACATCGGCCCACTGCAAGGCATCCTGCGCGGCGTTTCCGCTGCGGCGGCCGGGCTGATCATCGCCACCGGCCTAAAGCTGCTGATGCCCTATCGCGGCAGCCCGCCGGCGTTGCTGTTTGCCGCGCTCGGTTTCGTCGGCTTGGTTTTCGCCAAACTGCCGCTTCTCATTGTCGTGCTGGTGCTGGCGCCGCTTAGCATCGCCGCCGCGCGCTTCGCCGGCGCCAGGGCACGATGAGCGCCCCTGCCGCGCCCGCCGCGCTGGTTGCGCATCTCGCGCTGCTGTCGCTGATCACCTTCGGGGGGTTCCCTTCGCTGCTGCCGGATCTGCGCGATTTCGTGGTCACGACGAACGGCTGGGTCACCGACCGGGAATTCGCCAATTATTTCGGGATCGTGCAGGCGATCCCCGGGCCGAACATGATTTTGATGATGAGCTTCATCGGCTGGAAGGTCGGTGGGCTGCCGACGGCGATCGCCAGCGCGCTGGCAACCTTCGGGCCATCCTGCGCGCTCGCCTTTGTCACATTTCGCTACTGGGACCGGTTTCGCGACACATCGTGGCAGCGGATCGTGCGCCGCGGCCTTACGCCGGTGACGATCGGCCTCGTCATCGCCGGCGGCTACGTTATGGCTCTGGCCGGAGATGCCGGCTGGCTGAGCGGCGGTGTCACGGTCGTGGCGGCGGTGCTGCTGCTGCTGACGCGGCTCAACCCGCTGTGGTTCCTGGCGGCGGGTGGCGCGCTCGGCGGAATCGGCCTGTTGTGAGGACCCGGCAGATTTCGCTCCTGCTTACGCGACCCGCTGCGCCAGCTGATAGAGCAGCATCGGGTTGATCGCGAAGCGCTCGCGCAGCGCCTCGCGATCGAGCGCGACCAGGGCGGCCCGCTCGCCCTCGGCGAGGTCGAAGCGTGCGGCATAGAGGGCTGGGTCGCGGCGAAAGGTGGTGCGCGCCTCGGCATCGTCGATGAGGGTGAAGATCGCCCCCGCCAGCGCGCTGTGCTCCGGCGCCGTCGCCGGGTAATGCAGCGCCGCCGCCGCGACCGGCGCGAGCTCGGTCCAGCCGACCACCGCATAGATGTGATGCCAGGACGGCTCGAACAGCGCGGTTTGCGGCGGGCGGTCGCCGATCATGCCGGCCAGGATCTGCAACGAGCGGCATTCGACATTGCCGCTCCGGTCGAGCGCGGCCGCGTCGAGGCTTAGGAGGTAGCGCAGATTGCCCGCCGCCAGCCGCTCGAAGATGACCCGGTCGGTGGCGAGGTCGGGGTGCGGGTAGAGCGGGGTTCCCGGATAATGCGAGAGCCCGCCGCTGGCTAGCACGACCGCGCGCCGGCCGATCCGCTCCAGCGCCTGCGCCAGCGCGCGGCCGAAGGCGAAGCAGCGCTCGGGCGTCGGTTGCGGCGGGACATAGGCATTGACGAAAACTGGCAGGAACGGCGTCTCGCGCGGATAGCCGCAGAACTCGAGCGGGATCGTGAACGCCGTGCCGAGCCGGGCATCGAGGGTGAAGGCCGGGTCGAACCCGAGATCCAACAGCTCGCGCATCAGCGCGTACCCCGCCGCGCCGTCGATCGGCCACCACCCGTTATGCCCGCCGCTGCCCTCGGCGCGCGCCCCGCAATGGATCGCAAATGCCGGCACGCAGCGCACAACGAAATCATCGCAATGCGCATTCGAGATCACGATCACCAGATCTGGGTCGAGCGCCCGGAAGCGGTCGCCGATCTTCCGCATCGCCGCGTTGACCCGGACGACCTGCGCATGGTCCTCGGTGTCGGGCAGGCTCAGGAATTGGGGCGCATGCGGCACGATCGCCGCGCCGACGATGCCCGAAGAGAGCCTTATCTTTTCTGATGACATGACCCGATCCTCTTCGACGCTACGCATATGGGAGAATTATAGTAGAGTAGGCTCCGTATTTAGAAACATATACTTGACTCAATTGGCAGTTGTCTCGTATCCTGTCTTAAGGCGATACAATAGACCGCCTAATTTTCCACGATGATGTTTCGCATGTTCGACCCGCAACGAATAGGTTGGATTACCCTGTCTGTCTTTTGCCTGTCGCTTAAGCCCGAGCGCTTCACACATTTGCCGTCCTTCCGGAGTCCATCCCACGGCACCTATTTCAACAATTTGCGTCCCAAAGCATCTGTGATATTCGAGCGCTTTTCTTCAACTCCTGCCAAAAGTAGCTCGAATGCCGCCTGGTAGATTCCCTGGCCGGTGCGCCGCGCGCCTGGCTCTATGGCAATAGACATAAAATATAGACGAACCGCGCCTCCGGCATCGAATGGCATCAAATCGTCAGGAGTTATCTCATTATCATCTAATTTGCCGCTGATTATTTTATTGAAGACGTCCTCACGTATTGGCATGGCATTGGCATAACCAACGACTCTATCTGCTAATTCATCAATTAAAAAGGTATATATATCCGGAGAGCAGGGGAATCGCATTTGAAAAAGCTGTTGCGTTGGAGGGTGTAGAGGGATTCTA
>CAYMRQ010000214.1:0-8042 GCA_964392845.1 uncultured Rhizobium sp.
ATGCTTCCCTGATGGCGTTCACCCGGGCGATCGGCGGCACCGCGCCGCGCGACGGCTTGCGCGTCGTCGGCATCAACCCGGGCCCGGTCGAAACCGACCGCATGGTGACGCGCCTCAGGCGCGAGGCGCAGGCGCAATTGGGCGATGCCGAGCGCTGGCGCGAGCTGACCCGGGGCATGTCGTTCGGCCGCGCCGCAACCCCGCGCGAGATCGCCGACATGGCCGCCTTCCTCGCCTCCGACCGCTCGGCCTACACCACCGGCACGATCGTCACGGTCGACGGCGGCGGTACCAGCCGCCGCGGCGCGCGGTAGCTGTTGTCATTGCGAGGAGCCGAAGGCGACGCGGCAATCTCGATCGGGCTAAATGCGGCGCGAGATTGCTTCGCTTCGCTCGCAATGACAGCGTGAGATTTCTCTCCGGGAGGAAGCCATGGATCTGGGTTTGCGCGGGCGCAAGGCGCTGATCACCGGCGCGTCGAAGGGGATCGGGCGGGCCTGCGCCGAGGTCCTGGCCGAGGAAGGCGTTGACATCGTGCTGGTGTCGCGCACCGAAGCCGACCTCGAAGCGGTGCGGGCGAAGATCGCCGGCGAGCACAATGTCGCGGTGCGCTATTACGCGCTCGACCTTTCCGACAGCAGGAATGTCGACAAGCTCGCCGCCGAATGCGCCGACACCGAAATCCTCGTCAACAACGCCGGCGCGATCCCCGGCGGCAACATCGCCCAGATCGACGAGGCGCGCTGGCGCGAGGCGTGGGATTTGAAGGTATTCGGCTACATCAACATGACCCGGCGGTTTTACGCGCTGATGGCCGCGCGCAAAACGGGCGCGATCATCAACATTCTCGGCGCGGCCGGCGAGAACCCCGATTTCGATTATGTCGCCGGCTCGTCCGGCAATGCTTCCCTGATGGCGTTCACCCGGGCGATCGGCGGCACCGCGCCGCGCGACGGAATCAGGGTCATGGGCATCAACCCCGGCCCGGTGATGACCGAGCGGCTGATCACCCTGATGCGCACCCGCGCCCAGACCAATTTCGGCGACCCCGAGAAATGGACCGAGCTGATGAAGCCCTTGGCCTTCGGCCGCGCCGCCAAGCCCGAGGAGATCGGCTATATGGCCGCCTTCCTCGCCTCCGACCGCTCGGCCTACACCACCGGCTCGATCATCACAATCGACGGCGGCGGGAGCAGCCGACGGAGCGCATTGTGAGTTGCGGTGCAAATGCTCATTTATATGACGATGCAAAGTTAGCTGTCGAAGCGCCGGATCGTTTCCGGCGCCATGCCACGCGTCGGTCGAAGGTCGAGGCTTGAAACCTGTTCCATACATGCTCCATATCAATCTCGGCTCTTCGAAGCTATTGTTGGGAGATGAATAAATGGCAGATCCGAAACAGGACACCGCGCAATCGATCATTGAACAGTCCCGACAATTTCCACTACAAATTTATATGAACATGTTTGTAAATAATATCGGTGCGGCTGACGTATCTACTGTCTTGATGCGAGATACGTCTATAGTAGGTGTGTTGCACATGTCCTTCCATACAGCTAAAGCATATGGAGATATGTTGTCAAAGGCCGTCCAAGAAATTGAAAACAGGACTGGCACCGTAATTTTAACCCCGACTGAAATTGCCGACAAAGTGCTCGAAGGGGAAGCAAAAGGCACACCGCCAGAATAACCTTAAGAAGGCGCTAATTATGACACCGCAGAACGTGCTACAAAAAGCCATGATTTCATATGCTAACATTATTTCTGGGCAGCGTACAGCTGATAAGATCAGGGCTTTCGGATCTCTTAGTGAAGGATGGCATTATGGGAGAGGTAACGCATCCTCCGAAAACATTATAGAAGAGTGTTTACGAATTCACAGTCGAATGATCGGAGTTGGGTTCCATGAGACAGACGCTTTCCCAGGAATCGATGGGGAGGTATTGTTGACTGCATACCATGAGTATCATTACATTGATATTTTAGTCGAGTTAGACGGCTGCGTGACAATAACTCATGAAATTGGTGATACTGTTGTCAGCCGAAAGGGCGGGCTCAGCGAAGCTAGCTGTCGTGAGGAACTCGTAAAAATGGCAGGGGACATATGGAAGCCATCCGCCTCGTACACATTCGACACTTCGATCATAAGAGGCGGCGCTTTACGAGTGTGGCATTCAAGAACTCGTCAAAAGACGGAGGTGTCTCGATCATTGAACAAGAATGCATATTTCAGACAGGCTCTGGCATTTGCCAACACATCGCGGCATACTATAGAGAGACCGCTGGTGATCCCGTCATTTTTTGGGCATTCGACACAGAATTATTTTCTGAGAACCGGTTAGAAAATATTCCATCTCGGAGCGGTGACAAATGCCATTTCAATATGCGTGGGGTCCCGAACGACAGGCTTCGAGATATTTTTGTTTCACTTCCAACAAACGCATTCTCCATCTGTCTTAACGGGAATCACCGAGAGCTATCCGAGGACGATCTGCGATAAGGCATTGATTAATGATCTGGCCTTTCGCTTGGCGGAGTTTCGACGGTCGTGAGTCGACTGAAGGCGTGCAGGTTACTGCGGCGTTCTTCGCTCCGCAGCAAGCCGCTCCCGGCCCCGACGCTGTACGTCTTCGGCCAATTCGCGCATCGATTCGCGAGTAATGACTCGGCCCGCGCCCCTTGCCAGCGAGGCCTCGGCGGTGTCGACCGCGGCGAGGATCGCGTCGCGCCGCCGCTCGCGTTCGATCCACAATTCGAGGCCTTGCTGTACGGCTTCCTCGGCGCCTTTGAGCCGGCCCTCGTCGACCGCTCGGCGGACGAAGTCATGTTGTTCGGGCGTCAGTTCGATCTGCATCGCGGTTATCCCGCCTTCAGCCGTTTCGCCGCATCGACCGCGAAATAGGTCAGAACGCCGTCGGCGCCGGCGCGCTTGAAGCAGAGCAGGCTCTCCAGCATCGCGCGCTCGCCGTCGAGCCAGCCGCGCTCGGCGGCGGCGCGGATCATCGAGTATTCGCCGCTGACCTGATAGACGAAGGTCGGCATCCGGAACGCTTCCTTGACCCGATGCACGACATCGAGATAGGGCATGCCGGGCTTGACCATGACCATGTCGGCGCCTTCGGCGATGTCGAGCGCGACCTCGCGCAGCGCCTCGTCGCCATTGGCCGGGTCCATCTGGTAGGTGCGCTTGTCGGCGCTGCCGAGCGAGGAGGCCGAGCCGATCGCGTCGCGGAACGGGGCGAAGAAGCACGAGGCGTATTTCGCCGCGTACGACATGATCCGCACCCGGTCGAACCCGGCTTCGTCGAGCGCCCGGCGCACCGCGCCGACCCGCCCGTCCATCATGTCGGAGGGGGCGATGATGTCGCAGCCGGCCTTGGCCTGGACGATCGCCTGGCGCTGCAATATCGCGACGGTCTCGTCATTGGCGACGTAGCCGTCGCGGATGACGCCGTCATGGCCGTGCGAGGTGAACGGGTCGAGCGCCACGTCGCACAACACGCCAAGATCGGGTAGCGCCTGTTTGAGCGCGGCGACGGCGCGGCAGACGAGGTTGTCGGGGTTGACCGCCTCCTTGCCCTCCGGGTCCTTGAGCGAGGGATCGACCGCCGGAAACACCGCGACGGTCGGAATGCCGAGCGCGGCAGCTTCGCCCGCCGCATCGACCAGCGCGGCGATCGACAGGCGCCAGGCACCGGGCATCGACGGGATCGCCGCGCGCCCCGCTTCGTCATGCACAAAAACCGGCCAGATCAAATCGCCGGCGCTCAGCACGCTCTCGGCGACGAGCTTGCGCGACCAGGGATCGCGGCGGTTGCGGCGCAGCCTCGTGGTCGGAAACGGCGCCAGCGGCGGCAGAAACGACTGGGTCACGGGATCACCCCGAGGGACAAGCGGCGCGTGCCGCGGATCGCGCGAAAATAAGGCCGCGCGCGCCGCGTTACAACGCGCTCAGCCGGAACGCGTGTAACGTATTGGCGGCAGCCGTGAGCGGGCGCTGTGCGTCCTTCGAGACGCGCCCTTCAGGCGCTCCTCAGGATGAGGTTTTTTCTTAGTGCCATCACCAATTTATCCTCATCCTGAGGAGGCGCGAAGCGCCGTCTCGAAGGACGCCGGATGCTGATGCAGCGCCAAACGGAGACCCATCGGGGGGCTTGCCTCCGCTCCCTGAATTGCCGCATATCCAATGACCGGGCGGGCACCGAGCGCGGCACTCGGGCCGCCGGCGGGGAGGGTGCGATGCTGGTGTTCCGTCAACTCTTCGATCCGCAATCCTCGACCTACACCTATCTGTTGGGCGACCGCGCCAGCGGCGCGGCCGTCTTGATCGACCCGGTTTTCGAGCAGGTGCGGCGCGACGCGGCGCTCATCGGCGAGCTCGGCCTCAACCTCCTCGCGACGCTGGAAACCCATGTCCATGCCGATCATGTCACCGGCGCCAGCCTGTTGAAGCGGCGCACCGGCAGCCGGATCATGCTGTCGGGGGCGAGCGGCGCGGTCGGCGCCGACCGCTTTCTGGCGCAGGACGATGTTGTCGTCTTTGGCGGACGTCGCCTGATGGTGCGGGCGACCCCCGGCCATACCAACAGCTGCCTGACCTACGTGCTCGACGACCACAGCATGGCGTTCACCGGCGACTGTCTGTTGATCCGCGGCAGCGGCCGCACCGACTTTCAGGAGGGCGACGCGGCGGCGATGTACCGCTCGATCCACGAGCAGATCTTCACCCTGCCCGACGAGTGCCTGTTATACCCGGCGCATGACTACCGCGGCCTCACGGTGACCAGCGTCGCCGAGGAGCGGCGCTTCAACCCGCGCCTCGGCGGCGAGATCGGGATCGGCGACTTTACCGGCTACATGAAAAACCTGCGCCTCGCGCATCCCAAGCTGCTCGATGTCGCGGTGCCGGCCAATCTGCGCTGCGGCCGGCCGGAAGGCGACGAGACGGGCGACGGGCCAGTTGCCGACCCGGCCACCATGGATCCAAATTGGGCGCCGCTGCGCTACAGCTTTGCCGGGGTGTGGGAGATCGATCCGCATTGCCTGGAAGAACACGCCGGCGCCGTGCAGATCCTCGACGTGCGCGAGCCCGCCGAGTTCACCGGCCCCTTGGGCCATATCACCGGCGCGGTGCTGATCCCGCTCGGCGAATTGGCCGAGCGCGCCGGCGAACTCTCGCGCGAGCGCCCGATCGTCGCGCTGTGCCGCGCCGGCGGCCGCTCGGCCCAGGCGACCGTGATCCTGCAGCAGGCCGGGTTCAAGGATGTCGCCAATCTGACCGGTGGCATGCTGCGCTGGCGCGCCGAGGGCCATGCGGTCGAGGGCGGCAGCGGGTAGTAGTAGCGCTAGCGCGGATTTCGACCAGGTTGATCCGCCGGCGCCGGCCCCTCACCCCAACCCTCTCCCCGTGGACACGGGGAGAGGGAGGGACCCGCGCGAAGCGCGGGAGGGTGAGGGGCGGGCACGGTGCCGGTCGCCATGACCGGAACTTGCTTTCATTAGCTTCTCCCGGGCGTCACGCCGACTTCCCAGAAGTAGATCGTTTTTGGCTTTGTGCGTCATCATGTTATGCGCTAGCATGAACGTAATAAGAACCTGCGTGCGCGAACAGCAAGACGGTAAGCTGGGGACGATCGCTGCTTGCGCTGGCAATCGCGATGGCCGGCGTGAAGGGAGAGGCAGGTGGACGCTACGCTTTTGATCGGTGTTGCCGCCGCGCTCGCGCTGGCGGGTGCGTTTCTCGGGATCACCTTGGGGCGATGCGCATGGCAGGCGATTCGCGGCGGCGGCGACCCCGCCCGGCTCGTCACGGCGCAAATTGAGGCCGCGCAGCTCAGGGAGCGCGTCGCCGGGCTGCAAGGCCAGCTCGACGAGCAAACCACTCTGGCGCGCCGGCTTGAGGCGCAACGGGAAGAGGCCGAGGCCGAGGCGAAGGCGGCCTTTGCGGACGTCGCGCGCCTGACCGAGCGGGAAACCGCCCTGTCTGGGAAGATCAGCGAGCAGGCCGCGCAACTTGCCGACACGCAAAACCAGCTGACCAGCGAATTCGAGAACATCGCCAATCGCATTCTGAAGGCCAACGCTTTCGAGCTGTCAGAGAGCTCGCAAAAAGGGTTGAGCTCGATCCTCGACCCTCTGCGCGAGCGGCTTCAGGATTTTCAGAATAAGGTCGAGACCACCTACGAATCGGAAAACCGCGAGGTCAGATCCCTCAAAGACGAGATCAAGCGGCTGGTCGAGACCAGCAATGCCGTCGGCAGTCAGGCCGATGGTCTCGCCAAGGCTCTGAGAGGAGATTCGCAGCTCCTCGGCCGATGGGGCGAGGTCGCGCTCGAACGCATTCTCGAAGCGGCGGGGCTCAACGAAGGCCGCGAATACATTTCGCAGGGCCGCGGCCTCGGCCTGCGGAACGACAGCGGCGGGCTGCAAAAGCCGGACATCATCATCGTGCTGCCGGAGCAGCGGACGATGATCATCGATTCGAAGGTGCCTCTGGCCGGCTACGAGCGCCTGATCGCGGTCGCCGATCAAGCCGAACCGGTTGGGTTGCGCGGCCAGTTCGTTCGCGACGTCAAGGGCCACATCGATGGGCTCGCGGGCAAGCGGTATCAGGAGAACGACCAGCTGATCGCGCATGACTGCGTGCTGATGTTTGTGCCGATCGAGGGCGCCCTCGCCGCCGCCCTGAACAGCGACCCCGAGCTGTTCTCCTACGCCTGGGGACGCCACGTCGTGCTGGTCGGTCCGTCGACCTTGCTGATGACGCTGCGCACGGTCGCCCAGATCTGGCGCTATGAGCTGCAGGGACAAAACGCGCAGGAAATCGCCCGCCTCGCAAGCGAGCTATGCGACAAGGTGCGATTGAGCCTCGGCGATCTTAATGTGGTCGCCGAAAAGATGGCCGACGCCAACGCTGCGCACAACCAAGCCGTCAGGCGACTCTCGACCGGCCGGGGCAATCTGCTGTCGCTTGGCGAACGCATCCGCACCCTGGGTGTCAAAAGCAAACCCATGCCGGCGATGCTCGTCGACGGCGTGACGATCGCCGCAACCGAGACTTTCGCCGAGGCCGCGGACGATTGAGGCGCCGGCCTGCCTGGCGGTCGAGCCAGTCGGGTTCGACTTCGCGGCAATCAAACGAATTTTCGTATGATAGCCTGCGATCAAACCAGCGGCTCGGATGGGAGGCACGCATGCGCATCAGCTCCGACCATATCCTCTCCAGTCATGCCGGCAGCCTGCCGCGGCCGGACGCGCTGATCGCGGCAAACCGGGCGCGCGAGACCGGCGAGCCCATCGACCAGGGTGATTTTCAGCAGACGCTCGGCGCGGCGGTGATGGAGGCCGTTCGTCATCAGCACGAGCTCGGGATCGATGTCCCGGGGGACGGCGAGTTCGGCAAATCGATGGGCCAGCGGGTCAATTACGGCTCGTGGTGGCGCTATTCGTGGCAGCGCCTCTCCGGCATCGCACCCGGCGGGCAGAGCCTCTACGAGATGGCGCCGCAGCGCTCGCGCCCCGGCGCGGTCGTGCTGACCAGTTTCGGCGACCGGCGCGACAGGACGCAATTTGCCGCGGCCTACAACGACCCCGATTCCGGCATCACCACCGGCCCGCGGCCGCCGGCCCCGGTCTGCGTCGGCCCGCTCGGCTATATCGGCCACGACCTGATCCGGGCCGACATCGCCAATTTCCAGGCGGCGCTCACAGCGGCCGGGGTCGCGGAGGGGTTCATGACGGCGGTCGCGCCGGGCAGCTGCTCGCGCATCGGCAACAAGTACTACAAGACCGACGACGAATTCCTCTACGCCTGCGCCGAGGCGATGCGCGAGGAATACAAGGCGATCGTCGAGGCGGGCCTCATCCTGCAGCTCGATGATCCGGCGCTGGCCGAGAACTGGGACATGGTCAATCCCGAGCCTGACGTCGCCGATTACCGCAAATTCACGATGCGCCTCATTGAGGCGCTCAACCATGCGATAAAGGGCCTGCCGCCGGACCGCATCCGCCTGCACCTGTGCTGGGGTAGCTGGCATGGCCCG
>CAYMRQ010000214.1:8052-8257 GCA_964392845.1 uncultured Rhizobium sp.
CGCACGTGACCGACATCGCGCTGCGTGACATCATCGAGGTGGTGCTCGCCGCCAAGGTCGGGGCGATTTCGTTCGAAGCCGGCAATGTCCGCCACGAGCACGAGTGGCGGGTCTGGCAGGAGGTCAAATTGCCGGACGACAAGATCCTGTTGCCGGGCGTCGTCAGCCACGCCACCAATGTCGTCGAGCATCCCGAGCTGGTCGC
>CAYMRQ010000215.1:0-5171 GCA_964392845.1 uncultured Rhizobium sp.
CCGTCGTCCTGGCATGGCGTCACCTCGGTGGTGATGGGCAATTGCGGTGTCGGCATCGCGCCGTGCCGGCCCGAATCGCGCGAGGTGGCGATGCGCGACCTGGTCAATGTCGAGGGGATCCCGTTCGAGGTGCTGAATCGCGGCATCACCTGGGATTGGCAGACCTTCCCCGAATTCCTCGACGCCGCTTCCAGGCGCGGCTCGGCGCTCAATCTCGCCTTCATCGCGCCGTTGACCCCGTTCCGCCATTGGGTCATGGGCGAGGCGTCGATGGAGCGCGGCGCGACCCCGGCAGAAACCGCACAGATCAAGCGGCTGATCCGCGAGGCGGTCGATGCCGGCGCGTTTGGTTGGTCGACGACCGTGCTCAACCAGCATATCGGCTACCAGGCGCGCCCGCTCGCCTGCCGCAATGCCAGCCGCGACGAGCTCAAGGCCTATTGCAATGCGCTGAAGGAGGCGGGCAAGGGCGCGATCGAGATCGCGCTGACCCAGAAGGTCTCGGTGCTGGCCGACCACGAGCGCGACCTCCTCGCCTTTCTGCTCGCCGAAAGCGGCCGGAAGGTGACCTTCCTCGCGCTGTTCCAGCGCGACGACGTGCCCGACGCCTGCGCCGAGACGTTGCGCCAGGCGAAGGCCCTGCCCGGCGCGGTGGCGCAGACGTCGCCCCTGGCGCTGACCCGCGAGATCAACATGCGCAACCCGTTCTCGTTTGCCGCCTTCAGATGCTGGGGCCAGGTGTTCGCCGAAAAGTCCGACGCGGCGCAGCGCGCGGTCTACAGCGACCCGGCGTTCCGCAATGCCTTCCGCGAAGAGTTGAAGAGCGCGACCGGGTTCAGCGGCGATTGGAGCCGGATCACCGTGCATGAGACGCACAAGCCCGAGCTGAAGCGATGCGAAGGCCGCAATGTCGCCGACATCGCCCGCGAGCGCGGCAAGGACGGGCTCGACACGTTCCTCGATCTGGCCCTCGAAGACGATCTCGACATCGAATACGTGCTCGCCCAGTTCAACGTCAACGTGAAGCGGGTCGCGGAGAATCTGGTCGACCCCGACGTGCTGATCGCCTTGGGTGACGGCGGCGCGCATGTCGACATGCTGTGCGACGCCGGCTACCCGACTTATCTGCTTGGCACCTGGGTGCGCGAGCGCCAGATCATGACGCTCGAACAGGCGATACCGCGGCTGACCGCGCAGCCGGCGGATCTCTTCGGCATCAAGGGACGCGGCCGGCTCAGCGTCGGCAATGCCGCCGACATCGCGATCTTCGATCCGCAAACGATCGGCTCGGCGAGCCGCGGCGAGCGCCGCTTTGACCTGCCGGGGGGCGCCAAGCGCATGGTGATGCCGTCGCGCGGCGTCGAATACACCATCGTCAACGGCACCGTCGCCTATGCCGACGGCCGCGCGACCGGCGCCACCCCAGGCCAGGTGCTGCGGTCGTAAGGATTTTCCCTCTCCCGCACCGCGCCCTCTCGGCGCGCGCATGCGCGCGCCTGCCGGGTGGCGCATCTACGATGCGCCAGGGGTGGCCGCGGGCGGCAGCCCGCAGACGGGTGAGGGTGGCCGCAATCGAAGACCCTCACCCTCCCACGCCTGCGGCGTGGGCCCCTCCCTCTCCCGCAATGCGGGAAAGGGGCAACAAACGCCGCTAGATCTTCTCGAAAAAGCTGTGGTGGCGCTCGGTGGTGTGCGGGCGGATCTTGGTGGCCCAGTCGCCCCAGGCGCCGGCGACCTCCCACTCCTTGCTGTCGACGATTGCCGGCGAGTCGATCTCGTAGATCGCCAGATATTTCTGCATTTGCGGGTCGTTGGTCTTTTCGAGGCGATAGCGGCTGACCTTGTGCACGCCCGGCACCTTCGACAGCATCGGCACGTGCTCGGTGTCGTAGATGCGGTTGAACTCGGCCTCGTGCGCGGCCGGGATGTTCATCTGCACGACATAGATGTACGACATGGCGATCCCTTTCTGGATGACCGGTCGCCGCCTGCCGCGGCTCCGGCTTGGTTGCAAGCTCACCTCAGCGCCCAGTAGATGCCGAACCCGATCAGCGCCAGCAGGGAGACGCCTATCAGTGGCCGTTCGTAGCGCGCGATCAGGACGAGGATCCTCGGCCCGAAAAACACCAGCAGCCCGCCCACCATCGCAAAATGCAGGGCACGCCCGACGAAGGAGGCGAGCATGAAGACGACAGCATTCATTTGGGCAGCGCCGGCAGCAATAGCGGCGATCTTGAACGGGATCGGGGTCAGCGCCTTGATGATAATGACCGCCGCTCCCCAATCCTCCACCCAGCCCCTAAAAACCAGATAGGCATCCATATGGCCGTAAAACTCGACCAGCGGCGCCCCGAGCGTCTGCCAAAGGAAATAGCCGATCAGATAGCCGACCGCCGCGCCCAACGTGGACCCGACCGTGCAGATCGCAAGTAGCCACCAGAGCCGCTCGGGCCGGAACAGAATCATCGGGACCAGCAGCAGGTCCGGCGGGATCGGCAGAAACGAGCTGTCGGCAAACGCAATCGCGGCCAGCAACCATGTGCTGTAGCGGTGGTTCGACCAGGCCGAAACATGCCGCAACCAGCCGCCACGCGCTGCCGAGGCGTTCATCTCAACCGGCGCCGCGGAGATCGCCGGGCGGACGGCGCGCGAAGGCAGGATTTTGACCATGCCGGATCGTAGCCGGCCGGCCGGTTGCCAGCCAGCCCCCCTTTGGTTCGGGGTCGGTCGTTGTGGCGATCGGCGCTTGAGGTCCGCGGCCGGCGCGGGTCTATACTTCGGGTCTGAGGGCAACGCCTCGACGCGATGGGAGGGAACGATGCGCGGGTTGATGTCGGAGCGGCCGTTGCTGATCTCGGGGATCATCGCCCATGCCGCGCTCTATCACGCCGATACCGAAATCGTGACGCGGACGATCGAAGGTCCGATCCATCGCTACACCTATGCCGATGCCGAACGCCACGCCAAGCGGCTGGCGCACGCGTTGTTGCGCCTCGGCATCCAGCCGGGCGACCGAATCGGCACCCTGGCTTGGAACACCCACCGCCACTTCGAGCTGTATTACGGGATTTCCGGCATCGGAGCGGTGTGCCACACCATCAACCCCCGTCTGTTCGACGAGCAGATCGTTTACATCATCAATCATGCCGCCGATCGGCTGCTGTTCGTCGAGACATCGTTCATCCCGCTGGTCGAGCGCCTGCTGCCAGCATTGCCCAAGGACTGCCGGATCATCCTCCTCGGAGAGGTGGAGACGGCGCTGCCGGTGCTGGCGACTTACGACAATCTGATTGCCGCCGAGAGCGAGGATTTCGACTGGCCCGAGTTCGACGAACGGGATGCCGCGGCGCTGTGCTACACCTCGGGCACGACCGGCCACCCGAAAGGCGCACTCTACAGCCACCGCTCGACGGTGATCCACGCGCTCGCCGCCTCGCTGCCGCATGCGATCCCGATGACGGCGCACGACGTGGTGTGCCCGGTGGTTCCGCTGTTTCATGCGTGCGGCTGGGCCACCGCCTATACCGCGCCGATCAACGGGGCGAAGCTGGTGTGGCCGGGGGCGCGCCTCGACGGCGCCAGCCTCCACGAATTGTTCGAGGCCGAGGGGGTGACGATGAGCCTCGGGGTGCCGACGGTGTGGCTCAATTTCGAGGCGCATCTGGCGGCGAGCGGGGCGCGGTGCACGACATTGCGCAGCGTGCTCTCCGGTGGCGCGGCGGTGCCGCCCTCGCTGATGGCCGCCTTCGAGGCGCGCGGCATCGATATGGTGCAGGGCTGGGGGATGACCGAAATGAGCCCGCTCGGCACGGTTTCGGCGCTGAAGGCAAAGCATGCCGTCCTCGATGCGGCCGGCAAGCGCGCGGTCAAGGCAAAGGCGGGGCGGCCGGTCTTTGGCGTCGAGATGAAGATCATCGGCGACGATGGCAGCAAGCTGCCGCATGACGGCAAATCGGTCGGCGAGTTGCTGGTGCGCGGGCCGTGGATCGTCGGCGGCTATTTCGAGAATGCCGAAGCGACCGCCGCCGCGGTCGAGCCGGATGGCTGGTTCCACACCGGCGATGTCGCCAGCATCGATCCCGATGGGTACATGCAGATCAGCGATCGTAGGAAGGACGTGATCAAATCGGGCGGCGAGTGGATCAGCTCGATCGATCTCGAAGTCGCCGCGATGGCGCATGCCGATGTCGGCGAGGCGGCGGCGATCGCGGTGCCGCATCCGCGCTGGGGCGAGCGGCCGCTCCTGATCGTCACGCCGCGCCCGGGGATGCCGGCGGGGCGGCGGCCAGAGCGCGCGGCGCTGATCGCGTTTCTCGGCGAGCGCTTCCCGCGCTGGATGCTGCCCGACGATGTCGTGGTCGTCGACGAACTGCCGCACACCGCGACCGGCAAGGTCATGAAGACCCGGCTGCGCGAGCTGTACGCAGTGCACACGCCGCCCAATCAGTGAGGTTCGATGACCGCGATTACCCCCGACCGCAGCGCGCGCGAGCGCGCCGCTTTGTTCTGTCGCCGGTTCGGTCTGCGCGTGCCGATCCTGATGGCGCCGATGGCTGGCGCCTGCCCGGTCGGTCTCGCCGCTGCGGTCGGCAATGCCGGCGGGATGGGCGGGCTCGGCGCGCTGATGACGTCGCCCGACGGCATCGCTGCCTGGGTTCAGCAGTTCCGCGGCCAAAGCAACGGCACCTTCCAGATCAATCTATGGGTCCCCGATCCGCTGCCGCCGCGCGACGGCGAGCACGAGCGGCTGGTGCGCGAGTTTCTCGGGCAATGGGCCCCACCGGTGAGCCCCGAGGCCGGCGACGCGGCGCCGCTCGATTTCGCTGCGCAATGCGCCGCCCTGCTCGCCGCGGCGCCGCGGGTCGTGTCGTCGATCATGGGCCTCTTCCCGGACAATTTCATCGCCGAGCTGAAGGCGCGCGGCATCGCCTGGTTCGCCTGCGCCACGACGCTCGCCGAAGCGCGCGCCGCCGAGGCGGCCGGGGCTGACGCGATCGTCGCGCAGGGTTTCGAAGCCGGAGGTCATCGCGGCGCCTTCGATGCGGGCGCCGCCGAGCGGCAAATGGTTGGGCTGTTCGCGCTGGTACCGCGGCTCGCCGACAAATTGTCGGTGCCGATCATCGCGACCGGCGGCATCGGCGATGGCCGCGCGGTGGCCGCGGCGCTGACCC
>CAYMRQ010000215.1:5181-8188 GCA_964392845.1 uncultured Rhizobium sp.
GGCGAGCGCGGTGCAGATCGGCACCGCCTTCCTGCGCTGCCCCGAAGCCGCGACCAACCCGGCCTGGGCCGACGCCCTGGCCGATCTGGAGCCCGAAGCGACGATGCCGACCCGGGGCTTTTCCGGCCGCCTCGGCCGGGCCATCGCCACCGATTACGCCCGCGCCGTCGCGCAGGATGGTGCGCCGCTTCCCGCGCCCTACCCGGTGCAGCGCGGGCTGACCACGCCGATGCGCGAGGCGGCGGCGCGCGCCAACGATGTGCACCGGATGCAGGCCTGGGCCGGCCAGGCGGCGGCGATCGCGCGGCCCGAGCCGGCCGGCGAGGTCGTGCGGCGGCTGTGGGAGGCGGCCGAGGCGTTGCTGCCGGGGGGTGACGCTTAGGCATCGACGCGGAACAATCCGGTCATCTGTTGCCTTCGTCATGCCCGCGAAAGCGGGCATCCAGGGCCATCGACGCGGACGCGGTCCTGGACTCCCGCTTGCGCGGGAGTGACGACGATGAAGAAGCAATTGATGCGTTTGCTGCGCGTCAAATCCTTAGCTGACGATCCGTGGGGCTGTCGCGGGTGGTGCTGCGGCGAATGCAGCGATGGTCGCGTGGTTTTTGGTATTATTGCTTCAGCGTGGCTCGCTAGTTTGTTCCGCCTCCTGCCGTCATACCGGTAGAAGCCGGTATCCACGGCAGAAATGGGTCCCGGCCTTCGCCGGGATGACACCGGAGACGCAAGCGATTCGTCCAAGTTTGTGATCGGGATTCTTCTTAGCCACTCGATGATGACATTGATTACCGACAGCGGCGCGCTGGCCGCATTCTGCGACCGGCAAATTGGTGCGGCGTTCGTCGCGGTCGATACCGAGTTCATGCGCGAGCGGACCTATTGGCCGGTGCTGTGTGTCGTGCAGGTGGCGGGGCCCGACGAGGCGGTGGCGATCGACGCGCTGGCGCCCGGTATCGAGCTGGCGCCGCTCCTGGCGCTGATGGCGGATCCGGAAATCCTCAAGGTGTTCCACGCCGCGCGGCAGGATCTCGAAATCTTCTTTCAGCTGTCCGCCACCGCCAGATCCGGGGGGCAGGTGCCCCACCCGATCTTCGATACCCAGGTTGCGGCGATGGTGTGCGGGTTTGGCGATTCGGCGAGCTACGAGACCCTGGTCAAACGTCTGGCCGGGGCGCCGCTCGACAAGGCCTCGCGCTTCACCGACTGGGCGCACCGGCCGCTGAGCGAGCGGCAGATCGACTATGCGCTGGCCGATGTCGTCCATCTGCGCACCGTCTACGAGCGGCTGCAGCAGCGGCTGGGGGAAAACGGCCGCGCCCACTGGTTCGCCGAGGAGATGACCGATCTTGTCGATCCGGCGCTCTACCGCGCCGAGCCGGCCGAGGCGTGGCGCCGGTTTCGCCTGCGCGGTCGCGCCGATCGGCGCCTGCTCGGCGTGCTGCGGGCGGTGGCGGCCTGGCGCGAAGCGGCGGCGCAACAGCGCGATCTGCCGCGCGGGCGGATCATGCGCGACGAAGCGGTGCTCGAAATCGCCGCCCATGCCCCCAAATCCATCGAGGGCCTGACGCGGACCCGCAGCCTCGGCAGGGGCGTCGCCGAGGGCAAGCTCGGCCGCGAGATCCTCGAGGCGGTCGCGCAGGGGCTTGCCGATCCCGACCCGCCGCCGGCGATCCCGGCGAAGGCCGAGGCGCCGCCCGGCATCGGGCCGCTGATCGAGCTGTTGCGGGTATTGCTGAAGCAGCGCTGCGAGGATTTTGCGGTGGCGCAAAAGCTGGTCGCCTCGGCCGACGATCTCGAAGCGATCGCCACTTCCGACGACGCGCCGGTGCGGGCCTTGTCGGGGTGGCGGCGCGAGGTGTTCGGCACCGACGCGCTGGCGCTCAAGCACGGCAAGCTGGCCCTGACCGCCGGGCGCAACCGGATCGAACTGGTGCCATTGCCCGAGCGCGAGGAGGCGTAGGAGGCTCGCCAGAGCTCGTAGGGTGGGTGAGCGAAGCGTAACCCACCAAACCTCGCGCTATCGAACACGTTCAAGGGGACCCAGTCGTAGGGTGGGCTGAGCGGAGCGAAGCCCACCACTGCCAACCGCCATAGCGATGGGTTTCGCTGCGCTCAACCCATCCTACCGATCCCCGCACCCGGTTAGAACACCCTGGCTGTCATTGCGTTAGCGCAATGAATTCGCGGTGAATGGGGACCATTACTGATCGGGTTGTGTGCCCTATCCGCCACACCATATAGCGCTCTGAAGGGTCGCGCGTGCTGCCTTAAAGGGGCATCGCGGCCGGTTCATCGGGAGGTCTCATCATGGAACTCGAAAAATATACCGAGCGCTCGAAGGGTTTTATCCAGTCGGCGCAGAGCCTCGCATTGCGCAGCGGCCATCAGCGCCTCTTGCCCGAGCATCTGTCGAAGGTGCTGCTCGAGGACAAGGAGGGGCTCTGCGCCAATCTGATCCGCGCCGCCGGCGGCGACCCGCGGATCGTGCTGTCACAGATCGATGCCGAACTCGACAAGCAGCCGCGGGTCGAGGGCAGCGGCGCCGGCCAGGTCTATCTTGGCCCCGAGCTGGCTCGGGTATGCGACCAGGCCGAAAAGATCGCCGAGAAGGCCGGCGACAGCTATGTCACCGTCGAACGGCTGCTGCTGGCGCTGGCGATGGCGCAGGAGACGCCGTCGGGCAAGGCGCTCGCCGCCGGCCATGTCACGCCGCACAGCCTCAACGCCGCGATCGAGAATTTGCGCAAGGGGCGCAAGGCGGAAAGCGCTTCGGCCGAAGAAGGCTATGATTCGCGGAGGTGCGCCGGGTGATCCAGGTGCTCTCGCGCCGGACCAAGAACAACCCCGTCCTGATCGGCGAGCCGGGCGTCGGCAAGACTGCGATCGTCGAGGGCCTGGCCTTGCGCATCGTCAACGGCGATGTGCCGGAGAGCCTCAAGGGGAAGCGCCTCATGGCGCTCGACCTCGCCGCCATGGTCGCCGGCGCCAAATACCGCGGCGAGTTCGA
>CAYMRQ010000216.1:0-2365 GCA_964392845.1 uncultured Rhizobium sp.
GCCGGCGCCGGGTCGAGCTGGCGCCTGCCATGGTTCGACACGATGACGCCCTCGCAGCCGAGTGCGGCTGCGCGCACCGCATCGGCCGGATGCATGATGCCCTTGACGATCAGGGTGCGCGGGAAGAGGCGGCGGTATTTCTCCAGCTCGCGCCAGGTCTGGGCATGCGCCGGGACCTGCGCCCGGTTGAACTTGACGGTGTCCTCGGCACTGGCTCCGGGAGGCGCGTAAGGCAGCCAGTTTTCGAGCGCCGGGGTGCCGCCATGGCGGATGTATTCGGCGACCCAAAGGGGATGGGTCAGCGCCTCGGCGAGCAGCGTCGGCTTGAGGCTTAAGGCCGCTCGCATCCAGTTGCCGCGGATATTGGCAAAGCCGTTCCTGATGTTGCGCTCGCGTTTCGAATGCACCGGCACATCGACGGTCAGCACCAGCGCGGCGAGGCCGGCATCGGCGACGCGGCGGATCAAATCCTCCGATATCTTGCCGTCGCGCGCCGCATAGAGCTGGTACCAGGCATTGTCCGGGGCAACCCGCGCCGCCGATTCGAGCGAGTCGTTGCTCGACCCGGACATGATGTAGGGGATGTTCGCCTCGCTCGCGGCTTCGGCCAGCATCAGATCGGCGCCGCGGCGGAAGAGGCCGGCTCCCCCGGTCGGCGAGATGCCGAACGGGCTGGAAAATTTGCGGCCGAAGATCGTCTGCGACTGGTCGCGCTTGGAAACGTCGACCAGATAGCGCGGCAGCAGATTGTGCTTGTGAAACGCCGCGGTGTTGCGGTCCAGCCCGCGCTCGTCTTCGAGCCCGCCCTCGATGAAGTCGAAGGCGACTTTCGGCAGCCGCCGCTTGGCCATGCGGTGCAGATCTTCAATATTGACCGCTTGATCGATCCTCATCGGGTCGGGCCCTCGCTGTGGGTGCCAAAGTGACGGCTCAACAATGCGGGCTGCGAGCGCCGCCGACAACCGTCAGGGCGTCGCAACCGCCATGCCGAGCGCGCGGGCGCCCGCGGCCATGCCCTGGTCGAAGGTGACGAGCGTCGCGACGATGCGCTGCGCGATCGCGATATGCAGGGCATCCGGCGTGCGAAGATTGACATCAAGGCGCCGCAAAATCCGATTTGCGGCATCGATATCGGCGGTCGTGGTCTCCTGCCGGTCTGCTGACCGCGCGATCCATGAATCGAAATTGGCGAAGGCGAGCCGTCCGTCATCCGGCATCAGGTCGCGGGTCCGTACGCGCCGTGCGACAGCCGACGAGAACTCGGCGGCGCCGAAATCGCTGACGACGAAAATCTCTGGGTGCGCCGACAAAAAGGCCTCGGCGCGAGCGCTCGACGGGTCGATCACAAACAGGGCGACGACGACACTCGCGTCAAGATAGAGGCTCACTTTTCTCCTTCGTCCCGCATCTCGCTAACGAGGGTGCCGGCGTCAGTCTTGGGCATGGTTCTGCCGACCCGCCTCGCCCGCAGCCATTCGATGTCGGCCTCAGTCATCGGGCGGGGCGGTGGGCGCACCGGCTTCAATTCGACCACCGGCTGGCCACGCCGGGTGATGACGATCCCCTCGCCCTTGAGGGCGCGGTTGATCAGCTTCGAGAGCTGGTTCTTCGCTTCGGCGACGCTGTGGGTGCTCATATAGCCAAGATAGCCATCAGATGGCTATTTGGCTAGGCGCTGATGCCGTCTGATCCCCATCCCGGCTGCGCTTGCGATCGATCAGCGGTTGCGCGGCCAGTCGTCGGTCCACAGGAAATCGGGGCCGAGCTGATCGAGGCTCGGGCAGCCGATCTGGCCCATCACGAGGTCGATCTCGTTGACAAAAATGTCGACCGCCTTCTTGACCCCGGGCAGCCCGCCGGCCGCGGCGCCGTAGAGCGTCGGCCGGCCGAAAAAGACGAAATCGGCGCCGAGGCACAGCGCGATCAGAATGTCGGCGCCGCGGCGCGCGCCGCTGTCGAGCAGGATCGTCAGCTTATCGCCGACCGCGGCCTTGATCGCCGGCAACACGTCGAGCGAGGCCGGCGCCTGGTCGAGCTGGCGTCCGCCATGGTTCGAAACGAGAATCCCGTCGCAGCCCACATCAACCGCGCGCTGCGCGTCGGCCGGGCTCATGATGCCCTTGACCACAAGCGCGCGCGGAAACAGGCGGCGATAATTCTCCAGATCGCGCCAGGTCTGCGCGTTGAACGGACGCACCGACGATGCGAATTTGTAAACTTCCTCGGCATTCGCACCGACAGGTGCATAACGCTGCCAGTTCCCCAGCATCGGCGTGCCGCCGCCGCGCTTCAGATATTCGACGATCCAGCCGGGATGGCTGAGCGCCTCGATCAGGATCGCCGGCTTCAGGCTCAACGCCTGAAA
>CAYMRQ010000216.1:2375-5965 GCA_964392845.1 uncultured Rhizobium sp.
GCCCGCCGCGGATATTGGGGAAGCCGTTGCGGATGTTGCGCTCGCGCTTTCCCCCGACCGGCGTGTCGACGGTCAGCACCAGGGCACCGAGCCCGGCATCGGCGGTGCGCTTGATCAGATCGGTGTTGATCTCCGGCTGGCGCGCGGCATAGAGCTGGTACCAGGCATTGTTCGGGGCGATCCGCGCCGCCGCCTCGATCGTCTCGCTGCTGCCGCCCGACATGATGTAGGGGATGTTGGCGTCACGCGCTGCCTCGGCGAGCATCAGATCGGCATGATTGCGGAACAGGCTCGTCCCGCCGGTCGGCGAGATGCCGAACGGGCTGGAAAATTTCTGGCCGAAGACGGTCTGCGACTGATCGCGTGTCGACACGTCGACCAGATAGCGCGGCAACAGCTGATGCTTGTGAAACGCCGAACTGTTGCGCTCGAGCCCCCGCTCGTCCTCGATGCCGCCCTCGATGTAATCGAAGGCGATCTTCGGCAGGCGCCGCTTCGCCATCTGATGCAGGTCTTCGATATTGACCGCTTGATCGATCCTCATCGGGCGGGGCTTTCGCTGAAAGGCGCCAAACCTGGCGCGGGCAATCAATTATTCGCGTCGGACATGGGGCTAGCCCGGCCGGCGGGCGGTGGCGAGCAGAAACATCGCCGGCAGGCGCACCCCGTCCGGCGTGGCATAGGCCGCCAAGGCTGCTTCTGTTTCGTCGATGATCGCCTGGCGCGTCGCGTTGTCGGCGCCTTTCTCGTCCATCAGCCGCTGGACCGCGCCGAACAGGGCCACATGCTCGGCCATGCTCGCCGCCGAGCCGCCGATCACGTGAAACCGCTTCGGCGTGATGGCGATGTCGGTGAACCCGGCCGCGGCGAGAATCCCGCGGAAGTAATCGCGATCGCTGAACACCTCGGCACCCGGCGCATGCGACGGCGATGGCGACGGCGGGCCGAGATGCCGCAGCGCGATGTCGTACGGGACCTTGCGATGGACGTTTTCCTCGATCGCTGCCCACACCGCCATGACGAGCCGCCCGCCGGGGCGCAGCGCGCTACACAGATTGCGGAAGGCCGTCGTCGGGTCGGCAAAAAACATGACGCCAAAGCGCGAGGTCAGCAGATCGAACGATTCCGGCGGCAGGGCGTGCACCTGCGCGTCGGCGAGCACCAGGGTGATGTTGGTCAACCCCTGTTCGGCGACGCGCTGCCGCGCCACGGCGAGCATCGGTTCCGAGATGTCGATGCCGGTGACATGGCCCTGCGGCCCGACTGCGGCAGCGTACGGCAATGTTGTTGCGCCGGGGCCGCAGCCGACATCGAGCACGCGCTCGCCGGGGGCCAACCGCGCCGCTTCGAGCAGCAGCGCCGTCACCTCGACGTTGCGCGCCTCCTGAGCCCCCAGGCGGCCGACCCAGCGCGGCCCGGCAATCTCGTTCCAGTAGCGCCGCATCGCAGCGTTGGCGCTCGCCGCCGGGCTATTAACGTCGCTCATAACGGCACCCTGGTAGAATTCGAAGGCAAGAGGCGGCACCGGCCCCCACCCCCACGCCGCGCATGGGTCCCTCCCCCGTGGACACGGGGGAGGGGCGGGGTGGGGCCGGCACCGGCCGGCGCAATCTGCTCAGACGATGGCTTCCTGGCGCAGCGCATCGATTTCCTGCGGGCTCATGCCGAGCCAGCCGCTCAGCACGTCGGCGCTGTGCTGGCCCAACAGCGGCGACGGCTTGACCCGCGGCGGCGTGCCGTCGAAGCGCACCGGCCAGGCCGGTATCTTGACCGCCCCGGAGGTTGGATGCTGGATCGTCTGCATGATGCCGCGCTCGGCCAGCGAGGGGTCGTTCATCAGTTCCAGCGTATCGAACACCGCGCCGGCCGGCACCCCGGCGGCGCCGATGATCTTCATCGCCTCTTCCTTGGTGTGCGCGCGGGTCCACGAGGCGATCAGCTCGTCGACCTCGGCCTCGTGCTCGGCGCGCGCCTGCATCGTCTCGTAGCGCGGGTCGCCGGCCAGATCCTCGCGGCCGATGACCTTGATGAGGCGCTGCCAATGCTCGGGGTTGGCCCGGCTGGTGAAGACATAGACGTAGTCGTTGGAGCCGCCCGGCTTGCACGGATAGAGCCCGCAGGGCGGCGGCGCGCCGGCGATCTTGGCGCCGCCGCGCGGCACCGCCTTGCCGCTCGACTGGGTGCGCGAGAACGGCACGCGCATGTAATGGATCATCGCGTCCTGCATCGCCACTTCGAGGCGCCGGCCCTGCCCGGTCTTCGCCCGCTTGTAGAGGCAGCCGAGGATGCTGATCGCCATCAGCATGCCGGTGCCGGTGTCGCCGAACGAGGGGCCCGGCTTGACCGGGGTGCGGCCGGGCTCGCCGGTGACGCTGATCGGACCGCCGGCGGCCTGCGCGATCATGTCGAAGGCGAGGCCGGTCTCGTACTTGCTCCCGGTGCCGAACCCCTGGATCTGGCAGAAGATGATGAGGTCGCGTTCTCGTTGGTGCGCCAGGACAAGGAGGCGGTCGAGCAGATCGTGCGCCGGTGCGACAAGGTCGGCACGACGCTCACGATCGGCGGCGGCGAGCTGATCGTGTGGAAGAAGCCCTGAGAACGTCGCGCCCGAGTGTACGCTAAGGGCTCGGCACCGATCTCGGAGGAAGCCATGACGATGACGGACGCGGCGGGGCTCGCGGTCTCCACGACGTCGGCGGACGCGCTCGCGGCGTACGAGCGCGGCGTCGATCTCTTCTTGCGCTGGCGGGCCGGAGCCCTCGAGGCGCTGGACGCGGCCACGAACACCGATCCTCGGTTCCCGCTCGCGGCGTGCACGCGCGCCTACATCGCGTGGCGAATGGGCCGCGTGGACCTCGCTGAGGCGGCGGCTCAGCAGGCCGTCGCGCTGGCGGACGCCGCCCATCACGAGCGTGAGCGGGAGCACGTGCGGGTGGTCGACGCGCTCCGGCGGGGCGACGCGCCCGCCGGCTATCGCCTGCTCGAGGGGATCGCCGCCGAGCACCCGGCGGATCGGATCGCGGTGCGCATCGTCGGCCTGAACTGCATCACGCAAGGCGACTATCGCCGCGGCATCGACCTCGCCCGGCGCAGCCTGGCGGCCAGTCCCGGCGAGCCGCAGTACCTCACGATGCTCGGCTTCTTCCTCGAGCAGTCCGGCTACAACGACGAAGGGTTGGAGGTGAGCCTCCGCTCGCTCGCGAAGGATCCGACGAGCCTGTACACCTACCACGCGGTGGGGCACGCCTATCAGGCGCGCGGCGACTATCGCAACACGCTCGAGACGTTCGAGCGGGCCGCGTCGCTCGAGCGCTACGCGCACGTCCTCTGGCACCTCGCCGAGGCGCACGCGATCCTCGGCGAGGCGCGCATGACCCGCGACTACTGGGCGTCCACCGCGCCACCGCTGCCGCTGTACGAGCGCATCGAGCTCCTGTGGCGTCTCGACTTCCACGAGCCGCACCCCGCAACTGCGAACGGCGCGGTCATAGCCGAAGCGGTGCGACTTCTGGATGATGACGTCGCTCTTCATGCCGGTCAGGTTGGGAAGATCGGCAATCTTCTGCCGGTCCGTGCCCGTGAGCACGGCC
>CAYMRQ010000216.1:5975-8094 GCA_964392845.1 uncultured Rhizobium sp.
GGCGCGACCTGGCCACCCAGGCGGAGCGGCTGCTCGTCCACGCCGAGTTCCTGACGACGTGGATGCACCATTGGATCGGTGTCGCCTTCGCGCGGGTCGGCCAGTGGGACAAGGCCAAGCAGCAGCTCGAGCGCCTTCGACGCCTGCCGGCGGGCCAGGCGAGCGGCCACTGGTCGACGCTGGGCGCGGCCCTGCTCGAGGGCGAGATGGCGATCGTCCAGGGCGACGACGCCGGTGCCGTCCGGCTCATGGCGCCGGGGGTCGAGGGGATCGACCGGATGGGCGGCGGCAGCCGCGAGCAGAAGGACATCTTCCGCGACGTGTTCCTCGAGCTGCACCGCCGGCTGGGCCGCGCGGACGAGGTGATCGGGCTCGCGCACCAGCGCCTGCTCGCGAACCCGTACCACGTGCCGTCGCTGGCCGCGCTCGTGTGGGCGTACGAGCGGAACGGCGACGCCGCGCAGCACCGGCACGCGTGCCGCCAGCTGGTGCTGCGCGCGCAGGAGGCAGGCTGCGCGCCAGACGCGCCGGAGGTGGCGGCGGCGCGGAACGCGCTCGCCGTGGTTCCGCAATGAGGCGGATGGGCGTCCTCGGTGGCATGAGCGCGCAGGCGACGATCGACTTCGAAGCCCGCGTGCATCGCTGCGCCCAGCGTCTGGTCGCCCAGGACTGGAACCGCGGGTATCCGCCGATGGTCGTCTGGTATCACCGCGAGCTGCCCGTGCGCCGCGGCGACGACGGGCAGTTCCTGGAGCCGCGGCAGATCGATCCGCAGCTCGTCGAGGCCGCCGCGCGGCTCGCCCCGCTCGTCGACTTCCTCGTGATTCCGTGCAACGCCGCCCACGTCGGCCTCGCCGAGCTCCGCGAGGCCACGGCCCGCCCCGTCCTCAGCATGATCGACGTCGTGCTCGACGAGGTCGTGGCCCGCGGGTGCCGACGCGTGGGCGTGCTCGGGGCCCGCGGCGCGCCGCCGCCGTATGTCGATGGACTCCGACAGCGCGGGATCGCGTGCGAGCGGATCGACGCGGCGCTCCAGCAGCGCCTCGACGCCGGCATCCAGGCCGTGATGGAAGGACGCGAGGGCAAGGAGGAACGCGAGGCGGCGCGCGACGCGGTCCATGCCTTGCGAACGCGGACGGTCGACGCCATCGTCCTCGGTTGCACGGAGATTCCCCTGCTGCTGGGGGACGAGGCCGAGGCGTCGGATCTGATCAGCCCGGCCGCCCTGCTCGCGGACGTGGCGGTGAGGTTCGCAATCGACGCGCCCCCGTGAGCCGTCTTCCCCTGCGGCTGGGCGCTATGCTCCGGGATGACTCTACGTCCCAGCCCGGAATGATATCGTGATATCGTCACCCAAGGAGGTCGCGGGTGGCGCAGCTGATTGTCCGGAATCTCGACGAGAGCGTGAAGGAGAAGCTGCGGCGCCGCGCCGCGCAGCGCCGGCGCAGCCTGGAGGCCGAGGTGCGCGACATCCTGGCGGCCGCGGTGGCCGGCTCCGAGTCGAGCGAGCGTGCGCTCGGGAGCCGGATCGCCCGCCGCTTTGCGAGGCTCGGCGTTGACCTCGAGGTCACGGAGCTTCGCGGCCAGGCCGCTCGACCGGCTCGCTTCGCGCGGTGATGCTCCTCGACACGAATGTGCTCTCGGCCCTGATGCGGCGGCGCCCCGATCCCGTCGTCGTCGTCTGGCTCGACTCGCAGGCGCAGGAGTCGGTTTGGACAACTGCGGTGACCGTCTTCGAGATCCGCTACGGCATTGACCTGCTTCCCGTGGGCCGACGCCGGCGCGCCCTGGAGGCGGCGTTCGACGCCATGCTGCGCGACGATCTCGGGGGCCGGGTTGCCGCGTTCGATGGCAGTGCCGCGGAAGAGGCGGCGAAGCTCGCCAGTCGGCGGCAGCGCGCAGGTCGGTCGGTTGATTTCCGCGACACGCAGATCGCCGGGATCGCCCTCGCGCGGCGCGCTGACGTCGCCACGGGCAATGTTCGTCACTTCGAGGGCCTGGGCCTGAGCGTCATCAACCCGTGGGAGCAGTGAGCCGCAGTCGGCCAAGCGCCGGTCCCGCGTTTCTGGCATACGCGTCGTTCGCCCAGTCCGGATGTTCCGCGACCCCTCAGGACTTC
>CAYMRQ010000217.1:0-206 GCA_964392845.1 uncultured Rhizobium sp.
CCACTGGGCCGAGCACGCTGAGCTATACGGCCAATGCTCTGAACCAGTACAGCGCCGTCGGATCGGTGACCCCGACCTATGACGGCAACGGCAACCTGACCTATGACGGGACATATACCTACTGCTATGACGCGGAGAGCCGCCTGACAGCCGTCATCAGTGCGGGAACTTGCGCCTCGCCGACCACGACGGTGGCGACATACGCT
>CAYMRQ010000217.1:216-8052 GCA_964392845.1 uncultured Rhizobium sp.
CAGGGGCGGCGCAAGTCGAAGACGGTTGGGAGCACGACGACGCTCTACGTGACCGACGCCGACAACCGCGAGGTGCTGGAATATGATGGCGCGGCCGGCGCGATCCAGCGCTGGTATGCCTTCGGCCTCGGACCCGACGCGGTGCTGAACCAGATGAACGTGCCGGGCACGGCAACCCGCGCGACGATGATCCCCGACCTCCAGGGTTCGATCGCTGGCACGCTCGACTCGGGCAGCGGGGCGCTGACGAAGATCGGCTATCTGCCCTTTGGCGAGAACCCCAGCCTGACGAGCGGCACCTATCGTTACACCGGCCGCCGCCTCGACCCCGAGACCGCCGGCAGCACCAACGAGCCGAGCGGCCTCTACTACTACCGTGCCCGGCACTACAGCCCCACCCTCGGCCGCTTCCTGCAACCCGATCCGATCGGCTACGCCGGCGGCAACAATCTCTATGCCTATGTCGGGAATGATCCGCTGAATGGGATAGACCCGAGCGGCCTTCTCAGCTTCTGGGGTGTCGCGAGGTTCATTGGGGGCTCGGCCGAAGCCGCCATTGGGGTGGGGTTTGGAACGGTGACGAGCTGGACTGGTTTTGGAGCGGTTGCCGGTGGCGCCGTTGCTCTTCACGGAGCTGACGTAGCGCAAGCGGCGTGGCGGGGGACGGACACGTTCACATCGCAAGGCTTACAAGCCACCGGATTGTCGCAGAATACAGCCAATGCAATCGACACAGGTATCAGTGGGGCTGCGTTTATCGCGGCAGGATCTCCAGTTTTGCCGTACAGCTTATTTGGTCCTCCGATAGCGGGTGGTGGGGCTGGTACATCCCTTCTGTCCGCGATAGCACGCGGATTTGTTGTTCCCGGTTTACGAGTCGGCAACGAAAGCAATGCGGTTTTGGATGCATTGCAGACCCTTACCGGAACCGGCACGAACGCAGCGGCGGTCGGCCGCACCGCGTCGTATGCGTCTAGGGTTCTTGGCTATGGTCTTGAAGCAGATGCCGCCATCCAAGGTGGAGTAATCGGCCAAGCCCAAGGTGCAGAAGCCGGTGGAAGCCAAGGGGCCGGAAAGTGAAAATGATATGATACCCGACAACGCGGAGGTGCTTCGTATGGTCGTGGAGCGGCTTTCCAAAATGACGGCTCCACAAAATCGAGCCGTTCCAATCACCGAAGAGACCGAGGTATATCGGGATCTAGGAATATACGGAGACGAAATCGTTGACCTCGTTTGGTGGCTGGGAAAGGAATTTGGGGTAAAAACCAACATTAATCCCTTCAGATATGCACCTCGCGAAGTGGCTTTCTTTGGGATGATGCGAACGATACGGAGAATTCTAGGTATTGGGCCGCAATACCAAAGCCTAAAAGTACGCGACATCGTCGCTGCAATTGAGGCCAAACGCTGGCCAGATGAGACTGCGAGCTGATCCCGACTGGGGAATTACGGTGACATTGCATTCTATTGATGGCGGGTGAAGCGCGGAGCAGCGGTCGCAACCCGCCGACGGCGCCCAGCGGGAGTTGAGTGGGCTTAATTCCACTGTAATTTTCAAACCTCAACACGGCCATTCAGCCGACGGTGTTGGAGATTCTGACCTACACGCCGGACGGATTCTTGGCGAGCCTGACCGATGCCAATAGCAACGCCACGAACTACGCCTTTGATGCGCTCAACCGGCCGCTGACCGTCTCCTGGCCCAACGCGCCGAGCCAGGCGACGCCGACCGCGAGCAGCGCGAGTTTCACCCATGCCTACGACAAAACCAACCGGCGGATCAGCCAGGCCGCGAGCGACAACAGCTGGCTGCTCTATCCCGCGGGGACGAGCACGCTGAGCTACACGGCCAACGCGCTCAATCAGTACAGCGCGGTCGGCTCGGTGACCCCGACCTATGACGGCAACGGCAACCTGACCTATGACGGCAGCTTCACCTATTGCTACGACGCCGAGAGCCGCCTGACGGCCGTCACCAGCGGCGGCACCTGCGCCTCGCCGACCACGACGGTGGCGACATACGCCTATGACGGCCAGGGGCGGCGCAAGTCGAAGACGGTTGGGAGCACGACCACGCTTTACGTGACCGACGCCGACAACCGCGAGGTAATCGAGTACGATGGAGCGGCCGGCGCGATCCAGCGCTGGTATGCCTTCGGCCTCGGGCCAGACGCGGTGCTGAACCAAATGAATGTGCCGGGCACGGCAACCCGCGCGACGATGATCCCCGACATCCAGGGCTCGATCGTCGGTACGCTCGACTCGGGCAGCGGGGCGCTCAGCAAGGCCGGCTACCTGCCCTACGGCGAGAACGCGAGCGCGACCAGCGGCACCTTCCGCTATACCGGGCGTCGCCTCGACCCCGAGACCGCCGGCAGCACGGCCGAGCCGAGCGACCTCTAACTGCGTGGCGATGGCATCCTCGTGCGCCGAGATGCTGCGGAACCGCTGCATCGTGCCCATGCGCAGCCAGTCGCCCCTGCGGTAATCGAAAAACCCCGAGAGCGGCGAGCCCGGCAAGCCAGCGCCACACCCTGCCAAGCCGGAGCCTGGCCCCCGGCGCTTCTTTGGTGTGGTCACGCTCGATGCTGCGCCCCCCGGCCCACAGATCAGCAAGATCGCTCAGGCGATCGTCGCCGAGCTATCCCGCGTCGGCGGAACCAAGGTGACGTTGCGGCTCGACATTGACGCCGAGGCTCCCCCTGATTTCCCGTCCGATGTCGTCGATGTGGTCAACGCCAACGCCAAGACCCTCAAGTTTGAGCAGTCCGGGTTTTCGTAATCCTCAGCGCCCTCCGAAAAGCGCGCCTCCGCAGGAGCGACCGACAATCGGCGTGAGACCACGGGGCAGCCCAGAATACGGTGGCGGTCGTTCTCGCGCTCGGTCCGAGCACGAGTTGGTGGGAATTCCCAATAAGAGATCTCTATTGGCTTTTCCCACCAACTCGGCATAGCGCGCGACCGCTGGCATGTAACGCAGCCGCCTAATGGTGCGGGGTTCGCGTTACACCCGCGCCGCGTGAGCTACTCCACTTGCCTCGGGCGCAACAGGTCAAGGTGGCTCACACCGAGCGCGGTTGCGAGTTCATAGAGCGTCACGACCGTCGGGTTCCGCCGACCCTGCTCCAGGCCGCTGATATACTGCTGGCTGAAGCCGGAGATTTCGGCGAACTGCTCCTGCGTCAAGCCCTTCTCCCGCCTGATGCGCCCGACATTCCGCCCGACCAGCTTGCGCATGTCCATGCGCACGAGGTGAGCGGATAGCGACGAACAAATTTATCAACTATAGTGCGTATTCCAGCCGCGGCTGAACCAGCGAAACCCATTCCGGTGCCACGCAGTCTCCTTCTCGAAGGTATCCTCTCCGAGGACGCTGAGGCCGCCCGTGCTCAGGTCTGGGCGTTTGACCACGCCACCGTTGCGGGCGAGGTGGGTCGCGGTCTCGGGAGGCTGATCGCTGCCGCCCAGCGGAAACTTCCTCTCGTCAAACCGTTCGCGGAGATCGTTGCCGGCGAGTTGTTGCAACTGGCGCCGAGCGATGCGGTTCGCCACGCCCGCGACGACGATCTGATCTTGCCGATCGAGCCGGATCATTGGCAGGCAGCCAAACTCGGCCGCATCCTGAGCCACTTCAACCTGCGTTTCACCGCCGAGCCCTCAGAAGCCGAGCTTTTCGATCTCTGCCTGGGGGCGGAGGCCCGCGCCGTCGCCCTCTTGGCCAGCGCGCACCCGATCAGGAAAGGCACCGACCCCTTCACCGGCACCTCGGTGACGGACTTATCCCGCTACGTTCTGCGCCGGATGTTCGTGGAGCTGGACGCCACCTTTACGAGGAAGCCGCCCGAGGAGCAGGAGCGGATTGCGGCGGATCTCGCGCGGCAGCTCGCCGAACTGCCGCAACACGTCCGCGAGCGCATTCAGCGAGAAGCCGGCGTGAGCGATCTTTCCGCCGATGCGCTGAAACGCACGGGCGTGATCGCTGGCGTCGGCGGCGCGCTGGTCGGCACGGTCGGCATCGCTGGCTTCGCGGCTTACACGACGGTGACATCGGTGATCGCGACAGCTGCGGGTTGGGTGGGCCTGACGCTGCCGTTCGGCGTCTACATTCATGCCACGGCCGCCGTGGCCTTCTTGTCAAATCCCTTCGTGCTGACGGCAGCGACACTGCTGGGCGGCCATTTCGCGCTATCGCGAGCCAACCGGCAGATACGCGATCGTTTCGTCCCGATCATGGTAGCCACGGCGGTTATGGTCGCCGCAGCTGCACCGAGACCCACGGGTCAGTCGAGGCTGGTCGGCGAGTTGGCGCGCTATTTCTCGACGCTCAAGACAGCCGATCGGCAACTCGCTGCGCAAATCCACAACACCTTCCGGTGTTTTCCCAAGAGAGCATGATTTCAGGTCATGGACGATCTTGATGAGTTCTTGCGTCAACCCGCGACATCGACGACTTCGGGCCAGCGCGCGGCGGCGCTCCTTGGTGGCGGCGATACCAGCGCTTTCGCGGAGATCAGCCTGGGAGACCTGATCTACGATCGTGTAAGCATAGACCCGCAGGCGCTTGAAGCCTTCGACTTTGTGCGGCCGGCGAACGTCGCCGATATCCATGAACTTGCTGTCTGGTCCCACCGGATACTGTCGGAGCCAACCTGGACATATGAAGGCAACGTCAACCGTCTGCAGGGATACGTTTTCGAGAGAATGGCGGCGATGTCGCTGCGGCAGTCCGGCGCGGTGGTTCAATTCCCTGAAAGCCCCACCGAGCCCGGATGGGATTTACTGGTGAACGGGGAGCGGGTGCAGGCCAAGTGCGGTCTCTCACCTCACCTAGTCAGCGAGCATCTTGCCCGCTACCCGGATATTCCCCGCGTGATCGTCAATGAAGACCTGGCGTCGCATTTTGGCGACAACGCTCAAATCATGCCGATCCACGGCGTTACTCAGGAGGTCGTCCGGTCGACCACCCAGGATAGCCTGGGAAACGCCGCGGATATGCTCGATCTGCACCTCGCGAGCGTCGTTCCCGCGATTTCCCTCGTCAGAAATGCCTATCACCTGTGGCGCGGCAACACCGACTGGTCGGCGCTGGCCGGGAACATAGCGACCGATGCGGCCGGCCGCTACACCGGGGCGGGTGCCGCCAAGTTGGTCGGCACGGGTGCCGTGGCGATGCTGGGGCTTACCGGCTGGCCGGCCATCCTGCTGCCGGTGTTCGCCGCGATCACCGGCTATCGAGGCGGCCGAACTCTTTCCGATGCGATCAAAAGGAAAGTCTTCCTCCGAAGCGAGCGGGCCGCTTTGGGGGAGGCGCTGCGCCAATGGTGCGGCAGTAGCCAACGTGTTCTCACGAAGATGATCGCTCTCGCAGAGAAGACCCGAACACGGTTCACGACCGCCCGTGAACGGGCGAACCCGGACTACCGCGGGATGGTCGACGATTGGCTGGAGCGTCTTCGCGTCGAGCAGGAGTATCGGCAGTTTCATCTCAGACGGTTTGAACGCGGCGCAGTGGATGCTGGCGTGTTTGATGGTGGATCGGGACCGCTGGATGCTTGTGCTACGGCGATGCTGTCGACATCGCGCGCCGGTATTCTCCCCGCCGATCTGGATGTTGAGCGCAAGCTGCTGACCGCAGCGATACATGCCTATGCCGCCGGCTTACGTCGGCGTCTTCTCCGGCGTCCGTAGGAACAGGACAGGCAATTCCTCCGTCCTGGGCTCGCCAGCCCTTTGCCCGGTCTCGCTTATCCAGAGGGCGGCGCTCCCGCGTCGGACAAGGATGCGTCTAGCCCCTGATCCCGTGACGTGCGCGACGGTCACCCACGCCTTGACGGGCCGCTACGCTTGAAAAAGCGCAAAGTAAATGACGTAGAGCCAGCTGAAGATGCCGTGAACAATCGCCCACAGGATCGAGTGATTGGTCGTGTACGAGATGGCGATTGCCAGCGCCGTGCCAAAGCTGGCGCCATATTTTGCTCCTTCTACGCGGACGCTGTACCGGCCCCGACCATTCATTTTGCGTTCTTCCTTCCAAAGCGTCACCCTGAAGGCGCTTCAATAGCACGACCATCTGGCCGATATACTTGAATTTCTCCAAGTAATTCCTATATAGCACAGTAGAGACGTAAGTCTCTACTCCCGAAAAATCCAGGATTATTACCATGTGCGATTACTCGTATGTGCTCGAACTTTTGCGTGTGCATGCCGCGGATCAGCGTTCTCGTGCCCTGTTGGGCAGACAAGCCGAGATCGCGAACATGACCACGGAGCGGACATTGCGCAATCGAGCCAAGGTGATCTGCGAACAGCTGCTCGACATGCCCGAGCCGCAACGACGCCAGTTCGCGGAGCGAGCCGTCCGTCGCCTGTAGCAGAAACCCCGAGCCTTTCTGGCCGCGTGCCAGGAGGGCTCGCGGCGTTGAGGGCACCCCCGCCCTCGACAGCCGAAAGGAAAAGACAATGAGCACTCTGATGCAAGCCAGCCGTCAATGGGCTTCCCGCCCGGCCGATGAGCGGTACGCGAACCTTCTTGCCATGCAAGAGTTCATGCACCGCACCAAGGCGCTCAGCCGCGCCGTCGTCGAAAGCTCCCGGGCACTCGCAGTATTCCCGGATGAGAACGACGCGACGCGTCAGGGCTTATACCTTGGCATCGAACGGGGGGTGCTCGCCGGCGAGAAACTGGCTTCCACCCACTACGCTTTCGGTCAGCTCTGCAGCCTGGCAGCGACGCCTTCACCGGCGTCTTATTTCAGGTCGAGCAAGCTCCCGTCCGAATATATCGCGGACTGCCTGAACCACAATCTCAGGTTCAACCGCGATATCGAGGACATCGGGGTCCTCGCCACCATGTTCGAACCTGCACACGAACTGGAGGGCGAGCGTCTCGATGGGGAGCTGCGCGCCGCTACTGGACCCGGCTACGGCCGGATCTGGAATGCAGACATCGTCGATGCGCTCGTCGAGCGTTTCGGTGATGGGGTGAGCGGCCATTGGCGCGTCCCGGGTGAATTCGGCAACCGCATCGTCGTCGACAAGAAAAACACGACCCTGTTCGCGAGCGATCGAGACATGTTTGTGTTTTTGGCCGACGAGGACCGACGCATCGAAGTCCCGAACCGCCGCAACGGCGCCTCGGGCTCGATGGCTCGCGGCTTTTTCGTGTGGAACTCCGAGGTCGGCGAAAGCACGCTCGGGCTCGGGTTCTTCCTGTTCGATTACGCCTGCTGCAACCGCATCGTGTGGGGCGCTGACCAATACACCGAGGTCCGCATTCGGCACACGCGGGGAGCCCCCGACCGGTGGCTCGAAGAGGTTGCGCCCGTCCTCAAGGAATACGACGAGGGCTCGGCACAACCCGTGTTGCTGGCAATCGAAGCGGCGAAGTCGAGAAAGGTCGCTGATGATCTCGACGACTTCCTCGCCAAGCGCTTCGGTAAACGCATGGTCGACCCGATCAAGGCCATCCACCTCACCGAGGAGGACCGGCCGATCGAGACCATGTGGGACGTGACCGTCGCCGCGACCGCCCACGCCCGCTCGATCCCGAACACCGACAAGCGGCTCGAAGTCGAGCGCGCCGCGGGTGACCTGCTGAAGCAAGCCGCATAGCGGCTGCTGAAGCAGGCTACCTGACCAAAGCCGACCCCTGCACGACTGCGCGTCGTGTGGGGGATCGGCTTCGGAGCATCCCGCTCCGACGGAAACCCCTGACATGAGCGATTTCCTGATCGCCGATCACGGCTCGATCATCACGATCCGGCCGGTGAGCGAGGCTGCCCTGCGGCGCGTCAATCTGGATGAGGGGCGCGCGTCAATCTGGATGAGAAAGTG
>CAYMRQ010000218.1:0-5411 GCA_964392845.1 uncultured Rhizobium sp.
GGGTGCAGCAGCAGCGTCTCTTCGAGCGAGGACAGCGCCAGGCCGAGCCCGCCCGCTCCGCCGCCCGCGCCGCCGCCCCCTGGGCCGCGCGCGCCATCCCAGTTCCACTGCCGCGACACCTCGCGCGGCAGCACCCGGTAGGGACGCTCGGTGCGGTAGCCGAGCGCGTCGGGCGCGTAGCTGTTGAACGCGGCCGTATAGGCGGCGATGGCGGGATCGAGCACCGGGTCGCCGGCATCGTCGTCGGCCGGATTGGCGCCGGCCGGGCGCGTCACGGTGGCATCGTAGAGGCTGAGGACCTCGCCTTGGGCGCGGCGCAGCTCGTGCGCAAACACCCGGTTCGGCACCCGCCCGCGCGCACGCCGGACGATGTCGTCGGCGAGGCCGGTCAGGGCGGCGATGCGCGCGATGAACGGATCGCCGGCGGCGGGAATGCCCTTCAGCTCCGCCAGTCCGACGAGATAGTCCGACAGGGCGAAGCGCTCGGCCGCCCGGCCGGTCTCGGCGGCCGATTCCGACCCAGAGAGCGCGGCGGCCGCGGCGGCATAGCTCGGCAATGCGAAGGCGGGCGCCAGCGTGTTGCTGACATCGGGGTGCAGGATCGCCAGGTCGAGCGCCGGCGAGATCAGCACGAGGCCGCTCACGCTGACGCCGACATCGCGCTCGAGGCGGCGCGCCAACGCGGCGGCGCGCAGCCCACCATAACTTTCGCCGACGAGAAACACCGGAGCGCTCCAGCGCTCGTGGCGGGTCAGCCAGCGGCGCACGACCGCGCCCAAGGAGTCGAGGTCGCTGCGCACATTCCAGAACGGCTTGTCGGGGTTTTCCTCCTTGCCCCTGCCGTGGCTGAAGCCGGTGCCGACCGGGTCGACGAACACCAGGTCGGTGAAACGCAGCCAGCTGGATTGGTTATCGATGAGATGCACCGGCGGGTTCGGCACCGCCCCGCTCGCCGGCGTATCGAGGATGCGCGGGCCGAGCCCGCCGAGATGCAGAAACACCGAAGCCGCGCCGGGGCCGCCATTGAACACGAACGCGACCGGCCGCTGCTGCCCGGCCGGCGGGTCGGCCAGGTAGGATACGGTGTATACCGAGGCGGTGGCCTCGCCCCTCTGATCGGTGAGGCCGATGGTTTCCGCGACTGCGCGATAATCGAGCGCATGCGCGACGGGGTTGCCGGCGAGATTGCCCGGGAGATTGCCGGGGAGATTGCCAGGGAGATTGCCGGAGAGATTGATCGTGTGCCGGGTTTCGACCCGCGCCGGCAGGTCGGGGGGCGATGCGGCAGGCTTGTCATCAGCTCCCCAGGCGGCGCCCGCGGCGATCATGAAAAGGGACAAGACGGCCGCGGCAACAGCACCGCTCTGCTGCCTGGCGCAGCAGAGGCTAAGCAAAGATTGCCAGGTCGATACACAAATCCCTGCTCCGCCGCCTCTTACTCTCTCTCCGCCCGCCTTAGTCCATTGGGGGGCGGAGAGGGTTGGCCCCCGGACGGCCGCCCGCCAGGGCGGGCGTTCCGGGGGGAGGTGGGGGATTCCAGAGCGGTTGTCGATACCCACTTCACCCTCCCGCGCCTTCGGCGCGGGCCCCTCCCTCTCCCCCCTGAAGGGCGGAGAGGGAAAAGTGCACGAGCGAGGGCAACGCGGCTTTACACAACCGTCTCGGCCTTGCCGTCGAGCGCCATCAGCAAGAGCTGGACCTCCAGCGCCGGATGTTTTCGGCCGATGTCGGCCTTGAGCGAGCGCATCTGGGCGGCGTGGACCTCGAACTCATCCTTCGGGTCGGCCGCGAGATCCCTGCCGTGAATGTCCCTGTAGAAGCCGCAATCGCGATGGTCCATGACCACGATCCGGCGAATCTGGTGCAGGTCGATGGCGAGCTGCACATGCGCCCAGAAGGTCGTCCCCCAGGCCGGGTGTTTGGCGTTTTTCGCGCCGAGCGCGGCGCCCGCGACAACGAACTGGTCGTATTTGCCTTCCATCTGCCGTTCCGCCATGTAGCGCGCCGTCGCCGCGACCAACCGGTAGTCGATGCAGTTGAGCAGCAGCGCCTCGGCCTTCCCGGCGGCGAACGCCCGATGCAAGGAGAGGCCGGTGCCGGCGAGGAGCCCCGCCGCACCGATTCCAAAGAGCCCGATCAGCCGGCGCCGGTCCAGGCCCGGGCGTCCGCCATGTGGTGCCGGGCTACAGCCCCGGCAGGTCTCGACCCGAACTTTGTGCGAACCGGCCAAGCTCATGCAACCCTCCGGGCACGGGTAAGTCGCCCGAGTATCGGCATTTTGCGCCGGCCCCCGCAATCCTTCTTCCCCGTCGCGGCAGCGTTCAACCGCGGCGCTTGCCCTGCGGCGCGGAATCGGGAATAGAGGAAGGCCTTGACCCACGGAGATCCGGCCCGATGCGCCCGCTCGCTCTCATTTGCCTCTTCTCGCTGGTTGGTTGCGTCGGATCGGCGCGCGTCGAAGGCTTCGCCGCGAGTGGTCCGAACTCGTTCCTATACAGCGCGCACACCAACACGGTGCTGACCGCAAACGACGACGGCACGGCCGAGCGGCTACGCCGCGACTGGATCGCCGACGCGCTTCACGCGCACGCAATGTGCGGCGACGGGTATGTCGTCGACACCCGACGCTTTGTCCCCGATGCCGAAGGACCGTTCGGCAATGGCGGCGAGATCCGTTACGCCGGACGCTGCCTGCAACAGCCTCCAGCCCCGCCGCCGCCTGTCGATGGGGGGAATGCGCGGGGTGAGCGGGGCTAGGGCGCCTCGCGCCAGTATTCGAGCAGCGGTGCGGCTCGACCGGTGACCGGGTCCGCTTCGGGCAGCGGGACCGCGGCGATGGCGGCGAGCGCGCGGTCGTGCCCGGCCGCCGCAGCCCGGCACATATCGGGATGCTGGCCGCGCGGGTAGGCGCCGATCACCAGGAGGTCGCTGCTCGCCCATTCGCGCTTGTGGGCGATCCCGGCCGGGATCGCGACAACATCGCCGGCGGTGAGTTCGATCGTACGCCCGCTCTCGCCGCCGAGCCGCACCCGGGCATTGCCGCGGGCGATGCCGAGCACCTCATGCGCGGTGCTGTGATAATGGTGGTGCCCGTAGATGCCGTTGCGCCAGGAATCGGGCCAGCCATTCCGGGCAAACAGCGCCTCGCAGGCGCTGGCGCGGTCGCCGCTGTGGGCAAGCGCGGCGCGATAGACGATCAGCGGCAATGCCGGGTTGTTCGGCACGATCCCGTCATCGGCGAAGCGATAGGTCTCGACGATAGGCGGTTGCGGCATCTCGCTCATGGCAATCGCTCCATCAGGTGAATTGGAGACCAGCACGCTAGCGCTTGCGCCAGCCGATCGCGACCACGATGTTTCCGTTATGCCGCGTCAGATAATTTCAGCCCCCACCCCAACCCTCCCCCGTGATCCCCGGGTCAAGCCCGGGGAGGGGAGGGAGCGGTCATACGGCATCGACGCCAATGCCCCTCCCCCGCAAGCGGGGGAGGGAGGGGCCTGCGCCAAAGGCGCGGGAGGGTGGGGGCTGGCGGCGATCGAACCGTCGAAAATTGCCCACCGCGTGCTGTATCGCGACGGGCTGGTGCTGGTCATCGACAAGCCGGCCGGCATCCCGGTCCATGGCGGGCCGGGCGGCGGACCGCATCTTGAGCACTGGTTTCCGCTGTTGCGCTTTGGTCTGCCGCGGCCACCGGCGCTGGCCCACCGGCTCGACCGCGACACCAGCGGCTGCCTTGTGCTCGGCCGCCATCCGAAGGCATTGCGCCGGCTCGGCCGCCTGTTTGCCGAGGGCATGGTCGAGAAAGTGTACTGGGCGGTGGTCGCCGGCGTCCCGGCCGAGCCCGCAGGCCGCATCGAGGTCGCGCTCGGGAAGCAGCCGCGCGGCACCGCCGGCTGGTGCATGGTGGTCGATCCGGCGGGGCAACAGGCGATCACCGATTACCGCGTACTCGGCGCCGCGAATGGGCGCGCCTGGCTGGAATTGCGGCCGCGCACCGGACGCACCCACCAGATCCGGGTGCATTGCGCCGCACTCGGCTGTCCGGTGGTCGGCGACACGGCTTACGGCGGGCCGGGCGGGGCGCCGCTGCAGCTCCATGCCCGCTCGATCGCGCTGCCGCTTTATCCGGCAAGGCCGCCGATCGCGGTCACCGCGCCGGTGCCGCCGCAGATGCTCGCCGCGCTCGTCCGGCTCGGCTACAATCTCGGCGTTGATACGCCCGCCCTGACCGAGGTCATCCCGGCATGATCCCGCGCTACAGCCGGCCGCAGATGGCGGCGATCTGGGAGCCCGAGAACTACTATCGGATCCAGCTCGACATCGAGACCCATGCCTGCGAGGCGCAGGCCCGGCTCGGGGTGATCCCGGAAAGCGCGGCGCGGGCGGTGCGCGAGAAGGGCGCCTTCGAGGTCGCGCGAATCGCCGAGATCGAGCGCGAAACGCATCACGAAACGATCGCATTTCTGACCAACCTCGCCGAGCATGTCGGGCCCGATTCGCGCTTTGTTCACCAGGGGATGACTTCGAGCGATGTGCTCGACACCTGCCTGGCGGTGCAGTTGAAGCAGGCGGCGGACCTGCTGCTCGACGATCTCGACCGGCTGCTTGGCGTGCTGAAGCGCCGCGCCAACGAGCACAAATACACCGCGACGGTCGGCCGCAGCCACGGCATCCATGCCGAGCCGACCACCTTTGGGCTGAAGCTCGCCGGGCATTGGGCCGAATTCGCCCGCAACCGCGAGCGCCTCCTCGCCGCGCGCCGCGAGATCGCGACCTGTGCGATTTCCGGCGCGGTCGGCACCTTCGCCAATATCGATCCCGCAGTCGAGGCCTATGTCGCCGAGAGGCTCGGCCTCGTGCCCGAGCCGATCTCGACCCAAATCATCCCGCGCGACCGGCACGCCCAGTTCTTCATGACACTGGCGCTGATCGCCGCTGGGATCGAGCGGCTCGCCACCGAGATCCGCCACCTGCAGCGCACCGAGCTGCGCGAGGCCGAGGAATATTTCGCGCCGGGCCAGAAAGGCTCCTCGGCGATGCCGCACAAGCGCAACCCGGTGCTGTCGGAGAACCTGACCGGGCTCGCCCGGCTGATCCGCGCGAGCGTGATCCCCGCCCTCGAAAACGTCGCGCTGTGGCATGAGCGCGACATCTCGCATTCCTCGGTCGAGCGGGTGATCGCGCCGGATGCGACGACCCTGCTCGATTTCGCGCTGGCGCGCCTCACCGGCCTCGTCGACCGGCTCGTCGTCTATCCCGAGCGGATGCGCGACAACCTCGAATCGCTGGGCGGCCTGGTCGACTCGCAACGCGTGCTCTTGGCCTTGACCCAGGCCGGGATGAGCCGCGAAGAGGCCTATCGCCTGGTGCAGAGCCACGCGATGGCGGCGTGGCACGGCGAGGGCCGCTTT
>CAYMRQ010000218.1:5421-8020 GCA_964392845.1 uncultured Rhizobium sp.
CGACCGGCTCAAAGCCGACCCCGAAATCATCCGCCACGTGCCGGCGCAGGCGATCGACGGATTGTTCGATACCGCCTATCATCTGAAGCACGTCGACACGATCTTCCGCCGGGTGTTCGGCGAGTGAGCAACGACGTCGACGACGATGCCGCGGATCTCGCTGCCGTAGCGTTAGCGCGCGCCGAGGATGTCGCTTTCGCCGCCAGGATCGAGAGCGAACGTGGCGCTCCAATCGAGACCACGATCCCGATTGAGGTGATCGAGGCGGAGCTCGACGGCGATCACCCGATCAGGGCGTGGCGCGATCACCGGGGGTGGACACAACTTGACCTGTCGTCCAAATCCGGGATCGGCCGAGACCTGATCGCCCAAATCGAGACGCGTCGAAAGAAGGGTAGTATATTCACGCTTGCTCGACTCTCGCGGGTGCTCAATGTCCCTATTGATGCATTGAGCGAAGGCGAAGGCAAATGAGCGATGCATGCGGGTGAGTTTCACCAGCAGGGTCACAATGGGAGAGGCACGATGAGCCTGATGCGCGAGAGAAATGGCCCCCGCTACAAGCATGCGGGCGACGAGTCGGCTCCTTTTGACACGATCGGCATCGACAAATTGACGCCGATCATCGGCGCCGAGATCGGCGGTGTCGATCTGGCGCGCCCGCTTGGCAACCAGACGATCGACGAGATCCATCGCGCGCTTGCCGAAAACTCGGTGATCTTCTTTCGCGACCAGCATCTGACCCAGGACCAGCACCTCGCCTTCGGCCGCCTGTTCGGCGATCTGCACATCCACCCGGCAGCACCCGCCGAGCCCGGCCACCCCGAGCTGATGATCATCCATGCCGACAAGGACAGCCCACGCGCCAATGGCGACGGCTGGCACACCGACGTGTCATGCGACCCGGAGCCGCCGATGGGCAGCATCCTCTACATCAGGAAATGCCCGCCCAAGGGCGGCGACACGCTGTTCGCCAGCATGTACGCCGCTTATGAGGCGCTGTCGGACCGCATGAAGACTTATCTTGACGGGCTGACCGCCCGGCACGACGGCGAGCATTACCGTGGCCAGTACGCCAATTACGGGGTCAAGGACAAAGCGAGCTATCCCTTTGCCGACCACCCGGTCGTGCGCACCCACCCGGTGACCGGCAAGAAAGCGCTCTACGTCAACAAGGGCTTTACCCGCTACATCAACGGCATCCCACGCGACGAGAGCGACGGGATCCTGCGCTATCTCTATGAGCACATGGCCAACCCCCTGTTCCAGTGCCGCTTTCGCTGGCGCGAGAACTCGATCGCCTTCTGGGACAACCGCTGCGTCCAGCACCACGCGATGTGGGACTATTGGCCGCACACCCGCTCGGGCAACCGAGTGACCGTCAAGGGCGACCGGCCGGTCTGAGCCGCAGCCGCTCAGCAACGAACTGGGAGCAAATAGCCCCTCTCCCGCGTTGCGGGAGAGGGAGGGACCCGCGCCGAAGGCGTGGGAGGGTGAGGGTCTATGTTGATGATAATTCCCGCAAAATAGTCTCAACCACGCCATCTGTGTTCGCCAACGCGTCATTGTTCCAAAATCGAAGTACCCGCCAGCCCTCGCTTTCGAGCCAAGCCGTGCGGCGGCGATCCCCGTCATTGTCCGCATGTTGACCGCCATCCGCCTCCACGATGAGGCGATGTCGGGTGCAGGCGAAATCGACGATGAACTCGCCGATCGGATGCTGCCTGCGAAAGCGGTAGCCCCGCAAACGGCGGTCGCGCAGCGCCGACCATAGCCGTCGCTCAGCGTCTGTGGCATCTCGCCGCAGTTCGCGTGCATGATTGTTTGGCATTTCTGTCGGCTTCGAGACCCTCACCCGCCCATCGCTTCGCGATAGGCACCCTCTCCCGCGGTGCGGGAGAGGGGCTTTCCGGCACGCGGCCTACTCCTGCATGATCTGCTGCTTGGCGCGCTCGGCCAGGTGGTCGAGTTCGAACTTGACCTGCGCCTCGGTGACGGTGTGGCCCTTGGCGGCGAGATCGGCGACGAGCTTGAGGATGACGTGGCGGTCGCCGCCGGCGAACTCGGCGTCGACGACCTCCTTGGCGTAGGCGTCGGCGGTCTGGCCGCTAAGCCCCATACGCTCCGCCGCCCACAGTCCCAATAGCCGGTTGCGGCGCGCGGTGACCTTGAACTGCAGCTCCTGGTCGTGCTTGAAGCGGGCCTCGAAGTCTTTTTCGCGTCCGTCGAAGGTGGTCATGGGTCTAGCATCCGTGTCGTGTGGCGCCGGTGGCTTGCCCGCACAATATCACAGCCGCATGCGCCCGATTGAACAAGAGATTGGCGGGGATGTGAATGTGCACCGTGGTGATCCTGCGCCGGCCCGAGCACGCCTGGCCGGTCGTGATCGGTGCGAACCGCGACGAGATGATCGACCGCGCGGCCCTGCCGCCCGCCCGCCATTGGCCGGACCGGGTGGAGGTCGTCGGCGGTCTTGACCTTGAGGCGGGAGGGTCGTGGCTCGGCGTCAACGATTGGGGCGTCGCCGCGGCAATCCTCAACCGTCAGGGCTCGCTCGGCCCGGCCGCGGGTCTGCGCTCGCGCGGCGAGCTTGTCCTCG
>CAYMRQ010000219.1:0-7901 GCA_964392845.1 uncultured Rhizobium sp.
ATTTGCCGCTCAACATCAGCCGCGAGACGCTGCAGTCGAACCCGATTGTGGCGCGCATCCGCCAGCAGCTGACGCGCCGGGTGCTGAGCGAGCTCGGCAAGAAGGCAACCGAGGCGCCCGAGGAATACGCCAAATTCTGGGACGCCTTCGGCGCCGTGCTGAAGGAAGGACTTTACGAAGATCGAGAGCAGCGCGAGACGCTGTTGCCGCTCGCCCGCTTCCGCTCGACCAATCGCGACGGGCTGGTGTCGCTCGATGATTATATCGCCGCGATGCGGCCGGGGCAGGAGGCGATCTATACGATCACCGGCGACACGCTCGATCTGTTGAAGAAAAGCCCGCAACTCGAGGGATTTCGCGCCCGCGGGGTCGAGGTGTTGCTGCTGACCGACCCGATCGACGAATTCTGGATGACGACGATCGACACCTATCAGGAAAAGCCGTTCAAATCGGCGACCCGCGGCGGCGCCGATCTCGACAAGATCGCGCTCGTCGACGACAAAGCAGCCGCCGACAAGCCCGACCCGCCGGCCAAGCTCGCCAGCCTCATCGCGATCTTCAAGCTGGCGCTCGGCGATGCGGTCAAGGATGTGCGCAGCTCCGAGCGGCTGACCGACAGCGCGGTGTGCCTCGTCGCCGATGAGGGCGACGTGGACATGCACCTCGAGCGGCTGCTGAAGCAGCACCGCCAGCTCGACACCACTGCGAAGCGGATCCTCGAACTCAATCCGCGCCACCGGTTGATCGAGCGTCTGGCCGCCTCGGTCGGCGAAAGCGGCATGTCCGAGCAGTTGACCGAATTCGCCTGGCTGCTGCTCGACCAGGCGCGCATCGTCGAAGGCGAGCCTCTGTCCGATCCACCGGCGTTTGCGCGCCGTCTCGCGAATTTGCTGGAACGCGGCCTGCCCGCGGCGTGAGGTCTGGCACTACACCGGCCGGCCTGCCGCATCCGGCGCGGTCACGGTTGGTCGGCGGCCCTGGAGCCTCCTCAGTGCAGGTTGATCAGAAAAATGCCGCCGCCAATCAGCAACAGGCCGCCGAGTTGTTGCCAGCCGAATGGCTCGTTCCACAACAGATGCGCGATCACCGCGACGACGGCATAGCTTGCCGCGACCGAGGGAAACGCCACCGACACCGGAATTTTCTTCAAGGCGACGATGTAGCAGACCGCGGCAACGACGTAGATCGCGAAGCCGATGATCGTCAGCGGGTTGACGAATTGGGCCGCGACGGTCGGCGAGCCCTCGGCGCCTGATTTGAGCGCAATCTGACCGGCGACGCCCAACAGGATGGCAGCGACGAGGCTGACATAATAGATCGCCACCGGCCGAGACCTCTCACACCCGCTCGCGCGCCCGCACCGATCGATGGCGCGTCTCCGGCCCCGGGTCCGCCCCCGGCAAATTCGGCGCGGCGCGGATCACCGATTTGACCACCGCTTGCGGCTTCTTGTTGGCGGTCAGGTAGAGCCGGCCGAGATATTCCCCGACAATGCCGAGAATGACCAGCTGCACGCCGGACAACAGCAGCACCGCCGCCATCAGCGAGGCCCAGCCCGCCGGCGGGTCGAAGAACAGCGCCTCGGTCAGCGCGACGATGCTGCCGATCGTCCCGACGAAGCTGAGCGCGAAGCCGGTCGCCGTGCTGAGCCGCAGCGGCATGACCGAGAAATTGATGAACATGTTGAGCCACAGCCGCAGCAGCCGGCGCACCGTGTAGTTGCTGCGGCCGACCGCGCGCGGCAGATGGCGCACAAGCAGCCGGTCGATGTCCTGCGTCACCTGCAGGATGAGCCCGTCGACATAGGGAAAGGGTCCCTCATATCGGGTGATCTCGCGCACGACAAAAACGCTCATGCAGCGGAAGCTCGACAGGTAAAAGCCCTTCGGCTTGTCGAGCACGAACCCGGCTACCCAATTGGTAAACCGGCTGCCGAGGTTGCGCCAGATGGCGTGCCGCTTCTCGTCGTAGTGGGTGTAGATGACCTCATGCCCGCTCTTTTGGGCAAAGGCGAGCAGCCGCTCCACCTCCTCGGGCGGGTTCTGCAAATCGTCATCCATCGTGATGACATGGGTGCCCCTGGCGTGGCGCAGCCCGGTCATCACCGCGTTGTGCTCGCCATAATTGCGCGACAGATCGACGAGCGTGATTGGCACCCGCGCCCGCTCGACGAGGTCGCGGCAAACGCCGAGGCTGTCGTCGGGGCTGCCGTCATTGACGAGCACGATCTCGTGCCCGCCGTCGATCGTCAGCGCTTCGAGTGCGGCGACGAGCTCCCCGATGCTCGTCGCGCCGTTATAGACCGGGATCACGATCGTCAACGACAAGTCCAGCGGGGCGATTTGTGCTGGTTTGGGCGCGGTGTCAGACATGCCCATCCCCTTCGATCGCTCGCTTGGCGGCGACCGCGATCAGCGAGCCGCCGAAGGGAAACCGCATTCCACAACGCAGCAGCGCGCGCTCAAACCCGGTTGCGGCACGGCACAACGCTTCGACCGGCGCCGGATACAGCCTCACATCGCTGGTTGCGCCCTTTCCCTGGGGCAACAGCTTGCGGGTCAACACCATGATCGGGAACAGCACGATATTCCAATAACTGGCAAAGATCAGCCGGAATCCCGCCGCCTGCAGCAGCCGCGCGACACCGGATCGGGTATAGCGTCTGACATTGTAAACCGCCGAATCATGCCGCGACAGCATCCAAGGGTAGGCCGGCAGGTTGAGAACAAGCACGCCGCCGTTCCACAAGCAGCGATGGAACTGCGCCAACGCTGCGCGCTCATCGACATCGCGGTGGCACAGCACATCGGCGCTGAAGATCGCACCGAACGCGCCATCGGCAAAAGGCAGCGCGTTGACCGACCCGGCGCAGACCGGGCGCGCGCTTTTCGCCGCCGCCCGCGCGCAGGCGGCGCCGTCGGCGTCGATCCCGATGATCGTGCGGTCTGGATAATCGGCAGCGAGCCGGGCAAGCAGTCCGCCCGTCCCGCATCCCGCATCGAGCAGCGGCTGCCGGGCGGCGGCCGAACCGGTCATCGCTCGGTACAGCAGAAGCAGGTTCGCATGGGTTGCCGCGAACCACCACATCCGCTCCTCGGTCCGGTCGAGCTTGTCGTATTCGGCGCGGTCCAGGCGACATCTCCGGGGCGCACGGTCAGGGGGTTAGTTAGGCGGAGCCGGGCGTTGCGCGAGACCAGAACGCGATGCGCCGCTGGTCTATTCCCGACCGGCTTGCGTCGAATGGCTCAAGGGTAGGCCGAAGCCGGCAGGTGACGCGCCGAGGCGCGCGCGAGCGGGCGCTTCGCAACTCGCTGCTCAGCGACGATATCGCGGCGATCGAGCACCACCGAGAGCAGCGCGCCCATCCGCTCGACACGATAGATCGGTCGACCCGGCAGCGCGCGATCGCAATTGTCCTTGGTAAAGGCGATGAAGAAATCGGCCCGGTCTTGCCGATGCACGAAGCGGAAATTTCCGGGGAAATAGTATGCCGCGGAAACCGGCGGCCCGCACACGGCGACGGTGAACTCGCGCTCCTCGAAATCGGCGCCGTACTCGCGTTCCAAATAGGTTTCCAGGCCGTGGACCGCCTCGGCGTACGAATTGGCCCAGTAATCGACCTTGAACTTGCGTTGCGCCCCGTCGACCCCACCGATGAACGCGTTGTAATAGATGTATTGATCGGGGTGCAGCAGCACCATCGTCGCGACATGCGCGACGCCATAGAAGCCGAGCGCGGCATAGATCGCCTGCCGATACGGCAGTTCGGACAGCCGGCTCAACCCGCGATCCATGGTAAGCGCCGCGGCAACGGCGATCGGCGGCAACACAAAAATGAAGTGGCGCATACCGTCGAACAGCACCGCCTTGATCGCGATCGTGTACGCCACCGGAAAGACGATCGTAAAGCCCAGCAGAAAGAGCCCGAGCACGGCCTCGCGTCCCCGACCGAGGCCGTGCCGCGTCAGCCCGATCGCGGCGAGCAAGCCCAGCACGAGGGCGGCGATCAGCAGCGCGAGAACCAACTCGGGGAGGGCCAGCAGGATGTAGGTCGGCAGGTATTCCCAGGGCAGATCGCTGGCCGGGACGAAGCGGCCATCGAACAGGGTGTTGAACGGAAACGTCTCGTGCGAGAAGAAGGCGAGGGCCCGCAGCGGATTGCCGATCGGGTCGCGTTGCCCCCATGGCCAAAATACCAGCATCACCGCAAAACCGATCGCGGCGACCGGCAGCAGCACGTGCCAGAGGCTCGTCCATCCGGTCGCGAGCGCGACTGACAGCTGACGCGCGATCGCCGCCTGCCAGCCCGCCGACAGTAGCAGCAGCAGTCCGAGATAGCACACAAACAACAGCCCGCCGGCCCGCACCCCAAGCGCCAGCCCGATCGCCAACCCCATCTTGACCAGGAGCCGCAGCGGCGGGCGCGGCAGGGTCGGCAGGATGCGCACCATGTAGTAGGTCGCCCACACGCCGCCGACCGCGAACGGGATGTCCTTTGGGTTGTTGAACATCTGTCCGTAGTAATTCGGAGTCAGCAGCAGGAGGATCAGCGCAAAAAAGCCGGCCCGCGGTCCGCCCATCGCCCGTCCAAGCTTCCAACAGCCGGCAAGGCCGAGGATGCCGACAAACCCATTGAGCAGATGGCGGGTCTCGTAAACCCCGAGCGGCGAGAACCGGTTGAGCGCCGCGGCCACCATGTCGAAGGCGGCACCGTAATTGTAGAGATTGAGCCAATGGAGCGCGCGCTGGTCGGCAAACAGCGAGAGATAGTAATTGAGCGCTAAAATGCCGTACCAGTTATGAACGTCTTCATCCCAGGTGACCCCGTAATCGGTGAAGGTCAAGAGGACGAGGATCGCGGTCGCGACGAGCGCCGCACCGGCGAGCCGGTCCCAGATCCCGTCAGCTGCGAGCCAGCGCGACGCGCGGATCGGCGCCAAGCGCTCCGGCAGCCATGTTGAGAGGAGTGTCATACTCATGCCGAAAGTGCTTCGGGTTCGCTCAGCGGGATGCGGGCATGCGTCGGCGAATCGTGTGCGCTGGGGCTGCACACCCTGTCAAGCAGTTGCCAAAAAAATCGGCGACTACTTGGCTCAGAGTCCCACCTCCTTCAGGATGTCCCCGATTACCCTCTCAGCAGCGAAATATTCGCCGGCCAGTTCGCGCGCGGCACGACTGTGGCAGTGATAATCCGCGGCAATCGCGTCGATCGCGACCAGCGCTTCCTCGTGCGTCGCGTAATCGAACAAGCCGCGCCCGACCGGGCAGAAGCTGGTGAAGCCGGTCCGCATCGTCACGACCGGCCGACCGGAAGCGAGGTAGCACACCGCGCGGTCGCTGAACCAGCCGCTGTTCGGCCTGACGTAGATGTCCTTGGCCACCGTGAACTCGCCGCGCGAGCCGGCGATAAACGCCTGGTAGCTCGCCATGTCGGCCGAGACGGGACGCGGATCAATGAGGCTCCAGCCGGCGCCCTCGACCTCGCGGCGCACCGCGTCGTCGGGCGGCAGCATCGCCATCTGAAACGAGGTTTGCGGCCGGTGCCGCGGCACATCGAGGAATTTGAGAAAGTTGACGTGCTTCGACCAAAGATAGGTGGCGCCATCGAACTCGATGTTCTTGCCCTTGTTCTCCCACGTCGCGATCGTCGTAAAGCAGGGGGGCGTTCCCTCTGCCTGCGGCCACAGATCGAGATCAATGGGCGGCCGGGTCGCGTGCCACGGAACGCCGCACAGCGGAACAAGGCAGGCCGCGGTACCGAGATTGGCGCCATAGGTAAAAAAATGCGTGTGGGCGTCGATATAGGCGCGGGCCGCCGGGTCGGCCTTGGCGTACTTGATCTGCTCGAAGACCGGGTCGGTGTCGATCATGATGCGCACCGGGCAGCGCAGATGGTCCTCGCGCAGCTGGGTCGCGCCGCACAGATTGATCAGCCCGTCGGCCTCGGCGTAGAGGGCGCGCACCCGCTCAGCCGACATCCCGTGATAGACATCGTTGATCGCGTCCCAATACGCCCAGCGCCCGGCGAGGCCGTGCCGCTCCATCGCGCCCCGCAGATAGCCGACGTTGTAGCCGCAATCCATGACGACGCTGCTGATCCGCGGGTCATAGGGATTGGCGCCATGATCCTCGACATACCAGGCCTCGTAGCCGAGCTTTTCGAGCCCGGCGAGATAATTCACCGCCTGCCAGGCGATGCCGGCAAGCGGCATCTGGCCGACGAAATGGAGGAGGACGATTGTGCCGCGTTTGCGCACGAGGGACCCGGGTGTGATGTGAGGCGCCAGCGCAATAACGTGCCACAGAGGGTAAAATTTCCGCTGATTTTTCGCCGCACCCGCAGGCTGATGCGCCGGCAGGACATCGCTGTTTATCCGCTACTCACTCAATGACCTCGTCGGCGCGGGCGAGCAGCGATTGCGGCACAGTGAGGCCGAGCGCGTTGGCGGTCTTGAGGTCGATGACCAGCTCGAACTTGGTCGGCTGCTGGACCGGCAGATCGGCTGGCTTGGCGCCGCTGAGGATTTTTCCAGCGTAACTGCCGAGCTGGCGACCCGTCCCGATGAGGCTCGATCCTTAGCTGATCAGGCCGCCGGCGTCAGTGTACTCGCGCACCGAATACATCACCGGAACCGCGTGGCGTGATGCCAGTGCCGCGAGCTGCTCGCGCCGGGTGGGGAAGAACCCGTCTGGGGCGACGAGAAGCGCGCCGACTTGCAGTTGGACGAGGGTCGCGAAAGCGGCGTCGATCTCGCCTTCGGTGCTGGCCCTCAGAACATGGAGCTGTATCCCTCTCGTACGCGCCGCTTCTTGCGTTTCTTGGATCAGGGGGCTCGCTGATAATCGGGTTGGTCTGGTTCACCAGTAGCGCGATCACCCCGGCCTGGGGAACCAGCTCGGAAAGCAGCTCGACCCGCTTGGGCATCAGCTCGGTTGATATGAAAGTGGCGCCGGTGAGGTTGCCGCCCGGCCGGGCGAGACTGGCGACGAGGCCGGCCGCGACCGGGTCGGCGCCGGTGACGAAAACGATCGGGATCGTCGAGGTGGCATTTTTCACCGCCAGTGCCGGAAGGGTGCCGCCGGAGATCACGATCAACGTCAACCTTGCGGGCGATGAGGTCGGCGGCCAAGGCGGGCAGTTGATCCGGGCGACCCTCAGACCAGCGGAATTCGATCGCCACGTTTTGTCCCTCGACATAGCCGGTTTCGCTCAATCCCTGGCGGAACGCCGCCATGAACGATTCAGGCAGCGAAACGACGCCCAGGGAGCCGATCACCGGCATCGCCTTCTGCTGCGCGCGGGCGGCGAACGGCCAGGAAGCCGCCGTGCCGCCGAGAAGCTTGAAGAACTTCCGCCGTCTCATCACCCGCCTCCCGGTCAGGCTTAAGACCAGGAAATATGGCTCAGCACAGCCATTTAAGCTACGTCGCAAAAGGTTGGCTCTGCGATCCTTGGCATCGCAGAACGCCAAGGCGCCAAGCGGCCGGTTAGGATTGGCAGCTCGTGCAATTCATCGACCGAGTCCCCCGATGACCGAACGGATGAGCCCGCCGCGGTGGGGGGCGCATGCCCACGGTACAGAGGTCGGGTGCAATTCGCCGGCATGGGCTTGCCCCTGCGGCAATACGCGTGCTAGGCAAGGCGACGAGCGAGCGGACCCGTGCGGGGCTTATCAGCGGGCGGTCGCGGTGTTGCTGCTGCGCGGGAAAGGCATCGCTTTTGCCGCGGCGAGGCCTTGCCTACCCCATATGATCCGTATGCACGACAGCGATGAACCTGAGGAGAAGAACCCGACACCATGACCTACGTCGTCACGGAAGCCTGCATCAAGTGCAAGTTAATGGATTGCGTCGAGGTGTGCCCGGTCGATTGCTTCTACGAGGGCGAGAACATGCTCGTC
>CAYMRQ010000220.1:0-5734 GCA_964392845.1 uncultured Rhizobium sp.
GGCTGCGCCAGGCCTACGCGTCCCTCGGCCCGTGGCTGGCCGGCCACGCAACCGGCAGCTTCACCGACAATGATGCCGAGGTCGAGGTGATCGACGACGGCGGCGGGGCCGGCCATTCGGGGCGGGCGCGCAACGGGCAGGTCCGCTACACCTGGGCGACCCCGTGGCCCGGGATCACCGTCGTGGCCGCGCTCGAGCAGCCGGCAGCCGAATTTACCGGCCCGAACGGCACCTTCGCCACGGATTCGAACCCGGTGTCGACCGCGACCTGCCCGGTGGCGAACCTGCTGGCCGCGGGTTCGACGGCATTGGCCGCGGGCAACCAGACGGCGACGGCTTGCCAGTCCAATGCGGCGGAATTCGACGCGGCGCAAACCCGCGAGCCGGCCGGCGTCCTGGCCCTTCGCATCAACCAGCCCTGGGGCCATCTGCGATTAGCCGCCGTGGTGAAGGACGCCATACTCGCCGACGGCAGGGGCATCGACAGGACCTGGGTCGGCTATGGCGGCGCGATCAGCGGCGATGTCAAGCCGTTCCCGGTGTGGTCGCCCAAGGACGACATTGGCTTCAGTGTGTCGGCCGGCGAGGGCCTCGGCGGCTACATTCCCAACACGCAGGCGGTGGCGACCAATTTCGGCGGCACCCTCGGCGGCCAGAACCCGACCGTCGTCGGCGGCATGAGCCTGGGCAGCGGCGCGGCCATTGGTGCCGGCAACAGTTTCAACACGCTCACCGGTACCGGCCCGGCGGCCCGCGCGTTGTACAATTCGAACGTCCTTGGCCGGACGATCACCGCGTTTGGCGTCAAGATCGGCTATCAGCACTGGTGGACGGATCAATTGCGGTCGAACATCGACTTCGGCGTGTGGCATCAGGACATTCCAATTCTGCCCGGCTTCACCGTGCCCGCGCCCGCCGCGGGCGCCGGGGCTGCCGGCAGGCACACCCTCAACAAGGAGACGTCGGTGGCCCACATCAACCTGATGTGGAGCCCGGTCGCGTTCATCAGCACCGGGCTCGAATATGGCTGGGGCCATCGCGTCACCACGACCGAATTGAAGGGCGACTCGCATACGATCCAGGGCCTGCTCCGGGTCAGCTTCTAACCCCGCGGCAAAATTCTGCTTTCGATGCCCGCCGGCTCCGCCGGCGGGCATCGAACCAATAAAATTAATGTTTGGAACAGGGGCACCTCATGATCGAAATCATCAAGGAGCTGCCCGACAATGTCGTAGGGATCGTCGCGCGCGGCCGGGTGACCAACGAAGAGTGCGACACTGTGCTGCGGCCGGCGATGGAAGCCTCGCTCAAAAGACACGCCAAGATTCGGCTGTATTATGAGGTCGGCTCCCGCTTCCCGGGCGCCGGGTGGGGCGATCTCGACCTCGCCATCGACCATTTGCCGCAATGGGAACGGGTCGCGGTGGTGACCGACACCGGCTGGGTGCGGCAGACGGTCAATGCGCTTCGCTTCCTGATCGCCAGCGAGATCCGGGTCTTCACGATGATCGAGGCAGAGGAGGGCCGGGCCTGGATCGCATCAAGCGGAGATGCCGAGGCGGGGATCGGGTCGGCTATTGCACCGGTTCGAGCGCTGCGGCGGGCTCCTCGCGGCTCGCCGCTTCGATCGCGGCGGCTTTCTTCTCGACCAGTTCGACCAGGTGATCGACGATATCGGCATCCTTCAGCCGGTGGTCGGCAAGTCCGCTGACATAGACCTGGTGCGTGTTGTTGCCGCCGCCGGTGAAGCCGATATCGGTTTCGCGCGCCTCACCCGGGCCGTTGACGACACAGCCGATCACCGAAAGGGTCAGCGGCGTCGTGATGTGGGCGAGGCGCTCCTCGAGAATTTCGACCGTCCGGATGACCTGAAATTGCTGGCGCGCGCAGGACGGGCAGGAGATCACGGTGACCCCGCGCCGGCGCAGGCCCAATGATTTCAGCATGTCGAAGCCGACCTTGACCTCCTCGACCGGGTCGGCCGAGAGCGACACGCGGATCGTGTCGCCGATCCCGGCCCATAGCAGCATGCCGAGGCCGATCGAGGATTTTACCGTGCCGCTGCGCAACCCGCCCGCCTCGGTGATGCCGAGGTGCAGCGGGTAGTCGCAAGCTTCGGCGAGCTGCTGATAGGCGGCCACCGCGAGGAACACGTCGGACGCCTTGCACGAAATCTTGAACTCGAAGAAATCATTGTCCTCGAGGATGCGGGCGTGGCTGAGCGCGCTTTCGACCATCGCCTCCGGGCAGGGCTCGCCATATTTCTCCAGGAGGTCGCGTTCGAGCGAGCCGGCGTTGACGCCGATGCGCATCGAGCAGCCATGATCCCTGGCCGCCTTGATCACCTCGCGCACCCGGTCGGCGGAGCCGATGTTGCCCGGGTTGATGCGCAGGCAGGCGGCACCGCTTTGCGCCGCCTCGATCGCCCGCTTGTAGTGGAAATGGATGTCGGCAACGATCGGCACCGTGACCTGGCGCACGATGTGCTTCAGCGCCAGCGCCGATTCCTGGTCAGGGCAGGACACGCGGACGATGTCGGCGCCGGCCCGCTCCAAGGCCTGCACCTGCTCGACGGTGGCCTTGACGTCGCTGGTTACGGTGTTGGTCATCGACTGCACCGTGATCGGCGCATCGCCGCCGACCGGCACCTTGCCGACATGGATCGTGCGGCAGCTCCGGCGGTGGATGTCGCGGTACGGCCGAACGCTCATCGTCAAACCTCGCGGAATCGTCGCCCGACTTATAGAACGCTTCGGTGACGGAAAAAAGACCGCCCGAGGGATCTTTGGGCTACCCGCGAACCGCGGTCCCGGCGAGCAGTGCCTGGGGGTCGAGGGTGACGTTGCGGCGCTGCACGCCGATGCCACCGATGGCCGGCGCCGGCTTGCCGTCGACGACAAGCGCGAGGGCGCCGGCGTTGCCGGTGCGCAGGAACAAACCGGGGCGCGGTACGTGATAGGTCTCCCCCGCCTTCAGCACCCGCGAGATGACGATTGACTGATCGTCGCCCGAGCGCACCTGGATCCAGCAATCGGCGAGGGCGCGGATGTCGACCCGCCCGCCCGGTTTGACGCCGGCATCGCCCGATCGCGCGGCAGTGGCGTCAATCCGGGCGTCAGGTCGGGCGGAAGGCATCTCGCGGGCGGTGTTGCCGCTCGCCGGCGACACGATTGCGGCGGGCGGGGGCAAAGCCGCAGCTGCCGGGCTCGCGACGAGGCCGGGGCTTGGCGAGCCGGCGGCGGGAACGGCCGGCGCCGGGGATGAACTCTGTGGCGCCAGGAGCCCCGAGCCGAGCCGCGGGGCGGGGGACGGCGCCGCAGCGCTCGACACCGGAGCGAGTACGGGTTTTACCGGCGCGGGCGGGGCATCGGCCAGCGCGGATGCCGCGGTGTCTTGCGCGTTCCGCTGCAGCTCCGCCGGCACCGCGGCGACGCGCTCGGGACGGCTGCGCTCGCCGGTCGAGAGGTAGTACCAGGTGCCATAGCCGCACGCCGCCAGGATCACCCCCACCAAGAGGATCGGACCGCCCGGCAGGCTGCGCGCGTTAAGGGGCACCGGCAGCGACAGATCCGGGCGGGCCTGGACCTCCGCGGTTTCGGCCTTGTAGCTGTCGATGATGCGGTCGCTGTCGAGGCCCAGCTGCTCGGCATAGGCGCGCATGAAGCCGATCGCATAGGTCGCTCCCGGCAAGTCCTGCGCGCGTCCTTGTTCGAGCGCGGCGAGATAGATTGGCTTGATGCGCAGCGCTTCGCCGATGGCGTCGAGGTCAAAGCCCAGCTCTTCGCGGCGCTCGCGCAACAGCGCGCCGACCATGCGGGTGTGGCTGCCCGGGGGGACCGAGATGTTCTCCGCCCTTTCGTTGAAAGGCGTTTTAATCCGCTGCAACAGGCTCACGGCACGATCTCGCTACTGGATCATCCTAGAGCACGTGGCCGAGGCTGTCGAATCGAAGCGCTCGGAGCGAGATTGCTTCGTCGCTCCGCTCGTCGCAATGACAACATTTCTTGCTGTCATTGCGAGCGTAGCGAAGCAATCTCGATCGCCCGGTTCTCGTCTGACACCAGCCAGGGGTTTTATTCACAGCACTCCCCTTTACAGCGCGCCGCTTCACAACACGACCGCATGGTCGCGGGCATAGGCTTCGAGCCAGCGCCGCAGCGAATGGTCGGGGCGATCGCCGATCTCGTCGAGATAGCGCGCGAGCGCTCCCGCATCAAGGCTGCGGATCATCGTCTTGACCGGCCCGATCGCGGTCGCGGTCAGCGATAGCGTGCGGAAGCCGAGCCCGATCAGCACCATCGCCTCGATCGGATTGCCCGCCATCTCGCCGCACATGCTGAGTGGGGTCTGCGCGGCGCGGCATTGCGCGATGACCTCGCGGAACACCGCGACCATCGGCGCCGACAACAGATCGTAGCGCTCGGAGAGGCGCGGATTGCCGCGGTCGCAGGCAAAGAGGAACTGGGCCAGATCGTTGGTGCCGATCGACAGGAAATCGATGCGCTTGAGCAACGCCGGCAGCTGCCACAACAGCGAGGGCACTTCGAGCATGACGCCGAGCTTGAGCGAGCGCGGCGCCTCGACCCCCTCCGCCGCGGCCCGGGCCAATTCCTTGTCGAGCAGGCGACGGGCGCCTTCAAGCTCGGCGATCTCGGCGATCATCGGGAATTTGACCATCAGGTCGCGGCCGCCGGCGGCGCGCAGCAGAGCGCGCAATTGCTGACGCAGCATCGCCGGGCGGTCGAGCCCGATGCGGATGGCGCGCCACCCCATCGCCGGATTGTCCTCGGCCGTGTGCGCCAGATAGGGCAGCACCTTGTCGCCGCCGATATCGAGCGTGCGGAACACGATCGGCCGGCCCTCGGCCTGTTCGTAGGCACGCCGATAAAATTCGGTCTGATCGGCGACATCGGGAAAGGCGTTGCGCGTCAAAAGCGGGATCTCGGTGCGGAACAGCCCGACCCCCTCGGCACCGGTCGTGCGCAGTTGGGCGAGGTCGAGCAACAGGCCGGCATTGAGCAGCAGGCTGATTGCGACCCCGTCGCTTGTGATCGCCGGGGTGTCTCGCTGGGTTTCGTAAAACGCGCGGCGCCGTGTGCGGGCGGCGACCGTTGCCGCGACATTCTGCTGGACATGAGCGCGCGGGCGGATCAGCACCGTCCCGTGCTCGCCGTCGACGATCACGATGTCGCCCGCTTCGATCTGGTGCGTCGCCTCGGCGACGCGGCCGACGACGGGAATATCGAAGGCGCGTGCAACGATCGCGACATGGGCGGTGGGCGAGCCTTCCTCGAGCACCAGACCCTTGATCCGCCGATGCGCGTAATCGAGCAACTCGGCCGGCCCCATGGCGTGGGCGACCAGGATGAATTCGCCCGGCGTCTCGGGCATCGCCATGCCGGGCGCCTGCCCGGACAGGAACTGCTGCAGCCGGTTGGCGAGATCCTCGAGATCGTAGAGCCGCTCGCGCAGATAGGGGTCGGTGACCTGCATCATGCGGCTCTTGGTTTCGTCGCGCACCTTCTGCACCGCGGCTTCGGCGGTCAGGCCGCTGCGCACCGCCTCGGCGATCCGTGCGAGCCAGCCGCGGTCGGCAGCGAACATTCGGTAGGTCTCGATGATGTCGCGGTGTTCGCCGGGGCCGAGGCCGCGGCTGGTATCGACGAGCCGATCGATCGCATCCTGCATCGAACCGACCGCCTGACGCAGGCGCTCGTGCTCGGCCGCTACCTCC
>CAYMRQ010000220.1:5744-6757 GCA_964392845.1 uncultured Rhizobium sp.
TGGCGGATCACCACCTTGGGCTCGTGCAAGACCGCCGGGCCGATCGCCAGACCCGGGTTGAGCCGGATGCCGTCGAGCCGCATCGGCAGCGAGGCAGCGCCGCGGCTTTGCGCCATCTCCAGCGGATTGACGAGCTCGCCGCTGGCGACCAGCTCGGCGACGATCATCGCGATCGTCTGCAGAACCTCGGTCTCGTCCTCGGTATAATGGCGGGGTGTCCGGTTCTGCACCACCAGGACGCCCAGCACCCGTCCGCCGCGCAGGATCGGCGCCCCCATCAGCGAGTGATAGATCTCCTCGCCGGTTTCCGGGCGATAGGCGAAATCCGGGTGGGATTGGGCGTCGGCCAGCGCCAGCGGGCGGGCATTCGCCGCGATCACCCCGACAAGGCCCTCGCCGATGCGCAGCCGGGTGCGATGAACCGCCTCGGGACGCAAGCCCTCGGTCGCGAACAGCTCGAGCACCTCGCCGGCGCGCATGACATAGGCCGAGCAGACCTCGGCGACCATTTCGGCGGCGACCACCCGGACAATACGGTCGAGCCGCTCCTGTGCGCTGCCCGACCCGGCCATGATGCCGCGCAGGCGGCGCAACAGGCGGCGGGTCGCGGTGACATGCCCATCGGCGTCGTCCTGGGCGCTTGCTGGAGTGCTTCCCGTACTCCTTGGGGCGTTCCCGATGACCTCGCTCATCCGCCGGGATCCTGGCCCTCCGCCGAGCCCGGGAATTGCGGCGTTGCGCGGAACCGGCGCGCCCGGCCAGCCATCAGCACCAGCGCCTGGTCGACCAGCTCGGCAAGGATCTCGACCATGCTCTGCTCGCGCGTCACCATCCCGACGCTTTGGCCCGCCATCAGCGAGCCGGCTTCGACATCGCCATCGATGACCGCCTTGCGCAGGGCGCCGGCCCAGAAATGCTCGATTTCGAGCTGCGCGTCCTTCTGCGACAGCTCACCGCGCTGGAAGCGGTCGATGACCTGGCGCTGCACCGCGCGGAACCGCTCGGTCGCCGGG
>CAYMRQ010000220.1:6767-7868 GCA_964392845.1 uncultured Rhizobium sp.
GCGAACCGCTGGGTTCCCTTGTTCTGCAGCGCGCGCACCGGAATCACCGGAAACCGCGCATCGAGCTGAGGCGAGGCCACCGCATCACGCGCCGCGGCGCGAATGAAGGCGCGCTTGAAGTGCGGATGGGCGATCGATTCGTGGGCGCAGACAAAGCGGGTGCCGAGCTGAACCCCGGAGGCTCCCATCTCGAGATAGGACAGCACCGCCTCGCCGCGCCCGATCCCGCCGGCGACAAAGACCGGCACCTCAGTGAGGTGAGGCAGCACCTCCTGCGCCAGCACCGCGGTCGACACCGGCCCGATATGCCCGCCCGCCTCGCTGCCCTCGATGACGATCGCGCCCGCGCCCATGCGCACCAGCTTTTTCGCGATCCCCAGAACGGGGGCAAAGCAAACCACATGCGCACCGCCGGCACGGATCCGCTGGATCGCTGCCGCGCTCGGAATGCCGCCGGCGAGCACGACGTGACCGACATGCCGGGCGACGCACACATCGATCAGCTCGGTGAGCTGCGGGTGCATCGTAATCAGATTGACCCCGAACGGTTTATTGGTCAGTGCCGCGGTGGCGGCGATCTCGTCGGCCAGCAGGCCGGGCGTCATCGAGCCCGAAGCGATCACGCCAAAACCGCCGGCATTCGAGATCGCCGCGACGAGGTTGCGCTCCGATACCCAGGTCATCGCTCCGCCCATTATGGCAAGATCGGTGCCAAGGAAGGCGCGTCCGCGCGCCCACAGCCGATCGAGTTCGGCGCGCCACAGGCCGGACTTGCCGTTCGGCCCCCCTGCGTGCGGGACAGCCTCCACCCGATCGGCCGCGGCCAGTCCCTGGCTCATCCGGGGTCGTCGAGTTCGTATGCCGTATGCAGGGCGCGCAGCGCGAGCTCGGTATATTCGGCGGCGATCAGCACGCTGACCTTGATCTCGGAGGTTGATATCACCTGGATATTGATGCCTTTGTCGGCCAGCGTCTGGAACATCTGCTTGGCGACGCCGGCATGGCTGCGCATGCCGACGCCGATGACCGAAATCTTGACGACGTTCGAGTCCGGCTTCAGCGCCTGAAAGCCCAAAGCCCCGCGGCAGCCCTCGAGCACCG
>CAYMRQ010000221.1:0-776 GCA_964392845.1 uncultured Rhizobium sp.
TGATCAAGAACGGCACCGTGGTGGATGGCTCGGGGATGCCGCGCTATCGCGCCGATGTCGGCGTCAAGGGCGGGCATATCGTCGAGATCGGCCGCATCCGCGCCGCTTCCGAGCGAACGATCGACGCCGAGGGGCAAATCGTCGCGCCCGGGTTCATCGACGGCCACACCCATATGGACGCGCAAATCGCCTGGGACCCGATCGGCAGCTGCTCGTGCTGGCATGGCGTGACCAGCGTCATCATGGGAAATTGCGGCTTCGCGCTGGCGCCGTGCAAGCCGGCGGACCGAGAATGGTTCGCCCGCTGTCTGACGGCGGTCGAGGACATCCCGACCGAGGCGATGCTGGCCGGCATCGAGTGGAACTGGGAGACCTTCCCCGAGTATCTCGCCAATGTCGAGCGCCTGCCGAAGGCGCTCAATTACGGCATGTATATCGGGCATTCGGCGCTGCGCATGTACGCGATGGGCCGGCGCGGCCTCGAAGAGCCGGCCACCGAGGACGATCTGCGGGTCATGGCGCGGGCCGTGACGGAGGCGATAGGTTGCGGCGCGCTGGGGTTTTCGACCTCGCGCGCCTCGACGCACATCACCCCGGACGGGTCGCCGGTCGCCAGCCGCATCGCCGCCTGGGAGGAGATCGACCGCCTGGTCGGCGCGATGGCCGCGCTCGATGCCGGCATCTTCCAGATCGGCCCGGATATTTCCGGCGGCGCGGCGCAACGCGTCTTTCTCGACCGGCTGCGCCGGGTCGCGCTCGAGAGCGGGCGGCCGATC
>CAYMRQ010000221.1:789-7841 GCA_964392845.1 uncultured Rhizobium sp.
ATGGCCGAGACGGTCGCGGCCGGTGGGCGAGTCTGGGGCCAGGCGACGACCCGCTCGATCAACGCGATCTTCTCGCTTCGGTCCTACCTGCCGTTCGACACGTTGCCGGGCTGGAAGGCGGTCCGCGCGCTGCCGCTCGCCGAACAGAAACGCCGCCTCGCCGACCCGGAGGTGCGCCGCCAGCTCGTCGCCGAGGAAGCGGCGATGAAGCCGAAGGGCGCCGAATTGCAGGGCGGCGGCGCCGCAACGACCGATCCCCGGAAGCCGGACTACGCCAACCTCTTTCCGATGTTCGATGTCGATTGGGACGACCCGAGCGTCGCCGAGTTGGCGCGCCGGCAGAACAAGCACCCGGTCGAGGTGATCATCGATCTCGCTCTGGAAAACGACAACCGCGTCTTTGTCCAGCCGCTGGTCAACGAATCGCCCGCCGACGTCCTCGGCCTCTTGCGGCATCCGCGCACCCTGGCGACCTTTTCCGATTCGGGCGCCCATGTGTGCCAGGAGATGGGGTCGTCGTTGCAGACCCATCTGTTGAGCTACTGGGTGCACAAGCGCGAAGAGTTCAGCCTCGAAGAGGCCGTGCGCATGCTGACCTTCGACAACGCCTCGGCCTGGGAGTTGCCCGGCCGCGGCCTCGTCCGCACCGGCTATGCCGCCGATCTGGTCGTGTTCGACGACGCACGCATCCGGCCGCGCCTGCCGACCGTCGAAGCGGATCTGCCGGGCGGCGCGCGCCGCCTCGTGCAGAAGGCCGACGGGATCGCCGCGACGATCGTCAATGGCGCGGTCGCTTTCGAGAACGGCGAGACCACCGGCAATTTCGCCGGCCAGGTGTTAAAGGGACGGCTCGCGGCGCAGCGCTGAGGGCGTTCCGTCTGCGGCGCATGGGTAATTGCATCAGCCGGAAAGGTGAACTAAGTCTAGTAACCTCAGTTCAACGTGGGGCGCAGATGCGAACCGTCAACATCCATGAAGCCAAGACCCATTTGTCGCGGTTGGTCGATCGCGCCGCCAAGGGCGAGCCGTTCATCATTGCCAAGGCGGGCAAGCCGCTGGTCAAGGTGGTCCCGCTCGACGCGCCGGCCGCCGGCGAGATGAAGCGGCTCGGTTTCATGGCCGGGCAGATTTCGGTCCCGGACGATTTTGACACCATGTTTGCGGACGAGATCGAGAAGATGTTCTGCGGCGAGAAATGAGGCTACTGCTCGATACTCATTTGCTGCTGTGGGCGGCTGGCCCGGTGGAACGCCTGTCTGCACGGGCACGGCACCTGATCGATGACCCTGATAACGAGCTGTTTTTTAGTGCCGCCAGCCTTTGGGAGATCGCGATCAAGAGCGGCCGGGGACGCGATGATTTCGAGGTCGACGCGCGCCTATTGCGGCGCAACTTGTTGAATAACGGGTATGGCGAGCTTGCGGTTGCCGGCGAGCACGCGGTTGCGATCGGCGATCTGCCGCCGCTTCACAAGGACCCGTTCGACCGAATTCTGGTGGCGCAGAGCGTTGTCGAGGGCATCACGCTGCTGACCGCCGATCCGCTGGTGGCACAGTACCCGCCTCCGGTGCGGAGGGTATAGCGCGAGCCATGACGCGGAGCACGCGAATCCTGGCGTGGACGCGGCTAGCTGCACAGTGGTAGAGCAGATGTAAAATAAGTTGACGGGAGGGTAACCCGATGAGGCGACGCGACCTCCTCGCCCTTGTCGGCAGCGCGGCGGCCTTTTGGCCGCTCGCCGGTGCCGCACAGCAGCCGAAAGTGCCAACCATCGGCGTTCTGGTGGTCGGCGCTCCCGGTTCGCAACAATTCTGGCGGGTGTTTCGGGAGGCGCTGCGCGATCTGGGGTATGTCGAGGGGCAAAGCGTTCGCTTCGAATTCCGATCGGACGAAGGACAGGTCAGCCGCCTCCCCGAATTGGCGGCGGAGTTGGTGCGGCTCAAGGTCGATATCATCGTGGCTTGGTTCACGCCGGCCGCATTTGCCGCAAAACAGGCGACGCAGGAAATTCCGATCGTCATGGCGCGTGTCGGAAACCCGGTTGAAGTCGGCCTTGTCGAGAGCCTCGCCCGGCCGGGCGGCAATGTCACTGGCAACGCCGGCGTGGGTGCGGAACTGGCGGGCAAATGCGTCGAACTGATCCAAGATATGCTGCCGTCGGCTCGCCGCGTCGCGGTGCTGGCCAACGCACCCGATCCGTTCTCGAAACCGTTTCTCGAACAGGTCCGCCTTGGCGGCGCAGCCACCGGGACGACGATCGACGCGATAATGATCCACAATGCCGAGGAGCTCGATGCGGCTTTTCCGGCAATGGAGAAAGAGCCGCCGGATGCCATCATCGTCCAACCTAGCCTGCCGACCAAACGCGCCACCGACCTGGCGCTGAAGTACCGGATACCGGCCGTTTCTTTCGTTCGCGCGGTCGTCGAGGATGGCGGGCTGATGACCTATGGTATCGCAGAGGCCGCGACGTACCGGCGGACCGCGGTCTTTGTGGACAAGATCCTGAAGGGCGCCAAGCCCGCCGATCTGCCGGTCGAGCGACCGACGCGGTTTGAGCTGGTCATCAATTTGAAAACGGCCAAGGCAATCGGCCTCACCATTCCGCCCGCTCTGCTCGCCCGCGCCGACGAGGTAATCGAATGAGGCGGCGCGATCTCCTCGCCCGTCTCGGCAGCGCAGCGGCCTTTTGGCCGTTTGCCGGCGTCGCACAGCAGCCGAAAATGCCGACCATCGGCGTTCTGGTGGTTGGCTCTCCCGGTTCGGAAAAATTCTGGCGGCTGTTTCGGGAGAACCTGCGCGCGCTAGGTTATATCGAGGGGCAAAATATTCGGTTCGAGTTCCGATCAGACCAGCAGGTGAGCCGGCTGCCCGAATTGGCGGCGGAGCTGGTGCGGCTGAAAGTCGATCTGATCGTGACTTGGTTCACGCCGGCCGCACGTGCGGCCAAGCAGGCGACGAACGAAATTCCGATCGTCATGGCGCTCGCCGGAAATCCGGTGGAAACCGGCCTGGTCCAGAGCCTTGCCCGGCCGGGCGGAAATGTCACCGGCATAGGTAGCGTGGGCGCGGAACTGGCCGGCAAAAGTGTCGAACTGATCCGAGACATGGTGCCGTCCGCTCGACGCATCGCTGTGCTGGCCAATGCCCCCGATCCCTTCTCGAAACCGTTTCTCGAACAGATCCGCCTTGGTGGCGCGGCTACTGGGACGACGATCGATGCGATAATGATCCACAGCGCCGAGGAGCTCGAGGCGGCTTTCCCGGCAATGGAGAAAGAGCCGCCGGATGCCGTAATCGTCCAGCCCAGCCTGCCGACGAAACGCGCCGCCGAGCTGGCGCTGAGGTACCGAATACCGGCCGTATCTTCCAATCGCGGAATGGTCGACGAGGGCGGACTGATGAGCTATGGGCTCGTAGAGGCCGAGGTGTACCGGAGGGCCGCGGTCTTCGTCGACAAGATCCTGAAGGGCGCCAAGCCGGCCGACTTGCCGGTCGAGCGACCGACGCGGTTTGAGCTGGTCATCAATTTGAAAACGGCCAAGGCAATCGGCCTCACCATTCCGCCGGCATTTCTCGCCCGCGCCGACGAGGTCATCGAATAAGGTAGGACCACGCCTCAAAGGTTGTCATTGCGAGGAGCGCAGCGACGAAGCAATCTCATCGAGATTGCTTCGCTTCGCTCGCAATGACACAGACCGGAAGGGAGGCGAGCCGATGGCCTACACGATCCTGCGCGGTGGGTTGGTCCTCGACATTCGTGCCGGGACCGCCGAGCCGGCCGACATCCTCATTGAGGACGATACGATCCGCGAGCTCGGCGCCCCCGGCTGCGCCGCGCCCGAGGACGCAAGCGAAATCTCGGCCGCGCGCCGCCTCATTCATCCCGGCCTCGTCAACGCCCACACCCACAGCCACGGCAACCTCGGCAAGGGGATGGGCGACCGCTGGACGCTCGAGTTATTGCTGACCGCGGCGCCGTGGGTCGGCGGCAACCGGAGCGCAGAGGACATCCAGCTCTCGGCCCAGCTCGGCGCCGTCGAGATGGTGTTGAAGGGCTGCACCGCCTGCTACGATCTGTTCTTCGAGTGGCCGGTGCCGAGCCGCGAGGGGATGGCGCTGGTCGCATCGGCCTATGCCGAAGTGGGCATGCGCGCGGTCATCGCCCCGATGGTCGCCGATCGCAGCTTTTACGAGGCAATCCCGGGCCTCGCCGACGCGCTGCCAGCTTCATTGCAGGAGCGGGTCGCGGCGTTGCGGCTGGCGCCGGGCGAGACGACACTGACGGCGATCCGCGCGATCTTGCGCGACTGGTCGTTCGACCGCGAGCGTGTCCGGCCCGCCGTGGCGCCGACGATCCCGCACCATTGCTCGGACGCGTTCATCTTGGGCTGCGCCGGGCTGGCGCGCGAATTCGATGTCGGGCTGCACAGCCATGTCGCCGAGTCGAAGGTGCAGGCGGTGACCGGCATCCGGCTCTACGGCCGGACCCAGACCGCGCATCTCGACCAGCTCGGCGTATTGGGGCCGCACTTCACCGTGGCGCACGGCGTCTGGCTCGACGATGACGACATGGCCCGGCTCGGCGATCACGGCGGCTCGGTGGCGCACAACCCGGGCAGCAACATGCGCCTCGGCTCGGGCCTCGCCGATACGCGGGGGATGCTCGACGCCCATGTCAATCTCGGCATCGGCACCGACGGCGCGTCGTGCTCCGACAATCAGAACATGTACGAGGCGATGCGGCTCGCTTCGTTCGTCTCGAAGGTGCAAGGACCGGACTGGCAGCGCTGGCTGACCACCCGCGAGGCGGCCCTGGCGGCAACCGAGGGCAGTGCCCGTGTTCTCGGCCTCGGCGACCGCATCGGGCGGATCGCGGCCGGCTACAAGGCGGATCTGGTGCTGCTCGACCTCGATCACCCGAACTGGCTGCCGCTCAACGATCCGGTCAACCAGCTGGTCCATTGCGAGGACGGCACGGCGGTCCACAGCGTCATGATCGGCGGCCGCATGGTCGTCGAAAACCATCGGATCCTCACCGTCGATCTCGCACATCTGCGCGACCGCGCCGCTGCCGCGCGCGATCGGCTCGCCGCCGTCAATGCCGACAACCGCCAGCTTTACCAGGCATTGGAGCCGGTGGTCGGCAGCTATTGCCCCGGCCTGGCGCGCACGCCCTACCACGTCCACCGCTACGGCGCCCGGCCGGAATAGCCTGTCATGAAGAGCAGGTCCACCCTGGCGGACAAGAATAGCTACGCGAAATACCTGCAGCTCACGAAACTGCTGTCTTCCCAGGTCACCCGCACCCAATCGGAAGACGAGCTCTTGTTCATCATCATGCACCAATCGCATGAGCTGTGGTTCAAGCTCGCGATCCACGAGCTGGCCTGCGCCACCAGGGCGCTGATCGAGGGGGTGTCGGGCAAGGATTGCCTGATGGCCTTCAAGCGACTGTCGCGGGTCAGCGAAATCCAGCATCTCTTGATCCACTCGTGGGACGTGCTGACGACATTGACCCCGGACGAATTCTTCCTGTTTCGCGAGACGGTCGGGCGGGATGGCGCATCGGGCTTTCAATCGGTGCAATACCGTATCTTCGAGTTCCGCCTGGGGCTGAAATATCAGCAGATCACCATGCAGACGCCGGACGGGCAGAGAAATTTCTCGGTTGTCGATCATGCCGAGACGCCGCAGGACCGCGCGGCGATCGAGGCGGCGCTGCATGCGCCCTCGATTTACGACGCGACGGTCGACTACATGTCGCGTCTGCCGTTCAGCGGGATCGAGCGGCGCGGCGACTATGCCTCCCGCTATCGCCGGTCGGACGCGGTGTTTGCGGTATGGCGACACGTTTACGAGGACCGGGAACGGGCTCCGGAATTATACCAACTCGGCGAAAAGCTCGTCGATCTGGAAGATGCGTTTCGCCGCTGGCGCTTCGCCCACCTCGCCACGGTGTCGCGGGTCATCGGCATCACCCCCGGTACCGGCGGATCGTCGGGGCTGCAGTATCTCAAAGCCGCCGCCAACCAGCTGATCGACACCCCGCTCTATCCCGAATTGTGGGAGGTGCGCAACGCGATGTTCAGCCGCGACCGGCCCCCGGCGTGAAATTGCCCCTCACCCCAACCCTCTCCCCGCAAGCGGGGCGAGGGTGCCGAGCGCAGCGAGGCGGGTGAGGGGCTGCGGCGACTATGTGCATGCCAACGGAATCGTGCTTAGGATTGGCCGCTAACAAGAGGAGCCTGCGATGAGCGAACCGATCTGGAACAAGTTTCTGACCGAGCGCGACAAGGCGGTATTCGCTGCCGGCGGGTTCGGCGCGCGTGCCGGGTTCGGCAAGCGACCGGCCCTCTTGGTGATCGATGTCAATTGGGCATTCTGCGGCGAGCGGCCGGAGCCCATTCTCGAATCGATCAAGCGCTGGCGCACCTCATGCGGCGAGGACGCGTGGGTGGCGCTCGATTACATCAAGCGGCTGATCCTGGCGGCGCGCGGGAAAGGGCTCCCGGTCATCTACACCACCGGCGAGCGGCGTGCTGACAATTGGGATGCCGGCAGCTGGCGCTGGAAATCGACGCGCGGCGAGGAGGCGAGCGGCTCTGCGCGTCCGAACATCGACGGCAACGAGATCGTCGAGATGATCGCCCCCGGCCCCAGGGACATCGTCATCCGCAAGCAGAAGCCCTCTGGGTTCTTCGGCTCGAACCTCGCTTCCTATCTGACATTGCTTGGCGCTGACAGCGTGATCGTCGTCGGGACGACCACCTCGGGCTGCGTGCGCGCCACCGTGGTCGACGCGTTCAGCCTCAATTATCGCGTGATCCTGGCCGAGGAGGGCTGCTTTGATCGCAGCGAGGCGAGCCACGCCGTGAGCCTCTGCGACATGCACGCCAAATACGCCGACGTCGTGCCGACCACCGAAGTTCTCGCCTACTTCGATCAGCTGCCCGCCGATCTGTTCGAGCTGCCGTCTAGCAGCCCCAGCGCCGCCGCACCGGTCAAGGTAGCTGCCGAATAACGGAGACGATCAGAGGAGAGCAGCTGCA
>CAYMRQ010000222.1:0-7796 GCA_964392845.1 uncultured Rhizobium sp.
CCTTCCTTGCGCAAATCCTCACTCAGTTCGTAAATCTTCAAATGCGATAGCCCTGTCGGGGCGAAGTCGGGGCGAAGCCAATGGTTCGCCATTGGCCGGCACGGGCGGTTCGCGTAGAAGGCTGCGCCCATGGTCTTTGCGCTCTTGCGTGCCTTTGGCGAGTTGTTCGCACCGGCGTTGCGCCGTGTCGTCGGGCTCAGCCTTGCCCTCGCGGTGGCCAGCCTTGCCGTGCTGTGGGTCGCGCTTGCCGTGGTCCTCGACCACAGCGCCCGATTCGGCTGGCGTCCGCTCGATTGGCTCGTCGAGCTGCTTGGCGCGCTCGCGGTTTTGGCGCTGAGCTGGCTGTTGTTTCCGGCCATCGTGACGATGGTCATGGGGTTTTTTCTTGACCGAATCGCCGGCGCGGTCGAGGCGCTCGACTATCCGGCTCGCCCCCCGGCGCGGCGCGCGCCAATTACCGAGACCGCGCTAACCACGCTGCGGCTTATGGGGCTCACAATCCTTCTTAATCTGTTGGCTCTGCCGGTTTATGTGCTGATACCCGGGATAAATTTTTTTGTTTTCCTCGGCCTGAACGGATATCTTTTGGGTCGCGAGTATTTTGAGGTGGTCGCGTTGAGACGACTCGACCGAACGGCGACCCGGGCGGCGCGCCATCGCTTCGCCGGGCGGGTGTTTCTCGGTGGCGTGGTGATCGCGGGGTTGTTTGCGGTGCCGCTTGTCAACCTGGTCGCCCCGGTAATCGCCACCGCGTTCATGGTGCACCTCTTTGAGGGCTTGCGGCGCACAAACCCGCATCTCGTGGCCTCGTGATCCGGTCGAGAAGGCCGCTCATCCCCGCAGCATTTCGATGGAATATCCCATCCATGTTCAGCCGCAAAAGACCCGAGACAGAGGATCGCAAGATGTCGGACGCGCCTGATGATCTGGGTATTCCGATGAAGCCCGCCCGTTCGTCGGGGCCAACCGCCACCGTCGCGCCGCTTGGCCGGCCGTCGGCCCCGTTGCCGCCGCGCACGCCCGACCCGGCGCGGTTGTCGGGAGAAGCCCCGCGACCAGCGGAAAGCGGCCCTCGACCTGGGGTGACATCCGCGGCTCCGCCGCGCAACGACGCCGACCTGCGCAGGCTCATCGTCGGCCGCGAGATCTCGCTGTCGGGGGAGATCACCTCCTGCGACAAGCTGATCGTCGAGGGCAGCGTCGAAGCCAATCTGCAGAACTGCCACGATGTCGACATCGCCGAATCGGGGCTGTTCAAAGGTTCGGCGACGATCGACGAGATCGAGGTGCGCGGGCGTTTCGAGGGCAATCTGGTCGTTCGGAAGCGGCTGTTGATCCGCGCCACCGGCCGCGTGTCCGGCACGATTCGCTACGGCCAGATCGAGATCGAATGCGGCGGCCAGATCTCGGGCGACATTCAGGCGCAATCGGGCGAGGATTTCATCTCCGAATCGCCGGGCGCGCGCGTGGCGTTCTGACCATCCGTCATGGCCGGGCTTGGCCTGGCCACCCATGGATCCCCGGGTCAAGCCCGGGGTAACGGGCAAGGGGATCAGGCAAACGCGTCCTTGATCCGCGCCCAATCCTCGATTGCGCGTTCCTCGCCCGGGGATATCGGGATCACCAGCTGGTTCCAGCCGGCGGCGCGCAGGGCTTCGACCCGCTGTTTCAATTCCTGCTCGGTCGCGGTGAAGGTGGTGCGACGGATCAATTCCGCGGTGACGAAGCGGCGCTCCTCGGGTTTGACGAAGACGAAATGCCCGCGGTGGTTGAAGAGGTAGCGCGCATCGGGCGGCTCGAAATGCCGCGCCATCTCGACATAGCCGGCGATCGCCTCGGCGATCCCCTCCTCCGGCACCTTCATCGTGTTGTCCCAGCCCTGCTGGTCGACATCGGCGGCGCGGTGCAACAGGGTCGCGGCGCGCGGGCCGGCCTGCGCAATCGCCCGTTGGCTGTCGGCCGGTTCGCCGGGCGCCAGCACGCAGCCGCACACCCAGGCGGTGGCATAAAGATCGCCGGCCGCGCGGCCGGCCGCATCCCAGGCCTCCTGCATGCCGTGGATCGCGCCGAGACCGCCGTCGACATCCTGGATAAAGCATTTCCACCTGGCATCGAGCCGGGCGGTCAGCGCCTGCGATTTCGGGCCATAGGCCGAGATATGCAGCGGGATCGGGTCTTTCGTGTTGAACAGGCCGATCTCCGGGTTGAGGAAGCGGATCTTGCGGGGCCTGCCCTCGACCGCGGTCTCGACCGTCTCGCCGGCCAAGAGCGCGTAGACGACCCGGATATACTCCTCCATATCGGCGAGCTTCATCGCCCCGACCCCCATCGCCCGGCGCGCCGAGAACCCGGTGCCAACCCCGAAATCGATCCGCCCCGGCGCCAACCCGTTGAGCGTGGCAAACGCGTTCGCGGTAACCGCGGCGATCCGGTTCGACGGCACCAGGACACCGGTGCCGAGGCGAATGCGCGAGGTTTTCATCGCCGCCGCCGCCATCGCGACAAAGCAATCGGCGGTGATCATCTGGGTGTCGAAGAACCAGGCGTAGGTGAACCCCAGCTCCTCGGCGCGCAGCGCCAGCTTCCACGAATCGCTCGAGGTGGCGATGCCGATACCGAAATCCATGGGATGCCTCCTCTGGTGACTCTATAGGCGTAACGGCGGCGGTCGAGTCACTCCACGCCGATCGCGAGCGCGATCTGGCGGCGAATGGCGTCAAGTTGCTCCGGCAGGATGCGTGACTGCGTTGGCCTCACGCGCCGCTTCGAGGTCACCGCGAGGTAAGAAGACAGAGCATAGCACCGCTTGGTGCACCCGTTTTCGCGGGTCGGATCGATATCCACTGAGAGGTCGGGCGACGCCAATTCCTGATCCTCAGAAAGCGGTACGAGGATGAGGTTCGGATAAGCGGGATCGAACAACTCGCTGTCTTCAACGACGATCGCCGGGCGCAGCTTGTTCGGCTCCTTTGGCAGTGCATCCCGCCAGTCGACCAAGACGATCTGGCCGGGAGCAAAATCCGCCAAGGCTCACAAGCCTTCCTGGCGCGGCGTGCCCCAGAACTCGCAGAACTCCGCGGCCTCGGGCGAACTCGCCACATGTCTGCCGACCGCCGCGGTCTGCTCCCGGATGCGCTTGCGCTTCACCTGCCGGGCGGCTTCCTTCGCGATCTGGCGCAGCAGCGTGGCGAGGCCGATGTTACGCGCGCGCGCCTCGGCTTCGAGTGTCGCCCGAACCTCGTCATCGAGCCTGATCGAAATCGGCGCGGCCATGGCGCAAGCCTTCGTAGTGTTACAACGCACTACGTATAGGTCGCCGCCGGCGCCTTCAAGTCACGAATGCGCCGCCCTCACACATTGAAGCGGAAATGCATTACGTCGCCATCCTGGACGACGTAATCGGCGCCTTCGAGCCGCATCTTGCCGGCATCCTTGGCGCCCTGCTCGCCGCCGCAGGCGACGAAATCGACGTAGGGAATGGTCTCGGCGCGGATAAAGCCCTTTTCGAAATCGGTGTGGATGACCGCGGCGGCCTGCGGCGCCTTGGTGCCGCGGGGGATCGTCCAGGCCTTGGACTCTTTCGGACCGGCGGTGAAATAGGTGATCAGGTCGAGCAGCGAATAGCCGGCGCGGATCACCTGGGCGAGCCCGGTCTCGGCGAGACCGAGCGCAGTGAGAAATTCGTGCCGCTCTGCGAGATCGGCGATCAGGGCGAGCTCGGCCTCGATCGCCGCCGAGATCATCACCGCCTGCGCCCCCTGCGACGCGGCATAATCGGCGACCCGGCGGCTCGCCGCATTGCCGGTCGCGGCGGCTGCCTCGTCGATATTGGCGATGTAGAGCACCGGTTTGGCGCTCACCAATTGCAGCATCCTCAACTGGCCTTGCTGCTCGGGCGCCAATGCGACGCTGCGCGCCGGCCTCCCTTCCTGCAACCCCGCCAGGACCGGTTCGATGACGGCAAGCAGGTCGCGCGCTTCGCGTTCGCCGCCGCGGACGCGCTTCTGCACCGCGACGAGACGCCGCTCGAGGCTGTCGAGATCGGCCAGCATCAATTCGGTCTCGACCGTCTCCGCGTCGCGGATCGGATCGACCGAACCCTCGACATGAACCACATTGTCGTCGTCGAAGCAGCGCAGGATATGGGCGATCGCATCGACCTCGCGCAAATGGCCGAGAAACTGGTTGCCGAGCCCCTGCCCCTTCGAGGCGCCGCGCACCAGCCCGGCGATATCGACGAATTCGAGCTGCGTCGGCACGATCTTCGCCGATTTTGCGAGGCGGGCACACACATCGAGGCGCTCGTCGGGCACCGCGACCCGGCCGACATTGGCCTCGCGGGTCGAGAACGGATATTTCGTCGCCTCGGCCGCCTGGGTCGCGGTCAAGGCATTGAACAGGGCCGACTTGCCGACATTCGGGAGGCCGACAATCCCACAGTTGAAACCCATGATCCTCACACAACAAGGACGTCATGACCGGGCTTGTCCCGGTCATCCACGAAGCCGCCGCGAGGTAGGAACGTGGATGGCCGGAACAGGTCCGGCCATGACGGTGTATGTATGACCGGCGCCCCAAAAATCCATGATGAGCGATCAATTCGCCGCTATGGCCCCTCGTCCTCACCGGGTTCCGGCGGGGCGAAGCGCCGGGCCACCTCGCTCATGAACGCATCGGGCGCGCCGTCGAGCAGCCAGGGAATCTCCTCGGCCAGCGCATCGACCAGCGGCACGACCCATAGCCGCACCTCGTCCGCGGTAAAGTTCTGCAGCACATAGGGGTGCACCAGGTCCCTGATCCCGGGATGGCCGATGCCGAGGCGGATGCGCCAGTAATCGGCCCCGATCATCGCATCGATCGAGCGCAAGCCGTTGTGCCCGGCATTGCCGCCGCCGCGCTTGACCCTGACCTTGCCCGGCCGCAGATCGAGTTCGTCGTGGACCACCACGATCTCGCCCGGCGCGATCTTGTAGAAGCTCATCGCCGCCAGCACCGATTCGCCCGAATCGTTCATGAAGGTCTGCGGCAGGAGCAAGAGGCGGCGCTCGCCGGCGATCACCCCCTCGGCCAGCTCGCCCTTAAAGCGGCTGCGAAACGCCGGGAAACCATAACGCCGGGCGATCGCCGCGACCGCCATGAAGCCGATATTGTGCCGGTTGCGGGCATGGCGGCTGCCCGGATTGCCGAGGCCGACGACGAGGCGCATCGCCACGCCGATCGTGCGAGCTTTACGGTGCCGCTGCCGGTGCGATCGGCTCCTCGGCCGGCGTCGCCGCCGCGGTCGCCGCGGTCGCCGCCGCCGCCAGCGCCTCCTCCTTCACCGCCGAGGAGGCCGCGATGCTGGCGATCGTGAAGTCGCGCTGCCGGATCGCCGGGCGCGCGCCGGGCGGCATCTCGACCGCGTCAAGATGAATGCTGTCGCCGATGTCGAGCCCGTCGAGATCGACGACCACCCGCTCGGGAATATTGTCGACCGAGCAGGTCATCTCGAGGCCGTGGCTGACGATATTGAGGATCCCGCCGCGGCGGAGCCCGACCGAGCGTTCGTGGTTGATGAACGCGACCGGAACCGTGACAGTCACCTGCGCGCCCGCCGCGACCCGCATGAAATCGACATGCAGCGCAGCATCGCTGATCGGGTGGTACTGGATATCGCGCGGCAATGTCCGGTGCGTCGTCCCGTCGACGCTGATGTCGACGAGCGTGGCGAAGACTCCGGGCCTGGCCAGGACGCGCGCCAGCTCGCGCGGGTCAAGGCTGATCAGCACCGGGTCGCGCTTGTCGCCGTAGACGATCCCGGGAACGCGCCCGCTGCGCCGCATCGCCCGGGCCGCGCCCTTGCCGGCGCGCGGGCGCGGCTCGGCATTGAGGCTGATGATCTCGGGCATGGACTTCCTGCTCCTCTATCGCGAAACCTGACGGACGGCCCACCGGCATGCGAGATGCCGGGTTCGCGCCAACCGGATTCGCCATTAATCGAATAGGCTCGAAACCGAGCGTTCCTCGCTGATCCGCTGGATCGCCTCGGCGATCAACGGGGCGATCGTCAGCTGCCGGATGTTGTGTGACAGCCGCACCGCCTCGGTCGCGACGATGCTGTCGGTCAGCACCAGCATCTTGATCGGCGAGGCGGCGACCCGCGCCACCGCACCGCCCGACAGCACCCCGTGCGTGACATAGGAATAGACCCCTTCGGCACCGCTGTCGACCAGCGCCTGGGCGGCGTTGCACAGCGTGCCGGCGCTGTCGACGATGTCGTCGACCAGGATGCAGCGCCGGCCGGCGACATCGCCGATGATGTTCATGACCTCGGAGACCCCGGCGCGCTCGCGGCGCTTGTCGATGATCGCCAGATCGGCATCGACCCTGCGCGCGATCTGGCGGGCGCGAAACACCCCGCCGACATCGGGCGACACGATGACGAGGTCGGCCGCCGCATGGTTTTCCCGGATGTCCTTCACCAGCACCGGCTCGGCATAGAGATTGTCGGTCGGGATATCGAAGAAGCCCTGGATCTGCCCGGCATGGAGGTCCATCGTCAGTACCCGGTCAGCGCCGGCGGTGGTGATCAGATTGGCGACGAGCTTTGCCGAGATCGGCGTGCGCGGCCCCGATTTGCGATCCTGGCGGGCATACCCGTAATAGGGAACGACGGCCGTCACCCGCCGCGCCGAGCCGCGCTTCAGCGCGTCGAGCGTGACCAGGAGCTCCATCAGATGATCGTTCGCCGGATAGGAGGTGGATTGAACGACGAAGACATCCTCGCCGCGCACGTTCTCGTGGATCTCGACGAAAACCTCCATGTCGGAAAAGCGCCGCACCGCGGCCTGGGTAAGCGGCAGACCAAGATAGGCGGAGATCGCCTCGGCGAGCGGGCGATTGCTGTTGCAGGTCAGGATTTTCATCGGCCGGCAAGAAAAGGCGGCGCCCTCGGGCCGGATCCCGCGGCTTCACGCGCGGGTCCTTGTAACAAACCCGCGCGCCCGAAGCAATCCGAGCCCGTCGACCCTGTGTCGACCATGGGGGTTGGGCAGGGCGCCAGCGTTCGGGACCAATCGCCGCGCGCGACCGAAAGCTGAATTTGGGCGCTCGCGCGACGGCCCCGATGCCTGATAAAAACGAGCCTGGTGCCGCTCCGGAGCCCCGCGCAATGAGCATCCCCGCCCCGTACGAGCGCTTTGAAGGCGAGGTGCTGCCCGAGTGGATCGACTATAACGGGCATATGAACCTCGCCTATTACACCGTGCTCTTCGACTACGCGACCGACCTCTTGTTCGACGAACTCGGGCTCGGCCTCGACTATCGCCGCGCGACCCGAAAGGGCACCTTCGTCGCCGAGACGCACAACCTTTACGAACGCGAACTGCTCGTCGGTGCACGCGTGCGCATCGCGACGCAGATCGTTTCGGCCGATTTGAAGCGGCTGCACCTCGCGCACGCGATGTTCGCACTCGATGGCGGCCACCGCGCCGCCACCCAGGAGCTGATGTTTCTGCACGTCGATCTCGCCCGGCGCCGGGTGAGCCCGTTTCCCGAGGATTTGCGCCAGCGGGTTGCGGCCGCTGCCGCAGCGCATGCCGCCCTGCCCCGGCCGGATTGGGTCGGCCGCCGGATTGCGATGCCGGGCGGCAGTTGAGGAGTCGTTGGGAAATTATCTAATCGCCTCAGGCACAAGCCGACGTTGGGACCGCGGCCGTCTCGGCCGCATGCGGGCCGGAGATCTCGTGAATTTATCAGGCGTGACCGCTGGATCGGTGAGGTGCGTCCTTCGAGACGCCCGCTGCGCGGGCTCCTCA
>CAYMRQ010000223.1:0-2489 GCA_964392845.1 uncultured Rhizobium sp.
CCGGGCAATTTGGCAGCGCTCCTCCAACGCGAGGCGCTCATAATGCTCTCCCATGACAACACCTTGGCAAGGTGTTGCGCTTCGTTTGTGAACTTGGGGGATCCATGGCGGAAATGGGTCCCGGCCTTCCCCACGGGGGAAGTCTGTGGGCTGAAGGCCCACGGGACGACAATCAGGGTGATCCGGAAATGATCGACTTGACTTCCGAATCAGCCGCATTGATGCGCAACTGACGCACGGTCTGCCTTTTATCCCGCGGCGCAGCCGCTTATACTGAGCAAACCACGCGGAGCCGGGCAAACCGGGCCGGACATAAAAATGCCGGTAGAACTGGGGAGGAAAGCGCGATGGCGCAGATCGACCAAGCAATCGGATCAATGCCTTGGTACCGCTCGCTCAACCGGGACCAGTGGAGGGTGCTGCTCGCCTCGAACCTCGGCTGGCTGTTCGACGGTTTCGAGATCTACGCGCTGTTTCTGACGGTCGGCTTCGCGTTGCGCCAACTGCTTGACGTTGGCCAAGCCACGGCCATTCCGCAATATGCCGGCTACGTCTTCGCGATCACCGTGTTCGGCTGGGCGACCGGCGGCGTCATCGGCGGCATCATCTCCGATTACATCGGCCGCAAGCGCACGATGATCCTGGCAATCCTCGCCTATTCGTTGACCACCGGGTTGAGCGCGTTCGCCTGGGATTGGGTGTCGTTCGCGGTGCTGCGTTTTCTCGTCGGGGTGGCAATCGGCTCGGAATGGGCGACCGGCGCGTCGATCGTCTCCGAATTGTGGCCGGACAGCGCGCGCGGCAAGGGCGGCGGCCTCCTGCAATGCGGCGCCGGGATCGGCAGCCTGCTGGCCGCCGGCATCTGGCTGTTGATCGCGTCCGATGTCACCGGTATTTGGATCGGCACCGCCGGGCCCAATGCCTGGCGCTGGATGTACCTGATCGGCGTATTGCCGGCGCTGCTGACCTTGTGGATCCGCCGCAGTATGCCGGAATCGCCGCGCTGGGAGGAAGCAAACGAGCGCCGTCAGGAGGCGCATGCGCTGCGCCGCAGCGGCGCCGTGCTTGATGCGGAAGCCCATGCGCTGACCCGGTTCACGGTGGTCGATCTGTTTGCCGACCGCTCAGTCCGCCGGCCGCTGATCCTCGCGTTCCTGATGATGCTGTCGGTGACCTTCGCGTTTTGGGGGGTCGGCACGTTCATCCCGACCTATGTCGGCTCGGTCGCCGCCAAGGCGGGGCTCTCGGCGCCGACCTGGGCGGGTTGGGCCGGCGTCATCACCGCCGCGTGCGGCATCTTCGGCTTCGTCACCCTCGGCTTCCTCGCCGATGCGATCGGCCGCAAGCCGACGGTGATACTGTGGTACGCGATGTGCCTCGTGCTGACGCCGGTTGTCTACCTGTGGGCCGAGAATTTTACCACGCTGCTCGTCGCCGTCGGAATCTTCGGGTTTTTCACGCTGGGGATCTGGGCGTGGGCGCCGGTTTGGTTGCCCGAGCTGTTCCCGACCCGGATGCGCGGCACCGCGGTCGGGTTCTGCTTCAACGCGCCGCGCTTCATCTCGTGCCTGGGTCCGCTGCTCGCCGGCACCCTGATCGGCTATTTCGGCGGCTATGGGAAAGCCGCGACGATCATCGGTTTGTTCTTTCTTCTCGGCGTGGTGGTCGCACCGTTCCTGCCCGAAACCAAAGGAAAGCCGCTGCCCGGGTAACCGGCGGGCCTTTGTCGGGGCAGCATTCTCCCGCGGCAGAGACCCTGTAGCTCACGTCTCAGCGCGCCAGCGCCTGCGGCATGCCGAAGCGCCTGCCGGGCAGTGCAGGGTCGTATCCGCCGTCCAACATGCCTGCCATGGTTCCGCCTCCGCCGCTGCGATCAGGCGATGAAACGGCGCGGATCGGTCGGCGTCAACCAGGCAACAGCGCCCCCTACCGGTCAAGCGGCGCCAGCCGGGAGGTCAGCGCGGCGTCGTCCACAGGCGGAACCACTCGACGACGCCGGACTGGCCGAGCCTGCCGTCGAAATAGCCGAGCAGCCGGTCCAACGGGTGGCGCTGGCGCGGCATCGTGAAATCGTAGCCATTGGCCTCGACGAAGGCGACCGCCGCGCGCAGCGCGGTGCGCCGGTTGCCCGCGGCGAAGGCGCGCGCATCGGCGATGCCGGTATAGAGCCGCGCCGCGAGCACCGCGATATCCCGGTCCATGAAATAGACCCAGACATTCCAGGGATGCGCGAGCGCGTTTTGCAGCGCTTTCTTGTCGCGCAGCTCATGCATCTCGCCGGATTGCTCGACCGCTTCCTTGTTGAAGGCGATGACCGCCTCGATCGGCACCCATCGCGGCTCCATCGCCACGCCGGCCCGTGCCTTGCTTGAAGGGGCTGGTTACCGCAGGCGGGCGGCGATCGCCGGCAGCGCGGCGATGTCGATGCCGTGGCGCGCCGCCTCGGCGACCAGCGCCGCCGGGTCGGCGCCGTCGCGCATCCGGGCGAG
>CAYMRQ010000223.1:2499-7786 GCA_964392845.1 uncultured Rhizobium sp.
TAAGAGGGCCGAGCGGGTGCCGCTGCGGCAGTGGGCGACGATCGGCTGTGCAGCCGTCGCCAGCACCGCGGCGAACGCGTCGACATCGGCGCGCGACAGGCTCGGCCCGGTCACCGGGATATGGTGATAGGCGATGCCGTGCGACTCGGCGATTTGGCGTGCCTCGGCAGCCGGGAGCTGGCCGGGATCTTCGCCGTCCGGGCGGTTGTTGACGATCGTGCGCACACCGGCCTCGGCGAGCGCATCGATATCGCTGCGATCGAGCTTGCCGGCGGCGCTTAGACCCGGGGCCAGTTCGGCAAGGGCGGGAGGTGACGACGACATGCGGCGGCTCCGGAAGATGGCTGCGAACAGAGTCGCAGCCCAACGCCGCCCCGTCATCTGAAAAAATGGCACCCGAAAAAATCGCACCTCAAAAGGGGCATCAGAAGATGCGCCCGAAAAATCAGGCGGCGTATTGCCCCGGCCGCTGTACCAGATCGCCGGCGCGGACCCAGAAACGCTCGAGCCGGCGCAGCGTCACGATGACATTTTGCAAATTGTCATCGGTGACCGGGGACTGCGCCAGCATCTCGATGTGCCGCCGATGCATGGCGCTCAGCTGATCGCGCAGCGCGCGCCCCTTGTCGGTAAGCCGGACGTGGATCGAGCGACGGTCGTGCACCGAGCGCTCCTGCACGAGATAGTCGTTCTCGACCATCTTCTTGACGTTGTAGGAGACGTTCGAGCCGAGATAGCAGCCGCGCAACGTCAACTCGCCGACGGTCATCTCGGCATCGCCGATGTTGAACAGCATCAGGCCCTGGACGTTGTTGATGTCGTGAATGCCGACCCCGTCGAGCTCCAGCTTGACGACTTCAAGAAAGTGCCGGTGAAGCCGCTCAACCAGCGCAATGACCTCGAGATACTCATTCGTCATGACAGCCTCGTCTGGCGACCGTTCGATCTGGCGACCGTTCGAATGCCAAGTTAGCAGGCATTAGGTTAAATTTTCGTTGTCATTCTCCGGGCCCGGCACGATGCAGGAACTGCATGATCCCGGAAAAATCGAGCCCGCCGGCGCCGCTGTCGACGTAGAGCTGGTAGAGGTTGGCTGCCGCCGCGCCGAGCGGCGTCGCCGCCGCCGTGGCGCCGGCCGCCTGCTGCGCGAGGCGCAGATCCTTCAGCATGTTCGCCGCGGTGAAACCGGCGGCGTAGCCGCGGTTCGACGGCGCCGCCGGCACCGGCCCCGGCACCGGGCAATAGCCGGTCATCGCCCAGCACTGACTGGTCGACTTGCTGCAGATGTCGAACAATGTCTGGGCCGGCAGCCCGAGTTTTTCCGCCAGCGCGAAGCCCTCGCACACAGCGATCATCGAGGCGGCAAGGATCATGTTGTTGCAGATCTTAGCCGTCTGGCCGCTGCCGGCGGGACCGGCATGGACGATCGTGCGTCCCATCGCGCGCAATACCGGCTCGGCCCGCGCGAACGCCGCCGCCTCGCCCCCGACCATGAAGGTCAAACTCGCCGCCTCGGCCCCGATCACCCCGCCCGAAACCGGTGCGTCGAGCATCTGGAACCCTCTTGCGGCCGCCTCCTTGGCCACTGCCCGCGCCGTCTCGACGTCGATCGTCGAGCAGTCGATCAAGAGTGCGCCGGGGCGCGCATGGGCGAGAACCCCGTCCGGGCCGAAATAGACCTCGCGCACCTGCGGCCCCGCCGGCAGCATCGTGATGACGATCTCGCCCGCGGCGGCGGCCTCCACGACGCCAGCGCCGACATGCCCGCCTTTCTCGGCAAGCGCGGCGCAGGCGTGGGCGACGATGTCGTAGCCTGTGATGCGGTGCTGTGCCTTGCGCAGATTGGCCGCCATCGGCGCACCCATGTTGCCGAGCCCGATAAAGCCGATCGTCGCCACTGGCTTCCTCCCGCCTCATTAGAATTACGTCAGCAACCTATGATGAGTCAATCGAAGCGCAGCTCTCCCTCGCCGAGTGGCGCGAAATAGCCATCGACCATCGCCTTGGTTACCTCACCGAGCGTCGCCGGATGCCAGCGCGGCTGTTGGTCCTTGTCGATCAGCGCGGCGCGCACCCCCTCGTAGAAATCGTGCCCTTGCATGAAATGCTGGGTCAGCCGGTATTCAAGGGCGAGCGCCGCCTCAATGTCATAACCCTGTCCGACGATCAGCTGGCGCAGCGTGATCTTGAGGCTGGTCGGCGATTTGGCCAGCAGCCCGGCGCGGGTCTGCGACGCCCATTCGCCGTCGCTGCCACCCGCTTCCGCCTCGCGAGCGAGCGCGTCGAGCACCGCCTCGACCGTGTCCCCGGCAAAGCAGCGGTCGATCGCAGCACGGCGCGCGGCCAGCGGCGGCTCGCCGGGATCGGTCTGGAACGCGCCGAGCGCCTGCGCGATCTGCGCCCGCTCCTCGCCCGCCCGCCACGCCATAGGACCGAGCGTCTCGACCAGCGCCGCCACCCGCTCGCGCCGAACGAAATGGGTTGCGAAGCCGCAATAGAGCGCATCGGCTGGCCCGAGCCGCGCGCCCGTGAGCGCGAGATAGCGGCCGATATGCCCGGGAGCCAGGTTGAGGAACCGGGTCGCGCCGACATCGGGAAACAGGCCAATTCCGGTTTCCGGCATCGCCAGCATCGTGCGCTCGGTGGCGATGCGGTAGGCGCCGTTGACCGACACCCCGGCGCCGCCGCCCATCGTGATCCCGTCGATGATCGCGATATAAGGCTTGGGATAGCGGTGGATATGCCGGATCAGCTCGTACTCTTCGCGAAAGAAGCTGCTGGTCAGCGCGCGATCGCCGGAGATCCCCTGCCCGGCCTCGGCGATGGCGCGGACATCGCCGCCGGCGCAGAACGCGCGCTCGCCGGCGCCGCTGATCACGACGGCATGAACTGCGGGGTCGTCGGCCCATTCCCGCAGCATCGGCGCAAACCGCCGGTACATGCCCAGCGTGAAGGCGTTCAGCGCCTGCGGCCGGTTGAGCGTGACGGTCGCAACTCCGCCCTCGCGGCCGAACAGGATGTCGTCGCAATCAGACATCAATTCAACAAGGAACCTGTCATTGCGAAGAACCCACGGGTCGGCGCTCCGCGCCACCCGAGGACAGGCTCCGCGACGAAGCAATCCCCATCAGGAACCGCACCAAATACCACGAGATTGCTTCGCTTCGCTCGCAATGACAGCCTTCACTACAGCGGGATGACCAGCAGCGTGTCGATCTTCTGGCTGTCGAGGACGATTGTGCGCTCGATGAAGCGGAACGGGGTGGCGCTGACATCGATGCGGTCGAGATAGCGCCCGGTGGCGAAGAGCTGGCTGTCGCCGTCATGCATGATGCGCACCGCGAGGAAGTTGGCGCGCGTCTCGGCGACGCCGCCCTCGATCCGGTCGATGCGGACGGGGCCGACGATATGGCGGTAGCGCTGCGCCTCGTAGATGTTGGCGCGGCGCATCGCCATCACCCGGTCATTGAGCATGCCGCGCGAGGCGGCATAAATGATGCCGTGGCGCAAGCCGGCCGCGTGGCTCTCACGGCTGGTGATCAGGTAGCGGCAATTCTCGACGAAAAAATCGGGCCATTCCTCGATCCGGTCGTCGTCGATGCAATCGACATAGGCGGCGATCAGCTCATTGACGCCAAGCCGCAGCGCTGTCTCGTCCATGCCGGGCGCGCCCCGCGTCAAGTGCCGGTCAGCGCGCGGTATTTCTTCCAGAAGCCGCGGATTGCCGCCTCGCTGGCGCGGAAGGTCTGCGACTCGGCGTCATGCCCGCCCATCATCACGACGCCGCTATCCTCGTCGTTATAGTTGAGCGCGCGCTGCACAAAGCCGCCGACGCAGCCATCCTCCAGCGAGATATAGCCGGCCGGGCCAACCAGATTGCCCTGGCGCAGGCGGCGCTCGGTCATCGCCTCGTCATCGCCCTCGAAGCCGAGGTGGACCCATTCGAGCTCGGTGCGCTCGACCCCGCGCGGGCGGATGACCCGCACCGCGATCGTGTTGCGGATCTGCTGCACAACAAGGTTCGGGAACACGGTCAGGATCTGCACCGAGATGCTGTCGCCATACTCGTCGACCGATTCGATGATCGAATTGTCGGCCAGTTTGAGGTCGGTGTCGGAGCGCAGCGCTGCCGCCTTGTACTCGGCATCCTCGGCGGCGTAGTCGAGCTTGGCATAGCTGAAATGGTTGCCGCCGCTCTCGTCGATGTTGATGCCGCCGGCCTGGCTCAGCCGGTTGATGCGGAAGGTCGTCAAAAACGCGTGCAGGATCGAGGCGTGGTAGGTGTCCTTGGTGTTCTCGAAATAGAGCTTCCAGTTGTTCGGCAAGACCTGCGTCGAGCGGCCGATGATATGCGCCGGGCGGTTCATCACCCGGCGGATTCCGCCGGCCACGACCGGCCCGAGATAGGTTTCGAGATCGGGCACATCCGCGTCGAACGTGCCGAAGATGAGCCCCGACAATTCCGCGACCCGCAGCCGTTGCAGGTGGTGATCGTCCTTGCGGAATTCGGGCGGCATGCCGCCCTGGCGCTTGACGCCGCGCTCAAAGGCGACCCCGGTCAGCTTGCCTTCGAGGTCATAGCTCCAGCCGTGATAGATGCAGGTGATCTCCCTGCCGTGGCCCTTCTGGGTCAGGCACAGCAAATTGCCGCGATGGGCGCAGCGGTTGACAAAGGCGGTTATTGCGCCGTCGGCCCCGCGCGCGACGATGATCGCGACCTCGCCGAGCGTCGTGGCGACCCAGTCGCCGGGCTCCGGGATCTCGGCCGCAAGACACAGATAGTTCCAGGTCGGCCCCTTGAAGATCCGCTCCTGCTCGAGCGCGTATTGCTCGGGATCGGTATAGAGGCGGAACGGCACCTCGCTGATGCCGTTCGACGGCCAGGCGACGGGACGCTCAAATTCGACATCGTGCACGGACATGAGGGGGCCCTCCTCGCTGGGCGATCAGATGCACGCAATATGCGCCCGATCGCACGCGGCGGTCCAGCCCGCCCGTGTCATTTGCGCGCTCCGGCGGCAGCGAGGGGAGGGCAATCATTGGTTGAACGACCATTTTCCACCACCTCATACATCAGGCCGGGATCAGGCGAATTTCGCGCGACGATTGAATTGCGTCGGAATGCGGGGCTGGCAGCGCGGCTCGGAGAGACATGCCTTCTAACCAATAATCGATGATCCGAAGCGCGTTAGATCGTGCCGGCTCGCCCCATATGGATCCCTCCATTGGCATACTAGCAGCCTGTCGGACTTAACGGGGCCAGCCGGTGTAGAATCGTGCCATCGAC
>CAYMRQ010000224.1:0-6804 GCA_964392845.1 uncultured Rhizobium sp.
TTATCGCGGCGGGCGGTTTCTGGCTGAACGCCATCGGCGCGGATTGGGGCGTTGTGCCACTTTTGATGGCAGTGATCGGGGTCATCGCGGGGCTCGGCGGTCTGATCGGTGCCTTCGCCGCGTGGATAGGCGGTATCAATCAGCGTAGACGCCGGTAGGCCGATGGCGCCGACCGTCGGCCGGGTAATTCAAATTCAAGGCAGCGGATGACCCCGAAACGGTGTCTGCTTCCGACCCGATCGACCACCTGCCGGCGGTGTTAATGAAATGCAGCTTTGGGTCGAGAGCGGAAATTTAGGCCGTCGCGGCAACCGCCGGAGGTACGCCTTGACAGGTACCATGAACTTACATAAGGCGCGCGCTCCCAACGTAGGACGCCCGGAGCCTGCCAAATGCCGAAGATTGTTGCCGATCCGCCTGCTCTGTCCTGTTATCTCCTGTTCCTGAACAGAGGAGTCGAATGAAATCAATCATCTGGTCCTGATCCCTCTTGCTTACGCGCGCGCGGCCGGCAGGCCAGGCCTTCGCTGGAACGACGGTGTCGCGCATGGCCGCCGCGCGCAGATTTCGGCGTGATCTGCGGCATTCCTGCGCTATAGTCTGCGACAACATTTGAGCGCGCGAATAGCGATAGAGGAGGGATACCGATGGCGTATGACCTGCTGATCAAGAATGGCCTGATTGTCGACGGCTCGGGGATGCCGTCATTCCACGGCGATCTGGCCGTCAAGGACGGCAAGATCGTCGATATCGGGAAGCTCTCCGGGGCGGCCGGCAAGACCATCGATGCCGGCGGCCAGGCGGTCAGTCCGGGCTTTATCGACAATCATTGCCATTACGACGCGCAGGTCACCTGGGACCCGCTCTGCTCGTTTTCCTGCGATCACGGCGCGACCTCGGTCATCATCGGCAACTGCTCGCTTGCCCTGGCTCCGGTACGCCGCGGCAAGGAAAAGCGGATGGCCGAATTCCTCTCCTATGTCGAAGCCATCCCGATGGAGGTCTTAAACACCGTCGAGGTCGATTGGGAAACCATCCCGCAATACATGGATCGGCTCGATCAGCATCTCGGCATCAATGTCGGCAACCTGATCGGCCATACCACGGTGCGCTACTACGTGATGGACGAAGACTGCCAGAGCCGCACCGCGACCGACGATGAGCTGAAGCAGATGCAGGCGGTGGTGCGCGACGGCATGGAAGCCGGCGCACTCGGTCTCTCGGTGTCGCGCAACAAGGGCCATTACGACCCGCAGGGCGTGCACATCCCGGCCTTGTGGGCCGACGAGAAGGAGATTTTCGCGCTCGCCGACGTGTTGCGCGAAATGGGCACCGGCATCATCCAGTCGGGCGGCGGCCGCGAGGCCGAGCTGTCGAGCGGGCTGATGGCCCGGCTGTCGGAAGCCACCGGCCGTCCGGTCGTCTACAACAATCTCGGCCAGACCGTGCGCCGGCCCGACGAGTGGAAGCAGCTGATGGCGCGGGTCAACGAGACGACCAAGGCCGGCATCCGCGCCTATCCGCTGTGCTCGCCGAACCGCACGACCCAGAGCTTCACGATGAAGAACGCGCAGCTGTTCCGCGGTTCGCCGACCTGGCACCCGATCCTGATCTCCTCGGACGAAGAAAAGCTGGTCGCCTATGCCAACCCGGCGATCCGCCAGAAGCTCCACGAAGAGATGATCGAGTGGACGGTCGAGATCCCCGGCGGCACGATCTCGAAGAACTGGTACGACTACGTCTGGGTCGACGCCCCGGTCCTCGACAAGAACAAGTGGATGATCGAGAAATCGATCCACGAGATCGCCAAGACGCAGAACAAGGGGATCATCGACGCCTTCCTCGATCTCGTCGTCGAGGAAAAGCTCGAGACCGGCTTCATGCAGGCCGAGAACAATGTCGACGAAGACGCAATGCGGCAGATCCTGACCTATCCGAACGCCCTCATTGGGCTGTCGGATGGCGGGGCGCATGTGCAGTTCCACGGCGGCTACGGCTTTTCAACCCGGCTCCTCTCCGAGTGGGTGCGCGAGAAGCACGCGATGACCCTGGAACAGGCGGTGCGGCGCCTCACATTCGACTCTGCCTCGACCTTCGGCCTCTTCGACCGCGGCCTGTTGCGCCCCGGCATGGTCGCCGACATCACGATCTTCGACCCCGACACCGTGAAGCCGATGCCCGAATCGATCGTGCACGACTTCCCGGCCGGCGGCTGGCGCGTCAAGGAGCCAGCGCAAGGCATCTATGCCACCTTCGTCAACGGCCAGATGCTGATGAAGGAAGGCGAGCACACCGGCAACCTGCCCGGCCGCGTGCTCAGGAACTCGCGCTACCAGGCCGCCCACAAATAAGCCTGTAGCCGACGCGAAAATCCCCTCTCCGCCACCCGGCGGAGAGGGGTTTTTCATTCGTCACACCGGCGAAGGCCGGTGTCCACGGCCGAAGTGGGTCCCGGCCTTCGCCCGGACGACGAGAATTATCAGGCGCCGCCCAGACTTGGATAAAGATCGATCCAGTGGGGGTTGTCGCGCTCAATCAGGTTCATCTTCCAGTCGCGCAGCCACTCCTTCAATTGCTTCTCTCTCGTGATCGCGCCTTCGGCCGTCTCATGAGCCTCAAACCAAACGAGACGATCGACGCCATAGCGAGCCGTAAAGCCCGGGACAGCCTTGGTCTTGTGCTCCCAAATCCGCTTTACCAAGTCCGAGGTGACGCCGACATAGAGTGTCCCGCGCAATCCGCTTGCCAGCAGGTACACAAAGAAAGCCTTGTCACGCATGGCTGTTTCTTCACCGCGGAACGAAGGTGCCCATATCCAATCTCCGTCACACCGGCGAAGGCCCGTGTCGACAGCGGAGGTGGATCCCGGCCTTCGCCGGGATGACGGCGCGGAGTGTCGGGGCCAGTTCCTACTTCGCGGCCGCCGCGTGCACCCCGGCGCGGCCGCGGAAATGCGGCATGACCAGCTCGCCGACCATGCGGTATTGCTCGATGATCCGGTCCTTCGGGGTGGTCAGCGGCGGCGACAGGTTGATGTGCTGCATGCCGGGGTAGCGTTCCTCGAAGCTCTTCAAATGGGCGACGAGGTCGTCCGGGGTGCCGGCGAACCACGAGCCGAGTTTCATGTAGTGCTCGACCGGCGGCACGCCGGCCGCATCCCAGCCGCCGCGCCGGCTGACCGCGGCGATCTGCTCGGGCGTCAGCCCCGGCACAAAGCCCAGCGGCGCGAACATCTTGACGTGCTCCTCGTAGAGCGGCCTCAGCTCGCGTACCGCCTGCTCCTTCGTCTTCGCCAGATAAAACGCGACGCCGATCGTCAAATTCTCGCCGAGCTTCAAGTCCTGGCCCATGTCGTTCGCCACCCGCTGATAGGCCTGGATCGGCCCCTCGGCCATGATTGCGGCACCGCCGCCAACTAGGCCCCTGATGCCGTGGCGCACCATGAATTCGATGCCACGCTTCGAAGCGCTGACGATCGGCTGCCAGCATTCGACCGGCAGATGCACCGGGCGCGGCACCAGGCTCAGTTCCTTCAAATCATAGCCGCGATAGGGCACCCGCGCCGGGATCGTGTAATGCTTGCCCTCGTGCGAGAAGCTCTCGTTGTTGAACGCCTTGAAGACGATCTCGACCTGCTCCTCGAACAGTTCGCGGTTGGCCTCCTGGTCGATGATCGGGTTGCCGAAGGTCTCGACCTCGCGGCTGTGATAGCCGCGCCCGACACCGAACACGGTGCGGCCTTTGGTCAGGATGTCGGCGACCGCGTAATCCTCGGCGAGGCGCAGCGGATGCCACATCGGCGCGATGTTGAAGCCGCAGCCGATCCGCAATTTCTTTGTGACATGCGCCAGATGCACCGCAAGCATCAGGATGTTGGGCAGACACTCATAACCTTCGTGCTGGAAATGGTGCTCGGCCAGCCACAGCGTGTCGTAGCCGTATTCGTCCATCACCTTGGCGATCGCCTCGGTCTTGTCGAACACGCTGGCGAGCTGGTCGTTGTTATAGCGCCGGTCATTCGCCGGGGTGGCATCCTGGCCATGGTCGGGGATGTCGATGTGACCGGCATACACGGTCATGAATTTGTTGATCATGGGTCGCGTCCTTTCGCGGCGAGCCGACCTGAGCAAAGCCGGCGTTCAGCAACTGACCTTAGACTATCTGGGATCGGCCGCCGGTCAATCCATCAAAACCCTGTAGGGCGGGTCTCGACCCGCCGATACGGCTAAGGCGGATCAAGATCCGCCCTACGCTAGATAGGATGGCCCAGAGGTCAATCCATCAGCTTGCGGGTCAGATAGGTGAATTCGAGCGCATTGCGCCGCGCCCGCTACTTAGCCCCCAGGAGCCAGCCGGCATCGGCTACAGTGATTTCGCCGGTTATGTTTCGCGATGCCGGGCCGGCAAGGAACATGACCACCTCGGCGACGTCCTCCGCGGTCGAGGCGATCTGCAACGGTGTCCTGACGCGCGCTGTCTCGCGCAGCTTGTCGGCCGCATCCTGCCCCCGCTTCGACCACCACGGCGTGTCCATGTAGCCGGGGCAAACGGCGTTGACGCGGATCAGCGGCCCCAACGCGCGGGCCAGCGACAGGGTCACGCTGTGGAGCGCCGTCTTGCTGGCGGTGTAGGCGATCGAGGAGCCGCGGCCGTCGAAGACGCTGGCCGAGGACACACTGACGACCGCGGACGCGCGGCCCGAGGCGCGCGCCCCTTCCTCCAACAGCGGGCGGGTCGCGCGCACCATCTGGAACGGACCCACCGTGTTAACGCCAAACAAGAAGTAGAAATCATCGGCCGAGAGCGCGTCGAGGTCGCCGTGCGGGGCGTGCCTGGTGGCGCCGGCGCTGTTGATCAGCGCATCGAGCCGCCCCCAATCGGCAGCGGCCGCGGCTATTCGGCGGCAGTCGGCATCGTCGGCGACGTTGCCCTGCACGACCCGCACCTCGGCGCCGGCGCTGCGGCAGGCATCGGCGGTGGCTTCCGCTTCAATGCGGCTCGATGCATAGTTGATGATCACCCGCGCACCCTGGCGGGCGACTCCCAAGGCGGTGGCCGCGCCCAACCCGGTGGCCGCGCCGGTGATCAGAACGTTCAGCCCGTCGAAGCCTGCCATCACTCGCCCCCCTGCTGCAAAAAGCGGTCAATCCATCAGCTTGCGGGTCAGATAGGTGAATTCGAGCGCATTGCGCCGCGCCCGCTCCGCGAGATTGGCGGCGGCGGAATGCCCGCCATCGACATTCTCGTAATAGAAGAACGAGAGGCCCATCGATGCCATCCTGGCCGCCATCTTGCGGGCATGGCCGGGGTGCACCCGGTCGTCCTTCGTTGAGGTGACGAAGAACGGCTCGGGATATTCCACCCCCGGCCGCAGATTGTGATAGGGCGAGATATGGCGCAGAAATTCGGCCTCCTCCGGCTGATCGGGATCGCCGTACTCGGCCATCCACGAGGCGCCGGCGAGGAGGCGGTGATAGCGCAGCATGTCGAGGAGCGGCACCTGGGTCACCACGGCGCGGAACAATTCCGGCCTCTGCACCAGCATCGCGCCCATCAAGAGGCCGCCGTTCGAGCCGCCCATGATGCCGAGCCGGCGTGGGCTCGTGACGGCGCGCCGGATCAGATCCTCGGCGACCGCGATAAAATCGTCGAAGGCCCGCTGGCGCTCGCCCTTCAGCGCGGCGCGGTGCCATTCCGGGCCAAACTCGCCGCCGCCGCGGATATTGGCGACGACGTAGATTCCACCCTTTTCGAGCCACAGCCTGCCGAGCGCGCCGGCATAGGACGGGGTCATCGACACCTGAAACCCGCCATAGCCGTAGAGCAGGGTCGGCGCCGCGCCGTCAAAGCGCAGCCCCTTCGGGCGGACGATGAAATAGGGCACCGCCGTGCCGTCGGCCGACACTGCCTCGAACTGCTCGACGATACTGCTTGCGGCATCAAAGCGCGCCGGCAGGGATTTGACCGGGGTCGCCGCGCCCGTGTTCGGCTCGACCAGCCACAGCGCGTTCGGGGTCAGAAACCCGGCGATATCGATAAACGCCCGGTCCTCGCGCTTGCTGGCCGCGACAATATGCACCGAGGCGTGCTCGGGCAGAGCCAATGGGCTGGCGGTCCATCCCCCCGCCGCGAAGCGATATAGGACGGCGCTGCCCTGGACGTTGCGATAGACCGTCGCCAGCAGAAGGCTGCGGGTCGCCGCGACATCCTCGATCGCCTCGCGCGGCCCCGGCGCGTAGATCAACAGCGGCAACACCGCGTCGGGCTCGCCGAGGCACGCGGCAAGGTCGAGCGAAACGAGCGCGCCCGGCATATGGCTCCGCCCGCCCGCGAGCGGCCACGCTTCCTCGAGCGAGAAGACGAGCTGGCCCGAAACAAAGCCGCGGAAGGTCGAGCGCGCCGGCACCGGGAGGCGGATCGGAGCGCCCTCGGTCAGCAGGTAGCGTTCGCTTTCGAAGAAGCTGACCTGCCGGTTGACGAGGATGCCCCGGACCCGCCCCTCGGGGTCGCGCAGCACGCTGGCGCCGACGCTGACATCATCAGCGGTGCCGGCGAACAGCTGTTCGGCCGCATCGAGCGGCATGAAGCGGGAGAGCCGCTTCAGGATGAACGGATAGCCGGACGCCGTCATCGTCCCCGGACCCCACTCGCGCGCGACGATCAGCGTGTCGTCGTCGAGCCAGACGGCGCTCTGCTTGCCTTCGGGGAGGCGAAAGCCACCTTCGACGAAGCGCGCCGAAGCGATGTCGAATTCGCGCCGCTCGGCAGCGTCCTTGCCCCCATCGGACAGGCTGACGAGAGCGC
>CAYMRQ010000224.1:6814-7750 GCA_964392845.1 uncultured Rhizobium sp.
GCTGGCGCCCTGGAACACCCAGTTGCGCCCCTCGGCGGCGGCCAGCGCATCGACATCGAGCAGCGTCTGCCAATCCGGCTCGGCGGTCGCGAACGAGGCCAGGCTCGTCGATCGCCACAGGCCCCGGACATGCCCCTCGTCCTGCCAGAAATTGGCGAGGCGGTCCCCGAGAAAACCCGGATAGGGAATGCGGTTGGGCGCGGTGATGATCGCGAGCGCCGCCTCATGCAAACCCGTATAGCGCGGGTCGCCTTCAAGCTCGGCGAGGCTGCGCGCGTTCTCATCGCGCACCCAGGCCAGCGCCGCCGCGCCCTCAACCTCCTCCAGCCACAAAAACGGGTCGTCATCGTTCACGGTGCCGGCCCCCTCCCTCTCCCGCGGCCGCGCTAGGGCGCGCACACATCTCGGCAAACGAGGCGCTTTCAATGGCTTCGAGGAACGGATGAGTGTCTGGCACCGGGTGCAATGCGTCCTTCGCGACAGCGCTTCGCGCCTCCTTATTGCTGCCACGTACAAATTTACCTCATCCTGGGAGTTTGGGAATTTATCGATTGGGGCGCTTGGCGAGGGTTGCGGCGGTGGAGGGGTGCTTGAGGGAGCGCCATGCGGCAAGCCGAGGGCGGCTGGCCCGCCGCTCTGGGGCGGCTTGGGTCGGCGCACGGGTGGTTTCTCACGCCGCGGGCGCCGCTGCGGCGGCACGGCGCAGGGTCCGGCGCGCCGGAAGTTGTGGGCCGGCGCATGCCACAGAAAGATGGTTCACCTTGGCCGCGCCGCGCACACTGAGCTGATGCAGCCGGCGCCTGCGCAGATCGGCGTTGATGCATTCGTGGATCGAGCCGATCTTGCAGGTCGAATCTTGCAGGTCGAATCTTGCAGGTCGAATCTTGCAGGTCGCCTGGCCGGCCGGGCTCGCCCCCGGCCTTCGCCGGGGCAGGC
>CAYMRQ010000225.1:0-300 GCA_964392845.1 uncultured Rhizobium sp.
GATGAGCTCGACGCCGTCGGCAACACCACCAAGGCGGTGACCAAAGGCTACGCGATCGGCTCGGCCGGGCTCGCCTCGCTGGTGCTCTTCGCCGCCTACACCGAAGACCTCAAGCACTATTTCCCCAATCTCGACGTCCGCTTTGCGTTGCAGGATCCCTACGTCGTGATCGGGCTCTTCCTCGGCGGCCTCCTGCCTTATCTGTTCGGTGCCCTCGGCATGCAGGCGGTCGGGCGCTCGGCCGGCGCGATCGTCGTCGAGGTGCGCCGCCAGTTCCGCGAGATCAAGGGCATCATGGAA